>CAZBUL010000017.1:0-29052 GCA_964495045.1 uncultured Desulfobacterales bacterium | reverse complement strand
GGCTTTGCGGAAGTACGAGGCAGACTTACGCGAGCGGGAGGTGCTGGCCAGAGAGACCGAAGATCCGCGAATTTTGCTCGACAACATCCCGACACAGATCTGGTATCTGACCGACGCAAATACTTATGGTGCGGTGAACGAAGCCCGCGCGGCCTTCACCGGAAAACGCAAGGCAGACATCTCTTTCAAATGTCTGCACGATATCTTACCCAAGGAAATGGCGGATATCTGCCTGCAGGGCAATATCGAGGTATTCGCCACCGGCAGGCCGCTGCGCACCGAGGAATGGAGTTCCCACGTCTCGGGTGAAAAGCGGTTGCTCTCTATCATGAAGTTTCCCAAGCTCCGCACCGATGGCAGTGTGGAATACGTCGTCTGTTCCGGAGAGGATATCACCGAGCGCAAGCTGGCTGAACGAAAATTGCAGGAAATGAATGAAAAACTGGAGGCGGCACTTGCCAAGGCGGAGACATCAGCCGCTGCCAAGAGCCGGTTTCTGGCCCACATGAGCCACGAGATCCGCACACCGCTGAACGCGATCATCGGCTTCTCTCAGTTACTGAAGCTGCGTCAGGTATTGATCAATCTGATCGGCAACGCCGTGAAGTTCACCCAAACAGGTGAAGTCCGTCTGCTCGCAAAGACAGAATCGGTCCAACAGGACGGAATGCCGGCGTTGGTGGTACTGGTAGAGGATACCGGGCCTGGGATCGCTGCGGAAGAAATTGGGCTGCTGTTCGAAGCCTTTCAACAAACGGCAACAACCAGATGCAGCGGACGGGGGACGGGCCTGGGACTGGCCATCAGCCGCCAGTTTGCACGGATAATGGGCGGGGACATCACCGTTACCAGTGAAATCGGCAAGGGCAGCCGCTTCCGCCTTGAAATCCCGGTTCAAGAAGGGATCGCGTTTATGGTCACGAAAAAGACTGATCCCCGCCGACGATTTCGGCTCGAAGCCGGTCATCCTCCCTGCAGGGTGTTGGTGGTGGACGATATGGAAGACAGTCGTGCCTTTCTTGTCCTATCGCTGAAATATGCTGGTTTCGAGGTGCAGGAGGCCGGGAACGGCAGGGAAGCAGTGGCGGCATTTTCAAGGTGGCGACCCCAGCTTATCTTGAAGGAGATGTTATGGTTTTTCACGGTAAAGTGCTCGTAAAAAATGACATGCTGCAGATAAAAGTGCTTGCAGAAAATTACCTATGGACTTGCAGAAAATTCATTTCGCAAGGCAGCAGGGAGGAGATTATACTGTCATGAGACAGGGAAAACCATCTGGGTTTCAGATTGCCGATCGAACAATGATTGCGGTAGTTGTCTGTATATTGCTCACCTTTTGGGTGATGGATCAGGCGGTTGCGCAACCGGCCGATGAGGCTGCTGAACATCAACCCGCTTTGTTTCTGGGCAATGAATCGCTGCCACCGATGTGTTTCATGAAAGATGACAAGCCAGCCGGCATTGTGATGGACATTGCCAGGGCCATTGCGCAGCATATCCATCGGCCAGTGGAAATCCGCCTCATGAACTGGGCTGAAGCCCAGCAACTCGTAGCGGCCGGACGTGCAGACGCTCTGCTGCAGATCAATGCGGATCCGGAACGGTTGAAGATATATGACTTTTCGGACTCCCTTCTGACATCGGAGTTCACGATATTCACATCCACCGAGCGATTTGACATTTCATCCATGCATGATCTGCGCGGAATGAAGGTCGGGGTCGAAAAAAGCGGACTGCCGATCCGTTTACTGCGGGAAGACCCTCAGATCGACACGATAGTCATTCCGGATTTCGTTCAAGGATTCAAGATGCTGGTAAGGGGTGATCTGGATGCCGTGGTTGCAGATCGGTGGGTGGGCAGTTTCGTATTGGCAGAAAATAAATTCCGGGGCATCAAGTTGATCGAAGAGCCCATCAGCAGAAGCAGCTCGGCGATTGCCGTAAAAAAGGGGGATGAGAGTCTTCTGGCAGACATCAACTCCGCCCTGGCTGAAATCCGTACAGATGGAACATACGACAAGGTTATCAATTCCTGGCGGCCTAAGGAAGTTGTGTTCAAAACACGTGAGCAATTACGCCATCAGGCGTGGATATTGGCTGGCATCTCTGCGGTATTGATTATGGCTTTGGTTTTCGTAGCGGTGCTGATCATGGAAATCCGGAAACGAAGGAGCGCAGAGGAGAGGGAGTTGGCTGGCAGAGTTAAATTGGAGGCAGACGCCCGCGAGCGGGAAGTTCTGGCCAGAGAGGCAGAAGATCGGCGAATTTTGCTCGACAACATCCCGACACAGGTCTGGTATATGACCGATGAAAATACTTATGGAGCCGTGAACGAAGCCCATGCGGCCTTCACCGGAAAACGCAAGGAAGACCTCGCGTTCAGATGTCTGCACGATATCTTACCCAAGGAAGTGGCGGATATCAGCCGGCAGGCCAATATCGAGGTATTCGCCACCGGCAGGCCGCTGCGCACCGAGGAATGGGCGCCCCATGTCTCCGGTGAGGATCGGCTGCTCTCTATCATGAAGTTTCCCAAACTCCGCGCCGATGGCAGTGTGGAATACGTTGTCTGTTCCGGAGAGGATATCACCGAGCGCACGCTGGCAGAACGCGCATTGCGGGAGATCAATGAAAAGCTGGAAGCGGCAGTTGTCAAGGCAGAGGCTGCCGCCACTGCCAAGAGCCGGTTTCTGACCAACATGAGCCACGAGATCCGCACACCACTGAACGCGATCATCGGTTTCTCCCAGTTGATGAAGGACGACCCGAATACATCTTCCGAACAAAGAAAGCGTCTGGAAATCATCCATCGCAATGGAGATCACCTGCTGGAGATCATCAACGACATCCTGGAGCTTTCCAGGATGGAGGCCGGCCGGGCTGCTGAGCTGAACCCGGCCACCTTCGATCTGCATGCCTTGTTTCGCGATCTGACAACGATGTTCCAGCCGAAAACCAACGCCAAGAAATTGAGATTCATCACGAAGAAGCCCGATCAACTTCCCCGCCACATTGTTACGGATCAACTGAAACTGCGCCAGGTGTTGATCAATCTGCTCGACAATGCCGTGAAGTTCACCCAAACGGGTGAAATCCGCCTGCGCGCAAAGGTGGAGTCTGTCCAACAGGACAGAGTGCTGGCGCTGGTGATTCTGGTAGAGGATACCGGGCCCGGGATCGCTGCAGAAGAAATGGGGCTGCTGTTCGAAGTATTCGAACAAACCGCAACTGGCCGACACAGCGGTGAGGGCACTGGCCTGGGACTGGCCATCAGCCGGCAATTTGCACGGATAATGGGCGGAGATCTGACCGTCACCAGTGAAATCGGCCAAGGCAGCCGCTTCCGCCTTGAAATTCCGGTTCGGGAAGGAATCGCGTCTATGGTCACGGAAAAGACCGACCTTCGCCGGTGCTGTCGGCTCGAAGACGGCCATCCCCCCTGTAAGGTGTTGGTGGTCGATGATGTCGAAGACAGCCGTGCCATGCTTGTCCGATTGTTGAAAAAGTCAGGGTTCGTGGTGCAGGAGGCCAAGGACGGCAGGGAAGCGGTGGCGGCATTTTCAAGGTGGCGTCCCCAGCTTGTATTGATGGATAAACACATGCCCAACATGAACGGGGATGAAGCCATCGAAAGGATTCGCCGTAGTGCGGGAGGCGATGCGGTGAAGATCATCATGCTCACCGGCGATACAACGAACAATACCCTTGAAAGCAGCTTGGCCGCCGGTGCCGACGCTTTCATGATGGTGCCCTTCAAGGTCGAGGAGATGTTCGAGAATATCCGCGGCCTGACCGGCGTGCGCTATCACGGTGAACCAGCGGCCGCCCCGGAAGAATCGTTCGAACCATCACCTGCCCTGACACGGGAGATGGTGGAATGCATTCCCGATCCGCTCAGAAAACAAATCCACCATGCCGCCATCGGATGCCACCAGGACAAGCTGTTCACGCTGCTGGAAGAGATTCCCCGCATCGATCCGGCAGTGAGCGAGAATCTGAGAAAAATCGTCGATGACCTCGATTATGAAACATTGATCGCATTGTTCGACCATGACAAGTGTACCATTGAGTTCCCGCCATCCATATCATGAAAAAACTGATCAATATTCACATCGGCGGTCTGTATGTTACCCAGGAATCTGTTGTCATTTCAACGGTGCTTGGTTCTTGTGTGGCGGTATGCCTGTATGACCCCCTGAAACAAATCGGCGGGATGAACCACATTCTGATGCCGGGAAAGCCGGATATGAAACATTTCGACTCCGCCGCCAGATACGGGGTGAATGCCATGGAACAACTGATCAACCGGATCATGGCCATCGGTGGCTGCCGGTTTCATCTCATTGCAAAAATATTCGGCGGCGCCCATCTCTTCCCGACAATTTCCGAGGAGAACGGAATCGGGCAAAAAAATGCCGATTTTGTTCTCGATTTTCTGAAAATGGAAAACATCCGGATAGTGAGCAGTGATCTTGGCGGCCATGCATCTCGAAAGATATTGTTTCATACCGATACGGGCGATGTATATGTCAAACGCATTTCCTCAACATTCTATCCCAAAATTGCTGAACAGGAAAAGAAATTGATCAGTAAAATTAAAAAACAGGCAGACAAGCCGACCCAAATCACATTTTTCTGACCCGACGACCTGTTCTTCATATTATTATCTATGATTTAATATAGTTAATAGCATTTTATCACCGCACTCCCCGCCTTGGCTATTGACGATTATTTTCAAATGTTTTATTCTGAAACCGTTTATGCCAGTTTTATTAATCGTATTAATCGAACTTTTCAGCCAATATCCAACAACCCCCTGAAAGGATTATATATTTGTTGGTGTTGTCATTGGCTCGTTCAGTATGACATCTTGTGCCCAGGAGCGGATGGCCCTGTTGTTTTGCATCGATTCCAATTCGCACCCGGCTCCTCATCTTGTTACCAACGAATGTGAAACAATGAAAAACGCAACTATTCTCAATTGTCTTCTCAAAAGTTTTTTTTCGTTTATTTGCTGTGTGTGTCTCATGCTTGCCACTGAAAATGCTCATGGCAAACAAGCCCCTTCAAAATCCGCACACACCCAATCGGCATCCATCAAAAAAACCAAACCCCCGGCCCACGGGAAAAAAACCGACACCCATCGGCAAAAATCCACGCATTCAGCCAGCACACAGTCCAAATCCAAGACCAATAAGGCCAGTGCCAGCCGGCAGAATAAACATGCGAGCACAAAGGTTTCCAACCGGCATCACGCCCAAAAAAACAAGTCCGGGCAAACTGTTTCAATAAAGAAACAGAAGTCAACGATTCCGGCATCTCAGCCGAAAGAACTTCCACCCAGCTCCTTTCATTTCTCTCTGTTGGATTTTTCAGAAGAGCAGCTTCAGGAAGAAATGAAGGAATATATCGGTATTCCGTATCGCAGCGGTGGTATCAGCCCAAGGGGAATGGACTGCTCCGGATTCGCTAAAACGATCTACGCCAACCTGTTTGGAATCCAATTACCGCACAGTTCCGCGGCACAATTCAGCTCTCAGCGGCTTCAGAACATCGATGAAGATGAGCTGCAAACCGGCGATCTTGTGTTTTTTTCCCGGAAGAAACGCATCAATCATGTCGGTGTTTATTTGGGCGACGGCAATTTCATCCATGCTACCAACGGTCAGGGAATCACCGTTTCCAGTTTGGACGACCAGCATTGGAAGTCCAGGGTGGTCGGCACCAAAAGACCCATGTCGTTTGATAGAACAGGGATGGACGGCCTTCAGTTGGAAGGCGGGTTCGACATCCGGCTCAATACAGGCAGTCATATCAAATCTTATGCACGGGATGAATTCCGGCCGTCATACGATTCCGCCCATGCCAGACGGCCATACGTTTTTCGGGATACGGACCCGGAAGTTTATAATTTCGACCATGGTCATCGGTATGCATACGCCATCGAATATCATCAGTATTTACTCAATAATGCCTTCAACGTCAGCCTGAGTGCCGCTCGCGAAAAACTGGACAAAGCCACCGCCTGGAATATCTACGACAGAGATATGGATGCCGCATGGCCGTTCTATAATATGGACGGAGACGATGCAACAGCAACGGTCCGACACGGATTCAAACTGGCCGGTGCCATCAATCCATTGGAAGGGCTGATCATCACGCCATCCCTGATGTACTTCACTTATGATCAGCCGTCCCAAAGCAGGGAAATTCTGGAAGTCCCCAAACGCATCTTTGGTTTGAACACCCAGATCATCCCGATGGCCGGCCCCTGGTCTGTTTCGATGGCCATGCACTACGCCGATCAGCAAGACATGATGGATTCTCTTTTTAAAACATCCACCTTGTTGAATACCATGGATATGTCGCTGAAGCTCGGATACAGCTTTTCACGGAATTTGGAACTCTCGATCATGGGCAAGCATGACTTTACCCCTTCCCTCTCCCGAACAGATAACTCAGCCCCTCCCGATTCATCGAGCACCAGCGATTTCCTGTTTAAACTGGATATGAAATATTAAATTCAATCAAGGCAACTCAAAAAAATAATCTACCATGATTCATTAAAACATATTCACATGGATACACAGGATGGACAGGATATAAATCTTTATCATGTTTATCCTGTCCATCCATGTGAATTAAAAAATATTTCGATCTGGGATAGTTTTTATGTGAGTTGCCTCACCGCTTATCGATCGGGATATACCGGTTTTCAGGAAGGCCGATGTAAATCTGGCGGGGACGGCTCAGCCGCCAGTTGGGATCATCCAGACTTTCTTTCCACTGGGCGATCCAACCGGGAAGCCTGCCGATGGCAAACATCACCGTAAACATGTTGGTGGGAATTCCCATGGCCCGCAGCACGATACCGCTGTAAAAATCCACATTCGGATACAGATGGTGCTCGACAAAATAATCATCGGTCAGTGCCACCGCCTCCAGTTCCTTGGCAATATCCAGCAGAGGATCACTGATTTTAAGCTTATTCAACACCTTGTCGCACATTTTTTTCATGATTCGGGCCCGCGGATCATACGTTTTATACACACGATGGCCGAATCCCATCAACCGGAACGGATCATTCTTGTCTTTTGCCCGATCGACGGCCTGTCGAATGTTTCCGCCGTTTTTCTGTATGCCCTCCAGCATTTCGATCACAGATTGGTTGGCCCCGCCGTGCAGCGGCCCCCAGAGTGCCGCAAAACCGGCCGAAATCGCCGCATACAGATTGACCCGGCCGCTGCCCACCATCCGGACTGTCGATGTGGAACAGTTCTGTTCATGATCCGCATGAAGTATCCAAAACACATTGAGCGCTTCGACCAGCGTATCGTCCAGGATATATGGACGAACCGGATTATCGAACATCATGTTCAGAAAATTGGCACCGTAGGTCAGATCCGGCCGGGGATAAATCACCTTGTGTCCCCTGGATATTTTATAGGACATGGCTGCCAATGTGCGGACTTTGGACAGCAGCCGGGTGACCGTCAGATTGATTTCTTCCTCCTCATTGACCTTCAATTCCGGATAAAAACTTCGCAGCGCCGTCACCATGGAAGACATGATCCCCATGGGATGCGATGCCCTCGGAAAATTCTGAAAGAAAAACTGCATATCTTCATGAATCAATGAGTTGTCGTTGAGCAGTACCGAGAATTGATTCAGCTCATGACGGGTCGGCAGTCTGCCGTTAATCAAGAGATAGGCGGTTTCGGTAAAAATGGAATACTTGGCCAGATCTTCAACAGGAATGCCCCGATATCGCAAAATTCCCTTTTCACCATCCATAAACGTGATGGCGCTGGTGCAGCTTCCCGTATTCGCATAACCGGGATCGAGGGTGATCAGACCGGTTTTCTGACGCAGCTTCGAGATGTCGATGCCTTTTTCACCCTCTGTTCCAACGATCACCGGCAATTCACAAACCTGATCGCCGTATATAATTTTAACTGTTTCCATCCTTGAATCCTCCCCTCCACATTTCCCAGAGTCTTCCAATATATCATTGACATCGGGATTTCTCCTGAATACTATCAGCATCATGAAAGATTCTACAAATCTCCCCTTCGAGCACATCGCCAGCATTCTTCCCAGAGCGATGAAGGCCATGCAATCAGAAAAAATTGACACCTTCATCGCTATCTGCAGCCTCTGGGAAGAAATCGTCGGCGCCGATTTATCCGATCAGACCCGGCCGGCCGCCTATAAAGAACCGATTCTCATTGTCCATGTCAACAGTTCGGCATGGATTCACCACCTTCAGTTCTCCAAACAATCCATGATCTCACAGATCAACGAGATGCTTAAAAAAACGGCGGTAACCGATATCAAATTCAAAATCGGCCCTGTCTGAGCACCCAGTTACCTCCCAGTCAATCCAATAAAAAAACCCGTACCGACATCCGCCGGTTCGGGTTTTTTATAACGAATCACGGCTGATTACGTCAATCGACAACCGGCCGGGGAAGAACCTTGGCTTTTTCGGCAATTTCCGGAACCTTGTGTTCCCATTCAATTGCCATCAGATGTACACCGGCAACCCCTTTCATTTCCTTGAATTCTTCGATCTGTTCACAGGCGATTTGGATACCCTCATCGGCAACCTTGGTCTTCTCGACACCTTGCAGCCGTTTGATGATCTCATCGGGAACATCCATGCCCGGTACCTTGCTTTTCATGTATCGGGCCATACCAATGCTTTTCATGGGGGTGACACCGGCCAGGATGAACACCTTTTCCGTCAGCCCCATATCATTGGCGATCTTCATGAAATTACGGAATTTTTCCATGTTGTAGATGCACTGGGTCTGAATGAAGTCCACACCGGCCGCCACTTTTTTGGCCAGGCGATGCGCCCGCCATTCGAACGGATCGGCAAATGGATTGGCAGCCGCTCCGATAAACATTTTCGGTGGATGCTCAACCTCCGTTCCTCCCAAAAACTTGCCTTCATCCCGCATGTTTTTGACCATGGAGATGAGCTGCATGGAGTCGATATCGAAAACGCCCTTTGCCTGGGGATGATCACCGAATTTCTGATGATCGCCAGACAGGCAGAGCATGTTGCGAATGCCGAGGGTATAGGCGCCCAGGATATCGCTCTGCATGGCCAGACGGTTTCTGTCGCGGCAGACCATCTGGTAATTGGGCTCGAGCCCTTCTTGAAGCACAATGAGCGATGCCGCCCAACTGGCCATCCGGACCACAGCGGTCTGATTGTCCGTAATATTGACAGCATCCACCATGCCCTTCAAGAACGACGCTTTATGCTTGACTTCTTCGGCACCGGTTCCCCTGGGCGGCCCCAATTCGCCCGTAAATGCAAAATGACCGGCCCTCAAGACTTTTTCTAAATTGCTTCCTGCTTTCATATCGGGTTCCTCATTATTTTCCGGCTGTTTCCGGTTTGCTGTATCCGGGCTGAATAACGGTCCGCGGTATCTGATTCTGCCAATCATTGGCCGGTGTGAAATCTAAAATACAATCCAGCCGGTTCTGGCCTTTCAACCGTTCATAAATCATGTACCAGGCGCAGGGCTGTGCGGAATCGATTTCGCAGCTACCCTTGTTGGTACCGCCGCACGGGCCGTTGTACAGCCCTTTGGCGCACATTGTCACCGGACAGATACCGCCGGTCTGACCCAATACACAACTGCTGCAGGAACGGCAGCGCTCTTCATACCAGCCAACAGACTGATTGACACCGATAAACGTGGTGTCCACCGCCGGCAGTACCGGAATTTTCGGATATCGTTCGGCCAGAAACTGAATCCCGGCACCGCAAGCCATGGACAGCAGGGCTTCATAATCCCCCACTTTGGAATCCAGCGCTTCCAGATACTCCCGATCACACTGGCGTTCCAGCGTGATTCCCGTAATATCGATGGGATTGTCTTCAAGTTTTCTGGCCATGTCGAGCTCGGCATTCAATACGGAAACTTCTTTCTCGCCACCGGCCAGACAGACAGCCACGCAGGTTCCACATCCCACATTCAGGACTTTCTTATACCCCTTGAGAAGATGTTTGATTTCGTCAAAAGGTTTTCGTTTGGCAACGATCATATTCCCTCCACTTTATTATTCGGCCGTCTCCGGATGGAATACGTCCACATCCTTCAGATCATCTCCCAGGTATTCCCGCTCGTTTGGACCGAGTATTCCCAACGAAAGACAGATGAGGGTCCACATGTGAACAACCGGATAGTTGCCACCGTAATGTTCGCTCAGTTCATGAATCTGGGCATGGCAGTTGTGGCAGCCGGCAATGCAGTAATCGGCCCCGGTTGCTTTGATCTGCTGATCTTTGAGTCTTCCGTACTCCAGGCGCTGATCTTTGAATCCTGACTGGAGGAATCCGCCGCCGCCGCCGCAGCAATAGTTATTGGAACGATTGGGCTGCATATCCACAAAATTTTCTTCGCCTACCACGGATTTCACAACAAATCGCAGATCTTCGGCAATGGGATCGCCATAGCTTTTTCGCACAATCTGGCAGGGATCCTGAACCGTGAATTTGATCTTCCGCTCCTTGTTCCAATCGGAACTGACCTTCAACTTTCCTTCACGGATCCATTTCGCATAATATTCATAGATGTTCTTGACTTCAAAATTGTGTTCGAGGTTGAATTTTTTCAGTCCGGCCCGGACTGAGAATGTAACGTGCCCTCACTCCGTATTGAGAAATATCTTGCACCCCAGCTTGTTGGCCTGATTCACCGTGGTTCGGGTAATTTTCTCCCATGAATCGTTGTCGGCGAGAAACATGCAGTAGTTCTCCCCTGCCCAGCCGTGACTGCCATAAGTCCAGTCGGCACCGGCCAAGTGGAGAATCTTCCAGAGGGGAATCATTTCATTCGGTTCGGTCACCGGCTCCCTGGAGTTCTGATTCAAAAAGAATTCAGCCCCCTCTTTGTCGATAGGAGCCTCCATGTCTGCGAATTCAGGTTGTGCTTCCCGGAATTCTTCCAACACATCCTGAACCACAAAGATAAAATCATCCGGAGATGTTCCCATAGCACTGGTACTCTCGTTGCGGAGCGCCATATCGCAGGAACCCAGAATCCCTTTGGGGCGCTGATCCCGGGGGCGCAACCCCCGAGCATTGAAGACCAGTTGGGGAATATCGATCTTCATCGGGCAGACATAAATACACCGCTGGCACATGGTACACATCCACGGCCAATCGGATTTGATGATCTCGTCATCCATGCCGAGTGCTGCCATGCGCAGAAACTTTCGGGGGTCCATTCCCTCCAGCCCTGTCGCCGGACAACCGGATGAACAGGCGCCGCAGGTTAGACACAGGTTCAGATTGCCCCCATCCGGGATAATCTCCTTGACCTTGTCGATAAACATACTCTTCTTTTTACCGCCTAATTTGATTGCTTCCTCAGCCATATTCCACTCCTTAAGTTAGGCTTTTGCCCATTTTTTCAACGGATTGGGACCAAGCGCCTTGATATGTTCCGTCATCTCTTTTGCATACGCCGCAAATGTCGGGCCTTCTCCGGATGAAAGATTGTACATGCGTACCCGATCTCCTTCCAGTCCGACTTCTTCCAGTATATTGCGGGCTTGTTCCACCCGCTGTCTGGCCTTGAAATTTCCCTGTTTGTAGTGACAGGAGCCTTCCAGGCAGCCTACTACATAAACACCGTCCGCACCTTTCTGAATCGCTGTTAAAAGGTACATCAGATCCACCTTTCCCGTACAGGGAACGCGAATGATCTTGATATTCGCCGGATAATCGAGTCGCATCGAACCTGCCAGGTCCGCGGCGGAGTATCCTCAATAATCACAGCAAAATGTGACAATAACTGGTTCAAAATCGGCCATTACATCCCCCCTGCCAACAAGGCATCTATTTTGCTAAGTATCTGGTCATTTTCATAATAGTTGAGCTGAATCGTCTCTCTCGGACAAACGCCGGCACAGATGCCGCATCCGTGACAGATCGCCTCATCGATTTCAATGACCTGTTTTTCGGTATTGAATACCGGCACGCCGAAGGGGCAGGACCGGACGCAGGTCAGACATTTCACGCAGTGTTCGGTATCTACCTGCGCGGTAATGGCCGACAGTTTGATTTCCGATTTAGACAGGAACGTCGTCGCTCGGGAGGCAGCCGCCTGGGCCTGTGCGATGGCTTCTGTAATCAATTTGGAACCATGGGCGGTTCCGCACAGAAAAATACCTTCACCGGGCATGTCCACCGGCCGCAGCTTGACATGGGCTTCGATGAAATAGCCTTCCGGATTCCGGTTGAACTTCATGATGCTGCACAAATCCGTGGTATCTTCAGCCACCACACCGGCACTCAGAACGACCAGGTCCGATTCGATCTCAAGATTGCGCTGGAGGATGTGATCTTTGACCGTCACCACCATTCCGTTTTCACCGGGAACGACCACCGGCGGGTTTTTCGAGTCGAAACGAATGAAAATCACGCCAAGATTGCGGGCTTCCTTGTAATAGTCTTCCATCAGGCCATACGTTCGGATGTCGCGATACAGCACATAAACATTGGCATCCGGGTTCTTTTTCTTGACGATGAGTGCGTTTTTGACCGCATTCTGACAGCAAATCCGGGAACAATCGACATTTTCATCGTTTCGGGAACCGACACACTGGATCATGACCACCGCAGACAGATCAGCTGCCCCTTTTTCTTCGAGGACATCGCCGAACTGAACCTGGGTCATCACCCGCGGATCCTGATTGAAGCAGTATTCCTTGGGCGTGTATTCCCGGGCACCGGTCGCAACGATGATGATGCCGTGTTTGATGGTCCGCTTGTCGTTATCGGCACCAAGCGTAACTGTTGTCGTGAAATTGCCCTTGTATCCACTGAAATCAGACACCTGGGCACCGGCCAGCACCTCGATTTTGTCGTTGGCCGTCACTTCCACGATCAAATCGTTCAGATACGCCTGAATGTCTCCGCCCTCGATAGTATGGTGGAGCATACGGGAAAATCCGCCCAAGGACGTATTCTTTTCGATGAGCGCCACCTGGAATCCCTGCTTGGCCAGACCCAAAGCTGCATTCATCCCCGCAATGCCGCCGCCGATCACGAGCGCCTGCTTGTTGACAGAAATGACTTTCTCCCTGAGCTGTTTCAGCGTTGCCGAACGGGCTACGGCCATGCGGACGAGATCTTTGGCCTTCTGCGTGGCGATTAGCGGTGTCTTGGAATGAATCCAGGAATTCTGATTGCGGATATTGGCCATTTCAAAAAGATAGCGGTTCAATCCGCAAGCTTCCAGGGTTTCCATGAACATCTGCTCATGGGTTTTGGGGCTGCACGAGGCAACGACCACCCGGTTGAGCTTGTGCTCGATGATCTTTTCCTTGATCTTGTCTTGCGTATCCTGCGAGCAGGTGAAGAGGTTTTGATCTGTATAAGCTACATAAGGCAAGGTGGCCGCATAGTCGGTGACTTCCGGAACATTGACAACACCGCCGATATTGATGCCGCAATTACAGACAAATACACCGATTCTCGGGATTTCAGCCGCCACATCCTGCTGATCCGGCATCGTAATCACCTTGGTGTCGGTGCCGCGCGCCTCACTGAGATCCGATCCGGCGGCACAGGCGGCAGCGCTGGCTTCGGTAACGGAGCCAGGAATATCTTTGGGCCCCTGGAACACACCGCAGGTGTAAACACCTTCCCGAGACGTCAATACCGGGGTGAACGGGTTGGTGCGCACGAAATTGTACTGATCCAGTTCGATCCCCAGTTGCTCGGCCAGTTTTTTCGATGTTTCCGGCACCTGAAGGCCGACGGAAAGAACAACCATGCTGAAGGTCTCTTCCAGGATTTCACCGGCTTCGTTGGCGAATCGAACGATCAAATCTCCGGTTTCCGGAATCTCCAGAACGGTGTGGACCCGCGCTTTGACAAAGCGGACACCGTCCTTGTCTTTGGCTCTCAGGTAATATTTTTCATAGTCTTTGCCGAAGGTGCGGATGTCCATATTGAAAATGGCGCAATCCAGATCGCAGTGGGCATGCTCTTTGGCGATCATGGCTTCCTTGACCGCATACATGCAGCAGACCGATGAGCAATAGCCGTTTCCGCATTTGTTGGTGTCACGTGAGCCAACGCACTGGAGCCAGGCGATTTTTTTGGGTTCTTCACGGTCTAAAGGACGACAGAGATGTCCGCGGTACGGACCCGATGCACTCAGAATCCGCTCGAACTCCTCGCTGGTGACCACATTGGGGAATTTGCCATAGCCCAGAAAATCGAGATGGGAGGGATCATACCCCTCGCTGCCGGAAGCCAGAATGATCGAGCCGACGGTCAGTGTGGATTCCCGCTCGATATCGTCGTACTGGATGGCCTTGGCCACGCACATGTTTTCGCAGAGACCGCAGCCGATACAGGTATCTGTATCGATGCCGAAGGCCAGCGGAACGGCCTGGGGATATTCGATAAAAGTGGCGCGCCGGTCGTCGAGCCCTTTGTTGTAACGGTTGACGGCCGTAACCGGACAATGCCGGGCACACTCCCCGCATCCCGTACACTTGACCGGATCGATATACCGCGGATGGTTGACCAGGGTGACCGTAAAATTCCCGGGTTCCCCTTCGACGGATTTGATTTCACTGTTGGTGATGATATTGACGTTCAGATGCCGGCCGACCTCGACCAGTTTGGGTGAGATCACTCACATGGCACAGTCATTGGTCGGAAACGTCTTGTCTAGCCGGGCCATCATGCCCCCGACTGTCGGCAGCTTATCAACGAGATGCACATAATAATCTGAATTGGCCAGATCCAGCGATGCCTGCATACCGGCAATACCGGCACCCACAACCATCACTGAACCACTTGTCTTGCCATGAACCGATCCCATGATAACTCCTCTATGCGTACGATGTTAACGCTATAATAATATTACAATGCCCCGAAAACCGGTACACATTCGGTGTGTCCGCGGAATTCGACCATGTTTGTTTTTTCCATATCGGCCAGCAGATAGGAAATTCGTTTCAATCCGAGTCCGATACGGCCGCTGATGGCCCGAACGGATGTGAATCCGGAAATAATGGCCTGGCGGATCAACTGTTTGTGATATTCTCTTTCAAGAACTTCATCCAGAATCTGCTCGAACCTAGCTTTTTCCCATTTGCGGCCATAGACATCCCCTCTGGCCAGAAGTTTCACTTCTTTTCCAACCATCCAGCGCAAGGTTTCAGCCTTCAGTGTTTCTTCCGCTGCCGCCAGTTCCAGGGAGAACATCCCTGGATCGAATTTTCCCTGCGCTTTGACACAGGCAATGACTTCCGTTGAAATATCGACAAACCGCTGCGCTTCGGCAGAGGAAAGCCATGCCAGATGGAGCCGGCTGTCGCCGATGCCGGACAGTTTCAGCAGTTTTTGTGTCATGAGAATCTTTTTTTCGGCTTGAATATTACCTTCCAGGTAATGACAGTCGCCGAAATGTCAGCCAGCCACCAGAATGCCGTCACTGCCGCTCTTGAGGGCCTGAATGACAAAAATCGGATCGATACGGCCCGAACACATGACCCGGACAGTTCGCATGTTCGAGGGATGCTGCATTCTCGACACCCCGGCCAGATCTGCCCCGGCATACGCGCACCAGTTACAGAGAAACGCAACGATTTTGGGTTCAAATTGTTCCATATCCATACCTTAATTATGAGTGATTAAACGGCCGCACAGACCGCAGCGACAATCTGGTCATCCCGGAAGTGCAGCATGTCGATGGCTTTCTTGGGACAAGACGATGCACAGAGCCCGCATCCCTTGCAGGAAGCCGAAATGTTTTTGGCCTTGAATCCCTTGCCATCTGCATCTTCCTGAATGATGGCGCCGAAAGGACAGACATCGGTGCACAGTCCGCAGCCGATGCACAGATCCCGGTTGACCTGAGAGACCAGCGGCGAAATCTGGATGGATTCCCGCGCCAGAATCGTGGCCGCCCGTCCGGCGGCCGCCATGGCCTGGGCGATGCTTTCATCCACGGATTTGGGATAATGGGCCAGACCGCAGACAAACAGGCCGTCGGAAGCAAAATCCACCGGACGCAGTTTGGCATGGGCTTCCATGAAGAAATTTTCGGCATTGACCGGCACCTTGTAAAATGCGGCGATATCGGCATTGGGCGATGGTTCGATGGCGGTTGCCAGATTCACGATATCCGCATGGATCAAAAGCTCTTTCTGGAGAATCGGATCGAACACCTTGACCTGAAGCCCATCGGGCGTTTCCGTCACTACGGGTTTGCTGTCCAGACTGTACCGGATGAAAATGACCCCTTTTTCTCTGGCTTTTTTATACAATACTTCCCGCTCGCCGAAGGTGCGGATGTCTCGATAGAGAATGTAAACATCCGTTTCCGGCTGTTTTTCCTTGATAGACAACGCCTGTTTGACGGAAGTCGTACAGCACACTCTCGAACAGTACGGCCGTTTGTCATCGCGAGACCCCACACACTGAATAAAAACGACACTGCCGGCATCCGCCAGTTTTTCCGGGTTGTTTTCGATATCGTGCCAGCGGGTAACTGCCGGGTGTTTGCCATAAAGATATTCATCGGTGACAGCCGCCTGACCGCCGGTTGCCATGATGGTGACCCCGTGCTGGATCGTGTGAGTCTCTTCAGCGGCCTGCACCCTGGTTTCGAAATTGCCGACGAATCCGGATGCATCGACGACCTGCGCCCAAGTTAGAACGGTGATATGGGGATGGCTGCCGACCCGGTCGATCAGGTCTTTCAGATACGGCTGAACAGCTTCACCCGACCAGGTGGTGTGGACATCCCGTGCCGCACCGCCCAGGCTGCCGGAGCGTTCGACGATCGTGGCATTAAATCCTTGATCGGCCAGACTGAGGGCAGCCGTCATGCCGGCAACCCCGCCGCCAATGACCAGAGCGGACTTGTTGACATTCACGGAAAGCGATGGGATGGGCTCTAGAAGCTTGGCCCGCTGAATGGCCATCCGCACCAAATCTTTAGCTTTTTCCGTTGCCTTTTCTTTGTCTGCCGAATGCACCCACGTACATTGATTGCGGATGTTGGCCATTTCAAAGAGATAGGCATTCAACCCCGCATTGCGAATGGTTTCCTGAAACAGCGGCTCGTGTGTTCTCGGCGTGCAGGCAGCCACCACGATGCGGTTCAATTTCTGTTCCCGAATGACTTCCACCATTTTATCCTGGGCATCCTGACTGCATGCGAACAGAGGCTCTTCTGTATAAACCACACCGCCAAGCTCTTTGGCATACGCAGCCACCGCAGGCACATCGGCGATACCGCCGATATTGATGCCGCAGTTGCAGACGAACACACCGATCCGCGGGCTTTCATCCTGAACGGCCAGTTCCGCGGGGAATTGTTTGGCTTTGACGAGCGTGCCGCGGGATGCCGCCAGACCGATACCGGCCGAGCAGGCTGCCGCACTGGCCTCGACAACCGACTGGGGAATGTCTTTGGGCCCCTGAAGGGCGCCGGCCACATAAATGCCTTTTCGGGAGGTGGCAACCGGAGAAACGTTGGATGTCTGAACAAAGTGGTAGGCATTGAGTTCAACGCCAAGGGTTTTGGCCGTCTCGATGGCCGATGCCGCCGGTTCCATACCGACCGACAACACCACCATATCGAAATCTTCGGCCACCCGTTCCCCGGCATCGGTGGCATATACAACATTCAAAGTGCCGGTGGTATCGGTTTCTGTAATGGTGTGCACCCGGGAACGAATGAAGCGGACCCCTTGGGCTTTGGCGCGTTCGTAATATTTCTCGAAATCCTTACCATGGGTGCGCATGTCCATAAAAAATATGGCGGCTTCGAAATCCGCACCAAGATGCTCTTTGGCGATCACCGATTCCTTGATGGCATACATACAGCACACCGACGAACAATATTCATTGTCGCAGCGGTTCAAATCGCGGGAGCCCACACACTGGAGCCAGGCGATTTTCTTGGGCTCTTTGCCATCGGAAAGGCGATGGACATGGCCTGAAAAGGGACCGCCGGCAGACAGAATCCGCTCGAATTCCATGCTGGTAACCACATTGGGAAACTTGGCATGCTGATAGTTATCCAGCCGGTCGGGATTGAAGGGGGTGAAACCGGCTGTGAGAATGACCGAACCGACATGGAGCGTGATCTCTTTTTCGACATCGTCGAATTTGATGGCATGGGTCGGACAGAATTTTTCGCAGGCCCGGCATTTGCCTTTCTGAAAATAGATACACCGGTTTTTATCGATGGCGTATTTCAACGGAACCGCCTGGGCATACGGTACATAGATGGCTTTTCGCTTGGCCAGTCCTTCATTAAAAGGATCGGATGTCTTTGCCGGACATTTTTCCGCGCAGGTGCCGCAGGCAATACATTTTTCCATATCCACAAACCGGGGGGATTGGTTGAGGGTAACGGTAAAATCGCCGGAATCGCCGGAAATGGAAGTAACTTTAGAGAGGGTGAGAAGTTCGATGTTCATGTGCCGGCCGACCTCGACCAGTTTGGGGGAGATAATTCACATGGAACAGTCGTTGGTGGGAAAGGTCTTATCCAATTGGGCCATGGCACCGCCGATGGCCGGGCTTTCTTCAACGAGATAAACGTAGTATCCTGCATCAGCCATATCCAGAGCCGACTGCATTCCCGTGATACCACCGCCTACAACCAGAACTGATCCTACCGGAGTCTTGCTGCTCATATTATTCTTCCTGTTTTTCTCGGTAATTAAATGGTGCCAATAATTGCAAAAAAGATTGAAAGTATTTTATGATTTTGATGATCGATCTCTGATATTTCGTTCACCGATGCGGGGTTGATGGTACCAAATCAACGCCGATTTTAATGCTGCTTTTAAGTAGAATTTGGACTTTAGCCAAATAATCCAATAAGTGTCAAGGAAATTATGATCAAGAAAAGGAATAAAACAGACGGAACATTTCACCCGAAGGGGAAAAAATCTTATTATCTTTCATATCCAGAAGATAACACGGGGCGAGATAAGTCTTTGATCCATTCCGTTGATTTTGGCAGGATTTCGATGAAATTTGGAGAATATCGAAGATTGCTTGTTTTAACAACATTGTTCACAACTTGTTGATAACCGGAAATCATCTTAAAATCTTTGACAATAAAATGACTTTTCAATCGGCTGTATTTTGAGATAGTTGATGCGCATTATTACATTTTATATCGTATAATCAAATAGATACAATATGTTCACAATATCGCCGCCGAGCTTTGCGAATTGGGATTCATCCCGGTTGACTCCGCACAAGGGCTTATGTAAAAAGCATTCTCAACAAGATTTGTTCCGATTCTTTTGGGGATCATTGCTTATTATTATTGAAAACAGAGACTGAATCATCTTTTATGCAAATCCTGAATTCCATTTTCTTGCATGCGTCCGGCAAGATGTAACCATTCAACAATTCATTTTTTCTCGAAAACCCTCTATTTTGTATTTCACGGCGATACCCTTATGGAATCTATCTGGAGCAAAACGAAAGCCGCTATCAAGACCCGCATTCCCGGACACAGCTACCGCATGTGGATCGAACCGGTTGAATTCATATCCAACAATGACGGCATCGTCGTTCTCTCCTGCCCCAATCCTTTTTCGAAAAAACGGGTGCTTGAAAATTACAGCGAAATGATTCTGGCTGAACTCCGCGGCATTTCTGGGAAATCGTGCGAAATTACCATCGAGATATGCGAGAAGCTTTCACCCGGTATTCGTCAACCGGATGTTTGCATCCAGAAACCCCTTTTTCCCGAAGCCGATGCCCAGGTGTCCTGCGGCAGATTGATGAGAAGAGATTTTACCTTTGATCAGTTTGTCGTCGGAGGAAACAATGATTTCGCCTATTCCGCATCCCTTGCCCTGGCATCCCGAAAAAAGACCCAGCAGCATTCGCTGTTTTTACTTTCCAATACCGGTATGGGGAAAACCCATCTGACACAAGCCGTCGGCAATTATATTCTAACGGAAAATCCGGCCGAAAAAGTCTATTACATCTCCGCCGAAGAATTCTCGAACGAAATGGTTTCGGCCTACCAAAACGACACCATCGATCTGTTCAAGCGGAAATATCGGACAGGATGCAATGTGCTGCTGCTCGACGATGTTCATTACCTCAGCGGCAAAGAACGCACCCAGGTCGAACTGGCCATGACGCTGGATACCCTTTTCGACTCAGGGAAAAAAATCATTTTTTCCAGCTCTTATCTGCCCGGAGATATTCCGAAACTGAACGACAAGCTCCGGTCCCGGCTGTCCTGCGGTTTGATCTCCGCCATGGACCCGCCCAATTTTAGAACACGGGTTCGGATCCTTCAAAAAAAGGCGTTGTTGAATGGTGTTCAGATGCCGGATAACATTACGCAGTATCTGGCCGGTGAATTAACGGAGGATGTGCGTCAGCTCGAAAGCGGTTTAATTGGTATTTCCGCCCGATCTTCTCTTCTGGGGGGGCCGATCGACATGGCAATGGCCGAAAGCGTTGTCAAAAATATTGTCCGACAGCGCAAACTCATCACCATCGATGTCATCAAAAAACTGGTATGCCGGGAATTCAATGTTTCCGGTCAGGAAATCATCTCCGCTTCCCGCAAACAAGCCCTGGTCCGAGCCAGACAGATTGCCATGTATTTATCCCGGCGCTACACCGACTCCCCGCTTCAAGCGATCGGTAAATGCTTCAACCGCTATCATGCGACGGCCCTGCATTCCATCACGGCCATAGAAAAAGGTATCCGGAACAATAATTCCCTTCAAAAACAGATCGAATATCTTTGCGGCAAACTCGAAGAAGGGGGTTGGTGATATCGGTAAAACGATAAGGGGCCGGCCAGAGATGGACCGGTCCTGTTGGCAGGAGCATAAAAGGGCTACTGATTTTTCTCGGAATACATCTCCGAATACATCAACTCTTCCAGAATTTCAGCCTGAAGGCTGTATTTACTTTCTATGGCACAGCGCAACCGGAGCGCGCAGAAGCTGGTGCACATCCGGTCTTCGGCATTGAATTCTCCGACACAGCCAATCAAGTCGTTCATTTCTTCGATCGTAGAAGCCTTCTTCTTTTTCATGCATCTTCCTTTAACAATCTGAGCATTTCTTCATGTATCGAACCGTTGGTAGCCAGGATTTCATGACCATAAATGGAATAAGCCCGATTTGAAAAATCGGTGATGTGCGCACCGGCTTCCTGGGCGATGAGAAAACCGGCTGCCGTATCCCAGGGTTTCAAATTTTGTTCCCAGTATCCATCGAATCTGCCGCATGCCAGGTAGCAGAGATCAAGCGATGCCGATCCAAGCCGGCGAACCCCTTGGGATGCCCGCTGACAGGCGGCGAACCGAAACATTACATCATGAAATATCTCTTTGAAATTATAGGGAAACCCCGTAACAAGCAGACTGTCTGAAACACGGTGCGTTTGCGATACCTGAATCGGTCTGCCGTTCAATCGGGCCCCCTGCCCTGCCGCTGCCGTAAACAATTCACCGGTCATGGGATTCAAAACAATGCCTGCCATGATTTCTCCGGACGATTCGAAAGCGATGGACACCCCAAACAGCCCAAGCTGATGGGTATAATTGGTCGTGCCGTCCAACGGATCGATGATCCACCGTGCCGCAGTATCATCCCCGCTTCCGCCGCTTTCTTCGGCCAGAATGGCATGCTCTGGAAAAGCCTTTCGGATCGTTTCGATCACGACTTTCTCTGAGCCCAGATCCGCTTCGGTGACCAGATCGATCGCCCCTTTGTGATCGGGGTCCTTGATCCTGCCCAAAAAAGACCGCAGCACCTTTCCGCCGCTGTAAGCGGCCCCAATACCCACTGTCAATATCCGTTCAATATCCATAGCAATGGTATCGCTTATATCCCCTTTCATATAGAAGTCAACCATTTTATCGCTGATCGATGAGATGACTCATTGCATCGATCAGCGGCACCAGTGTAGATTTGTCATTGGCGGAAATCGCGATTCCACCATAAACATTCACGCATCGCTCGACTTCCGATGAGGGCAAAACATCCTGCTTGTTCAACACCCGCAGGCAGGGAATCCGATCCACCGAAAGACTTTCCAGGATGGTTTCGACCGATTGAATCTGATCTGCACAACGGGGATTACTGATATCGATCACGTGCAGCATCAAATCCGCACTTTCCAGTTCTTCCAGAGTCGCCCGAAAAGCAACCTGCAGCTCCTGGGGAAGGTCTTTGATGAAACCCACTGTATCCGTAATGATGACATCGATGTCTCTGGGAAATCGGAGCCGCCGGCTGGAAGGATCGAGGGTTGCGAACAACCGCTGCTCCGCCAGAACCTGACTTTGTGTCAGCGTATTGAGCAGTGTCGATTTACCGGCATTCGTATAGCCGATGATCGAGATGACGGGCAGACCGTGTTTGCGGCGTTTGGCTTTTTGTTGGCCGCGATGCTGCACCACTTCCTCCAGTGCCTTCTCCAGTCGGGTAATACGTTCTCTGGCCCGTCTGCGGTTGATTTCGAGTTTGGTCTCCCCCGGCCCCCTTCCGCCGATCCCGCCGGTCAGCCGGGACATGGCGGTATTCTTGGTAACCAGACGCGGCAGCAGGTATTTGAGCTGCGCCAGCTCCACCTGAAGTTTGCCTTCTTTGGACTGGGCACGCTGGGCGAAAATATCCAAAATGAGCTGTGTGCGATCGATCACCTTCATTTCGATCTGATCCGTAATGGAGCGAATCTGGGACGGGTTGAGCTCCTGATCGAAAATGATCAGATCCGCTCCTTTCTGAACAGCCAGTAGCGCAATGTCCCGAAGCTTGCCGCTGCCCAGCAGAAAACGCGGGTCCGGCTGTCTGCGATGCTGAAGCACCCGGTCAGCGACCGCAATACCGCTGGATCGGGCCAGTTCTTCGAGTTCATTCAGGGAATCCACGGCCATGCCGCGGGAAGCGGTGGAAACACTGACCAACAACGCATACGCCTGTGCTCCTCGGGAAGATTTACCAACGTTCCGCAATATTTGTATCTGCCCCAGCTCGGACTCGATGGCATGAATCAGATCCAGACACCCCATGTCGAGATGGTCCGCCGAAACAGGCGACAATATCCGATAGGGAACTGTGTCGCCGGCAGTCGGCAGAATATGTGCCGCGGTCACGGTCAACGGCCTGCCTTCCGGCGTGAGCGTCAGAACGGCCATGATATCCAGACGAAGCAGCGACAAATCTGTCAGATCGTCCTGAGAAAGCGGTTCTGCCTTCAAATGGGTGTGAATACAGCGGATCCCCCGGAGCCTGTCGGAAGCGCTTCGAAATTCACTTAAATCGGGAAGCACGATCCCATGGTGGTCTCCCACGATAACCGAGATAACCTTGCCTTGACGGTTGACAAGAATGCCGATCTGACGTCTGAATTCGAAGGAAAGCCAGCATATTTCTTTGGCGATTTCGGGGGAAACAAGATACTGGGGCAGTATCCGCTTCTCGTAGATTTGTTCGAGGCGGGAGATCTGGGCGGTTTTCAGCCCGGAAATGTTACCATAGATTTTTTTCATCTGCTCTCTGGCGCCGGGTTTTCAAAACGCGTGTAGGATTTCAAAAAGGTGAGGGGTACCAGGCCGGTCGGCCCGTTTCGGTGCTTGGCCACGATAATTTCAGCTTTTCCCCGGTTCGGATTGTTTTCATCCCGGTTATATACTTCATCCCGATAAATGAATGTGACCACATCGGCATCCTGTTCGAGGGCGCCGGATTCCCGCAGATCCGAGAGCTGCGGACGTTTGTCGCTGCGTTCTTCCAATTTCCGGTTCAACTGCGACAGCGCCACAATGGGAACATCCAGTTCCCGGGCCAGGGATTTGGTGGATCGGGATATCTCGGATATTTCCAAATCCCGGCGATCGTTGGAAACGGCACTTTTCATGAGTTGAAGGTAATCGATGACAATCAATCCAAGCTCTTTTTCCATTTTCAATCGTCGGGCCTTTGCCCGGATGGTCATGGGAGTGATTTCCGATGAGTCGTCGATATAAATGGGTGCTTCGGAAAGAACGCCGGCTGCATGGGTAAGCCGGTCCCAGTCATCGTCACTGAAAAAACCGTCGCGCAATCGTGCGGAATCGATCCGGGCTTCGGC
The DNA here is from genome assembly GCA_964495045.1 of uncultured Desulfobacterales bacterium. Lineage (GTDB taxonomy): Bacteria > Desulfobacterota > Desulfobacteria > Desulfobacterales > Desulfatirhabdiaceae > RAAP-1. Next base: position 4,913 of record CAZBUL010000017.1, on the reverse strand, counting down.
GCACAGCATACGCATGGAAAGCTGTTCTTTAGACATTTCCAGGGAAAATATGGCACAGGGAATATGGTGATCGACAGCGGCATTGCGAACGATATTCAGGGCCAACGCCGTTTTTCCCATACTCGGCCGAGCAGCGAGAATGATCATATCCGAGCGCTGAAATCCGGACGTAAGATTGTCCAACCCGGAAAAACCGGTGGGGATCCCCGTCAATAATGTTCGATTCCCCTGACGTTCTTCGAGTTTGTCGATATTGCGATCGATCAGAGAACGGATGTGATTGAAGCCCGGTTTTTTCCGGGTATCGGAAATTTCGAAAACAGCGGATTCGGCAAAATCCAGAATGCCATCGACCTCTCCCTGGTCTTCGAAACACCGCTTGACGATATCGTTGGCTTTTTCGATGAGACGGCGCAAACGGCCCTTGTCGTGAATGATTCGGGCATAATGAGCAGCATTGACGGCAATCGGCACCGACTCCAGAATCTGCACGATGCTCGACACCCCGCCCACGGCATCGAGATGACCCTTGGACTTCAGGGCATCGGTAAGCGTCACAAGATCGACAGGCTCCCCCCGGCTGTAGAGATCCAGCATGGCCGAAAATATCCGCTGATGGGCGGAGCGGTAAAAATCTTCCGGCATGAGGATATCGACAATATCCATCAACGTGCTGTTATCATGAAGAATCGCACTGATGATGGCTTCTTCGGCTTCAATGCTGTGAGGAGGAAGATGGTAAAGCGTTGGATCCTGTTGGGGGTTCATTATGGAAGACCCGTTATACGGTATGGCTGATAAAATTGGAAAAGGATGAAAAAATCGAAAAACCTTTCGATGTTCTCACCCTTGTCTGTTTGATACGCCCAGTTTGGGGAAACGAAATTATTCGGCGGTGATTTCAACCGTGACTTCGGGTTCGACCCCTTTATAGACACGGATCGGAATGCGATATGTTCCCAATGTTTTGATGGGTTCTTTCATCAGGATCATTTTCTTTTCCACGACGACTTCTTTGGCAGCCAAAGCCTCGATGATGTCTCGATGCGTGATCGAACCATAAAGCCGGTTTTCATCACTGACTTTCGCGGCGATGGTGCAGACAACCCCCTCGAGTCTTTTGGCCATTTCTTCGGCTATGCCTTTTTCCTTGGCAATCTGAAGATCGACCTTGGCCCGTTGCTGTTCGAACAGCTTATGATTTTGCAAATTGGCCACAACGGCCTTTTTCTGAGGCAGCAGATAATTTCTGGCATAGCCATCGGCAACTTTGACTTCCGTGCCGATAATGCCCAGAGATTCAATGGTTTCTGTTAAAATGACTTTCATTTTGTCCTCCACGTATCATACAAAACGATCCGCCGGACCGCACAAAATTCAGGATTCGGCGTTTCGGTTTTTATTCTTGTCAATACTTCTAAAATCAATCCACAAATCAAAAAAACCCACACCGATGACCAGCAGGGAAAACAGTTGCTGTACACCGATCAGCATATACAGCACCCCCCGCAAAACCCGCGGAATATTTCTTTTTTCAAAATAAAAGGAAACAATGGATATTCCCTGAATGAAGTAAACCATTATCAGGGCCAATACAATGTTGAGGCCGACGATCTTCAGAAATTTAAACGGAATCAGCAGCAGTAAGCCCCCGGCAATCACCACCCAGACCAGCGGTTCCGGCGATTTCCAGTGACTGAGAATACCGATATCCGGCAGTTTCAATCCCTTCAATTTCGCAAGAGACCGGATCATGAGCATATTGACCCAACTGACAAAAAGAGCAGACATCACCGCCAAACCGGGGATGATCCGAACCAGAATGTATTGAATGAAATCCATCTGCCGTGAAATCAGCAGAATATTTTCTTCGGGCATCGACATCTGCCGATACAATTCGAGGGTCAGTTCCAGATTTCTTTTAACATAATGGTTGAGCAGACTGCCGATCTCCATCTGGCTGAATGCGCTGTAAACAACAGCCAGAACGATGCTGGAACCGATCAGCGACAAACATGGATAGAGAACGGTCTTTTCGGCGGAAACGCCTTCCGCCAACATCTCCCCCAGAACAAAACCCAGAATCATCAGAACGGCAAACATCGCCAGATCGAAAGACAGTCCCTCTCCCGCCAGCGCCATGAGGATACAACTCATGCCGAATATCACAGCACCCGCAGACCTTCCCAGTTTGTAACGATAATAACTGACCGGCAAGGGAATCATCATGGCAGTGATGAACCCGATAAAGGGAATATTCACAGCGACGGCAAACATCAGGCAGGAAAACCCGACACCGACAGCAATTGTTTTCAGAATATCCCCCTCCGCAGATAACAACACGCGCACCATCCTCGACATCGCAAAAAACGGATGCCTCTTCCGGCTACATTTCAACGGAGCCGACAAAAGGCAGCAATGCAATAGTTCTGGCACGCTTGATGGCCTCTGTGAGCAAACGCTGATGCTTGGCACATGTTCCGGAAATGCGTCTTGGAATGATCTTTCCCCGCTCGGTTGTAAAATATCGGAGTGATTTAGAATCTTTATAATCGATCACAATGGTTGCATCCGCGCAAAAACGGCAGATTTTCCGACGATGAAACACCCGTTTTTTCCGCGTAACGGGTTTACGTTTACTTGAGCTGTTGAATGCCATGATTATTCCTCCTCCTCTTCCTCGTTCATATCGAATGATGAATCGACACTTTCATCAAAAAGCGATTCCGATTCGCCGGACTTGTCATCTGATGTGGCCTTGTCGGACGAAGATTTAGCGGCGGCGATCTCTTCCCTGATTTTTTCGGCATCGGCATTTTCTGCCAGCATGATGGTCATGAATTTCAAAAATCGATCGTTGATCCGAAAAGAACGTTCGAGCTCATCGACCACTTCCCCGGTTCCACAATAATCGATCCGGAAATAATGCCCCCGGTTCTTTTTTCGAATTTCATACGCCAGCCGTTTCACTCCCCATTCTTCGAGTTCTATCAAAGCGCCTTGTTTCAGCGAAATGATATCTTTGATTTTATCGGTCAGGGAGTTGCGTTCATCCTCAGGCACATCCGGATCAACGATAACGATTGTCTCATACCTTCTCATATAACCTCCTTGTGGATATGAAGCCCTGAAACTATTCAGAGCAAGGATAAAACCCGACAGCCTATCAGCGCCGGCTGATATCGGTCGAATTTCTAAAATTTTTAGTATATTCCCAAAATATTTATTAAGTCAATAAAAATAGGAAAACCATCGGTATCGCGAAAACCCGGATGCTGAAAACAGATCAAAGAAAGAATTTAAATGCGGTTTAAATGGCGATTGAAGATTCCAGGAAGTGCATGATAAATAAAGGAAGCTCTATTGCGCGGAAATATCGGAACAAACGAGTTGATTGGACTGACGGAAATTACCACGAACCGTCCAACCCCCTGAGACCGTCCATATACAGCCGGCCGCAAGCGACAAACAATGAGAAGTGTGTTCGCAATATCGGTATTCCCGACGCCGATGCAGCCTCGAGCATTTTCGCATCCGGTTTTTTTCCCCGAACGATGACGATGGCCGAGACCCCGGCAATGGTGGCGGCTCTCAGCACCTGATCTGTTGTCAGCCCCGTCAAGAGAACCGAACCTTTGGCGACCGCAGACAGCACATCTTCCATCAAATCAGCCCCGCCCCCGCCGACAATATTCATGTCCATCTTCTCATCACCGGTCAGGACTTGTGCATTCAATGTGTTTTGTATTTCGGATAATTTCATAGGCTATACCTGTTATGCTTCTGGGTTGAAGCATACCGCTGGCGGACATCGATGTATGCCGCAAAATGACTGAACGTTTATTATTTTTTTTATTGGTGTAAATTCTCATAATTTCAGTAAAATGTCAATATTATCGTCCAATGATTCTTGACTTGCTGAACGTTTTTCCGATAAATTGGAAAAAATAATGATTCATGAATTGGTGTTTCAAGAATAAGGAATCGGCATGAATTCACTCAAAAACAAAGCCATGGCGGCCGCCGGACATATTCGTTCACAGATATCCCGCCTGCCGGAAATCGCTGTTTTAACTGGCACCGGATTGGGAGAATGCACCGATGACGTGATCATCGACACCCAGATTGATTTCAAAGACATCCCCTATTTTCCGATATCAACCGTTGAAGGACATCCGGGATGTCTGGTATCCGGCAGTTTTCACGGCAGACAAGTTGTGTTTTTCAAAGGCAGATTTCACCTATATGAAGGATACACGCCAGAAGAGGTCGTTTTTCCGGTACGGGTCATGCAGGAGCTGGGCATCCAAAGATTCATCGTTTCCAATGCTTCCGGCGGTCTCGATTCCCGCTTTTCTCCCGGCGACATCATGGTCATTCAGGATCATATCAACCTGACTGGCAAAAATCCTCTGGTCGGAATGCACGATCCGGCACAGGGAAACCGTTTTCCAGACATGGCTTTTGCCTATAATCCGGAATGGGTTCAGAAATCTTTGGATATCGGCAAGCACTTGAGCCTGCCGATTCGCACCGGTGTGTATGCCGGTCTGTTGGGGCCGTCTCTTGAAACCCCGGCGGAAATCAGATTTTTGCAGAAAATCGGTGCGTCGGCGGTTGGTTTTTCCACCATCATGGAAGTGATTGCCGCCGTACAAGCCGGCATGAAAATTGTTGGACTTTCTACCATCACCAATGTTCATGATCCCGATCACCCGAAACCGGCAACACTCGATGCCATTCTTGAGGTCGCCCGACACGCCGCCCCCGTCCTCCAGAGGCTGATTGGTGAAATCGTTCAGGTCATGTAGCATCTGTATTCAGCGTGGGCGGGGAATTTGAATGTTTTCCATGGGCTTTTTTTCGTTAATGCCAGGTTGTTGAATCAATGGAGATGGATGGTGAAAGGCTTC
>CAZBUL010000016.1:12248-29073 GCA_964495045.1 uncultured Desulfobacterales bacterium | reverse complement strand
ACGTGAAGGCGGCCGAACGGTGGGTGCCGGCGTTGTCAGTGAAATTCTGGAATAAGAGAGAGACATAAACCATGATCATGAACAGTAAAATCCGAATCAGGCTCAAGGCTTACGACCACAAACTGCTGGATCAATCAGCGTCGGACATTGTGGATACCGCCAATAAAACGGGCGCAAAAGTCATCGGTCCGATTCCGTTGCCGACATCAGTTAATAAAATATGTGTATTACGCTCTCCACACGTTGATAAAAAGTCACGAGAACAATTCGAAATGCGGACTCACAAAAGGCTGGTGGATATTCTGGAGCCGACGCAGCAAACGGTTGATGCGTTGATGAAATTGGATTTGTCACCGGGTGTCGATGTCGAAATTAAACTGTAGGGGAACAAAACCGAGATGTGCAAAGGATTGATAGGAAAAAAACTGGGTATGACCGGTATATTTTCACCGGATGGCCGACAAATACCGGTGACGGTTCTACAAGTGGGACCATGTGTTATCACACAAATAAAAACAATGGCCACCGATGGATACAATGCGTTGCAATTGGCATTTGGTTTGAAAAAGAAAACGCGCGTCAATAAGGCGCTGGCAGGACATTTCGCCAAATCCGGAAACGAAGTTTATGCACACATCATTGAGTTTTCTGTGGACAATCCCTCTGAGTTTTCATTGGGACAGGCGATCCCTTTGGATATATTCACGATCGGAGACATTGTTGATGTGTCCGGAGTAACTATCGGACGGGGTTTTTCCGGTGTGATGCGCAGGCATGGCTTTGCTGGAGGAAGAAAAACACACGGTAGTCATTGTAAACGGATTCCGGGATCTATTGGATGCAGTGCATGGCCATCGCGGGTGGTAAAAGGAAAAAAACTGCCCGGGCAGTATGGAAATGTTCAGAAAACGGTAAAAAATATGATGATTGTCGATATACGGCCGGAAGATCATGTCATACTTGTAAAAGGGGCGGTTCCGGGAGCGGAAGCCGGAATCGTTACCATCAAGAAAACAAAAACCATTCAGCCGGCTAAAATTCAATAGTTCGGTCAAAAAGATGGTGCAGGTATTCAGGGCCGAAAAATGCGAGGGGTTATATGGCTGTTGTAGATGTTTATAATTGTAAGGCAGAAAAAGTTGCAGAGGTGGAACTGGTGGACGACATTTATAATGTCGAAGTGAAATCATGTGTTCTGCATGATGTTGTCACCATGCAGCTAGCCAATCGGCGTGCGGGTACCGCATCGGTAAAAACCCGATCTGAGGTTCAGGGAAGCACCCGAAAACTATTCAAACAAAAAGGAACCGGACGTGCCCGGAGAGGGGACATAAAAAGTCCGCTCCTGCGTGGAGGTGGTTCAATTTTTGGGCCGCATCCCAGATCCTACGCATATTTGGTTCCTAAAAAAGTAAGAAGATTAGCGTTAAAAATGGCATTGACCGATAAATTGCAACGTCAGTCTCTTATGGTGATCGACAAGATTGAATTGGAACATATTAAAACGCAACAAGTCATCCATATTTTAAAGGACTTGAAAGTAGAAAAAGCCCTGATTATCGCGGATACTGGAAATGATTTATTGAAACTTTCATGCAGAAACATTCCTTCTGTCAAAGTATTGAAACCGGAAGGGCTGAATGTATATGATATTTTAAAATATAAGTATTTGCTTTTGGTAGAGCCCTCAATCAAAGCCATTGAAGGGAGACTTTTGAGATGAACAACTATAACATTATCAAAGCCCCAATTGTCAGTGAAAAATCAAATATGCAAAAAGAGCTTGCCAATCAACTGACATTTGAGGTGGATAAAAAAGCCAATCGAATCGAAATCAAAAAGGCCGTCCAAAACCTCTTCAACGTAAAGGTTGACAGCGTTCGTACCATGCAGATTAAAGGGAAATACAAACAACGGGGGCGAATCATCGGTAAACGCAGGGATTGGAAAAAAGCCGTCGTCAAGCTGAAACCAGGGGAACGCATCGAAATTTTTGAAGGAATATAAACTGGGGTAAAGAACAATGGCTGTCAAGAAGGTAAAACCAACATCACCAGGGCGTAGATTTCAAGTCTATTCCACATTTGATGAAATCACTCGTTCAACGCCTGAAAAAAGTCTCTTGGGTGTTATCAAGAAGACAGGCGGACGCAATGTCAATGGCAGAATCACCAGTCGGCATATTGGTGGAGGGCACAAAAAACATTATCGGATCATTGATTTCAAACGAGATAAAACTGATGTTCCGGCCAAGGTGGCAGGAATAGAGTACGATCCAAACCGTTCATGCCGAATAGCGCTTCTCCATTATGCCGACGGAGAAAAAAGATATATCCTGGCACCTGTCAATCTCTTGGTCGGTGATACGGTTATGTCAGGACCGAATGCAGACATCAAACCCGGCAATAATCTTCCGTTGGCGAAAATTCCGTTGGGAACTCAGATTCACAATATCGAGCTGAAACAGGGTAAAGGCGGTCAAATCGTACGAAGCGCAGGAACTTTTGCGCAATTAATGGCCAAGGAAGATAGATATGCCCTCGTGAAACTTCCATCTGGAGAGGTTAGAATGGTTTTGCTGACTTGTCAGGCGACGATTGGGCAGGTGGGGAATGTCATTCATGAAAAGATTTCGTTGGGAAAAGCCGGAAGAAAAAGATGGCTGGGCAAACGGCCTAAAGTGCGCGGTGTTGCTATGAATCCAGTCGATCATCCAATGGGTGGCGGTGAAGGGCGATCTTCTGGCGGAAGACATCCATGCTCGCCATGGGGAACACCGAGTAAAGGGTATAAAACCCGTAGAAATAAGCAGACAAATAAATTTATTGTCAAAAAACGGGTTAAGTAATTATTCGCAGGTTGGGTAGTCGAATTTGACCGATCCGACAAAACATAGGAGAAAATATGCCGCGGTCTTTAAAAAAAGGTCCTTTTATTGATTCCAATCTGTTAAACAAGGTTGTGATTGCTCAAGAGACGCGAAGTAATCGTGTTGTGAAAACGTGGTCGCGCCGTTCTACAATCGTTCCGGAAATGGTGGGGATTACGGTGGCGGTTCACAATGGAAAGAAATTTGTACCTGTTTTTGTTTCTGAAGATATGGTAGGCCATAAACTTGGAGAGTTTTCCCCCACGCGGACATTCCACGGCCATACCGGTGATAAAAAAACCAAAGTAAAGAAGTAGTGTCGGAGATATCATAATGGCTGATATGGATATAAAGGCTGTATCGAGATATGTAAGAATTTCTCCACGTAAAGTCCGGATACTTGTTGATACCGTAAAAGGGAAACCGGTGGAAAAAGGTCTTTACATTTTGAAATTCATGCCACAAAAAGCAGCGGCAATTGTAGAAAAAATAGTCCGTTCAGCGGTTGCCAATGCCGGACAACGCGCCGGTGTTGATGTGGATGCACTTGTCATCAAAAATATCACTGCCGATCAAGGACCATCCTTGAAGCGCTTCAGTGCCAGAGCCAGAGGCCGTGGTACGCGTGTTATTAAAAGAACCTCACATATCACGGTAACATTAGCTGAGAAATCGATTTAAAAAGGAGGATATCGCTTGGGCCAGAAAGTAAATCCAATAGGTTTGCGATTGGGAATAGTCAAAACATGGGAGTCACGTTGGTTTGCCGGAAAAAAATATTCGGACTATATTCTTCAGGATTTTAATATCCGAAAATACCTCAAGAAAAAACTGGGTCATGCGGGTGTTTCAAAAATTGAGGTTGAAAGATCTTCCAAGCGTGTGAGACTGCGTATATTCACTTCCCGACCTGGAATAATCATTGGAAAAAAAGGTGCGGAGATCGTACAGCTCAAGCAAGATATCGAAAAAATGATTTCCCAGGATGCCATTATCGATATACAGGAAATCAGAAAACCTGAATTGGATGCTCAGTTGGTAGCAGAAAACATTGCTATGCAGATCGTGCGACGGGTTGCATTCAGACGAGCAATGAAAAGAGGAATTGCATCGGCAATGCGATTTGGGGCACAGGGAGTAAAGGTGATATGCTCAGGAAGACTTGGCGGCGCTGAGATGGCCAGAACGGAACTGTACCGTGAAGGGCGCGTTCCGTTGCATACACTTCGGGCCGATATCGATTATGGTTTTGCTGAGGCCAACACGACATACGGAATTGTCGGAATCAAGGTTTTCATTTTCAAAGGTGAAATTCTAAAAAAAGATACAGTAGAGGCAAGTTCGTAACTTATAGGAGATGCAGGGCATGCTGAGTCCCAAAAAGGTAAAATATCGAAAACAGCAACGTGGAAGAATGTGTGGTTTATCCAAGCGCGGAGTAACACTGAATTACGGTGATTTTGGATTACAGGCTATCGAATGTGGGGCAATCAGTTCCAAGCAGATCGAGGCCGCACGTATTGCAATGACCCGGCACGTCAAGCGTGGTGGAAAATTGTGGATTCGTATATTTCCAGACAAACCGATTACAAAAAAACCTGCTGAAGTCCGGATGGGCAAGGGAAAAGGAGCACCTGAAGGCTGGGTTGCAGTGATTCGCCCTGGAAGAATACTCTATGAAATGGAAGGAATATCGAAAGAACTGGCTATGGAAGCTCTCAGGCTTGCATCCCATAAGCTTCCTATCAAAACACGTTTTATCGAGAGGGGTGAGATGTAATGAAGGCCGGTGAAATCAGAAAATTGACTTCTGAAGAAATAAATCAAAAACTTGTTGATATGCAGCAGGAATTGTTCAATCTGAGATTCCAGCATAAAATGGGGCAACTTGAAAATCCAAAAAAATTGAAAACTGTTCGACGGGATATCGCACGAATAATGACGATCAAGAATGAACCCAGGTAGTCGCAGACCAGATAATCCAGGAACTCAAGAGAGATAATGCATATGAAGACACGAGGAATGAAAAGGCAGCTAGTCGGAAAAGTCGTGAGCAACAAGATGGACAAGTCTGTTATCGTTCAGGTAGAAAGACTGGTCAAACATAAAGTATATCAAAAGTATGTTAAACGTCGCGCAAAGTTCGCAGCTCATGATGAAACCAATACATGCAGTATCGGCGATAAAGTTTTGATTACTGAATCCAGACCAATCAGTAAAACGAAAAAATGGCGCGTGAGTGAAATCGTCGAAAAAGCCATTTGATGACAAAGGAAGGCAATAAAGATGATTCAGACAGAGACTCAATTAACGGTGGCAGATAACTCTGGAGCCAAGACTGTTTATTGTTTAAAAGTATTGGGAGGCTCCAAAAGGCGATATGCGAGTGTCGGGGATATTATCGTCGTATCTGTTAAGGAAGCCATTCCCAACGCCAAGGTCAAAAAAGGGGAAGTGTTGAAGGCAGTTGTCGTACGAACCAAGAAAGAAATCAGAAGACCGGATGGCTCTTTTATCAGATTCGATGATAACTCCGCTGTACTGATTAATGCCAGTCAGGAGCCGATCGGAACACGTATTTTTGGACCAGTTGCCAGAGAACTTCGACTGAAACGGTTTATGAAAATTATTTCGCTGGCACCAGAGGTATTGTAATACCAGAATGCCGTCGATACATATAATAAAATATTTGAATAGTCGGAGAAGTGGCGCATGATAAAAAATATCTGTCATCTGAAAAAAGACGATAAAGTTAAAGTTATTGCTGGCAAAGACGCTGGTAAAATAAGTAAGGTACTGAAAGTAAATAGAAAAAAATGCAGAGTTCTGATTGAAAATGTAAATATCGTAAAACGTCACACGAAACAGAGTGCAAAAAATCGACAGGGTGGAATTGTTGAAAGCGAATCCCTGATACACTGGTCCAATGTTTTGTTGATGTGTAATAAGTGTATGACGCCGGTTCGATTGAAAATAAAAAGTCTCGAAGATGGCAAAAAAATTCGTGTATGCCGTAAGTGTAACGAATTTATAGATAAATAAGATCGAATCCGGAGGAAGACCATGTCTTATTTAAAAGAATATTATGGAAAAGAAGTCGTACCGAAGCTGGTCGATAATTTCCAGTATAAAAATAATATGCAGATACCAAAACTGGAAAAAATTGTTCTGAATATGGGCCTTGGCGATGCGATTCACAATATAAAAATTATAGACGCTGCCGTAGAAGAACTAAAGGCGATAACAGGGCAAAAGCCTGTTATCACCCGGTCCAAGAAGTCCATTGCCGCTTTTAAACTTAGAGAAGGCATGCCAATTGGCTGTACAGTGACACTCCGACATGGCCGGATGTATGATTTTTTTTACAAAATGGTGAATGTAGCATTGCCTCGAGTCCGTGATTTCAAAGGAATTTCAGCTAAAGGTTTTGACGGAAGAGGGAATTACACACTTGGAATCAAAGAAAACACCATTTTCCCTGAATTGAGCATAGATATGATAGAAGTCATTAAGGGGATGAATGTTACGGTTGTCACGACTGCAAAAACTGATAAAGAAGGTAAAGAGCTGCTTAAGCTTCTGGGCATGCCGTTCCGGAATTAGATGATTCAGGGGAGGAAGAATTGGCAAAAAAATCGCTGATGAATAAGGCATTGAAGACTCCGAAATTTGGGGTCAGGGCATACAATCGATGTCCGATGTGCGGACGACCAAGAGGTTACATTCGAAAGGTCGGAATCTGTCGGATATGTTTTCGGAATTTAGCCTCACAAGGTTCTCTTCCCGGCATAACAAAATCAAGCTGGTAAATTTCAGAACCTTTCGAATGAAAATTGAACGACGTTATGGGAGAAGGCAATGGCGATTACCGATCCAATTGCAGATATGTTGACGAGAATAAGAAATGCAGGAAAAGCGAAATTTACCAGCGTGGATATACCTGCTTCGAAACTGAAAGTTGAACTGGCCAAAGTTCTGAAATATGAAGGCTATATTAAAAATTATAAGTTTGTCAAAGATGATAAACAGGGTGTTCTGCGAATTTATCTGAAATATGGACTGGGAAACATCAATATCATTTACGGATTGGAACGTATCAGTAAACCCAGCAGGCGGATTTATGTAAGGGGCAAAGATATCAAACCGGTATTGAATGGTCTGGGAATTTCGATACTCTCGACATCTAAAGGAATATTGACCGACCGGCAGGCACGAAGTGAAAATGTCGGTGGGGAAATCCTATGTAAAATATGGTAAGATCAGGAGCAAGATATGTCCAGAATTGGAAAAAAGCCGATTCCCCTACCCGATAAAGTCAGTTTATCTATTACTGGAAGGCTGATATCGGTTCAGGGTGAGAAGGGCAAGTTGTTACATACTATACATCCGTCCGTTGAACTCATGGTGACAGACAAGATCGTGACAGTTGTAAAAAATAATGAAGAGAAAAAGACGGATGCCATACAAGGACTGACAAGAAGTATTGTTGCGAATATGGTAACTGGTGTTCATGTGGGTTTTCAGCGGAATCTCGAAATCAATGGAATCGGATATCGGGCATCTGCCAGTGGAAATGTATTGGCATTGACTCTCGGTTATTCTCATCCAATAAACTATGAACTGCCGGATGGTGTCAGTGCAACAGTTGACAAAAGTAATGTCATCACTCTCTATGGAATCGATAGAGAATTATTGGGGCAGACTGCGGCTAAAATAAGAAAATTGAGATATCCTGAACCATATAAGGGCAAAGGAATCAAGTACGCAGAAGAGAAAATTATGAGAAAAGCTGGAAAAACGGGAACGAAATAGGCAGATAGGGTGCAGTTTCACGTGCTGCCGGCTGATCGCATTTCTAATCAGATAAAGGAAATAGACAAGGATGAGTTCTGTTGAAGAAAAAAAGCAAGCCCGTCTGAAAAGAAAACAGCGGATACGTAAAAAACTTTCCGGTACACCGGAACGCCCAAGACTCTGTGTTTTTCGCAGCGCCAAGCATATATATGCTCAGATAATCGATGACACAAAAGGTCAGACGATGGCGGCTATCTCTACATTGGATCAGGCGGTTAAAGATCATGGAAAGTTTGACAACAAAGTCGCAAAAGCCAGTTTTGTTGGAAAACTAATCGCAAATAAAGCAGTTGATATGGGGATCAAGAAAGTCGTATTTGACCGAAATGGTTTTATGTATCACGGTCGGGTAAAGGCAGTCAGTGATGGTGCCCGCGAAGCTGGACTGGACTTCTGAACGAAGGAGGAAATCACTTGTTCAAACAAGATAATGTCGAAAATCAACTCATTGATAAAGTAGTGCATATCAATCGAGTGGCAAAAGTCGTCAAAGGCGGACGGAGATTCAGTTTCAGCGCAATAGTTGTTGTCGGTGACGGAAATGGAAGTGTTGGTTACGGCCTGGGTAAGGCGGGAGAAGTTCCGGAAGCGATAAGAAAAGGTGTGGAGCAGGCGAAAAAGAATATGCACACCATTCCTTTGGTTGAGGGAACCATACCAAACGAAATCATTGGAAAATTCGGTGCCGGTAAAGTATTTCTGAAACCTGCCGCTGAAGGAACCGGACTGATTGCCGGAGGTGCCGTCCGTGCGGTACTCGAAGCCGTCGGTGTTCAGAATATTCTGACCAAATGTATGGGATCGAACAACCCGCATAATGTTGTCAAGGCGACAGTCGATGGACTCAGAAAACTTCAAAGTCGTGAACAGGTGGCTATTCGACGTGGCAAACGGGTGGATGAATTATTTTGAAGGGACATTGTGATGCCGGGTACATTAGTGATTAAACTGACTAAAAGCGTGATAGGAAAACCAGAAAAACACCGGAAGATTATCAAGAGCCTGGGACTGAGAAAACTGAATCAAATAATCGAGCGACCAGATTCACCGTCGATCAGGGGGATGATCAGTGCCGTTTCTCACTTGGTAAGAGCTGAGGAGAAGTAAATGAGCCTAAATGAATTATCACCGGCGATTGGTGCTAAAAAAAACAGAAAACGACTCGGAAGAGGGATGGCCTCTGGTAATGGAAAAACTTCAGGAAAGGGAGCAAAAGGACAGAAAGCTCGTTCTGGAGGAGGAACAAGACCTGGTTATGAAGGCGGGCAAATGCCTATCCACCGAAGATTGCCAAAGCGCGGATTCACCAATATTTTCAAAAAAATCTTCGCAGTGGTCAATTTATCCGATTTATCCATCTATGAGGCAGGTACGGTAGTTGATGAACAGAGCCTCATTCAGCGGGGGCTGGTGAAGGGTCAATACGATTATATAAAGATATTGGCAGATGGTGAAATGATTAATGCGCTTACGTTGAGAGTATCTCATATCAGTCAGAATGCTAAAATTAAGATTGAAGCTGCCGGGGGTGCTGTCGAGGTAATATCATGATTGGTGGTGGATTTCAGAATCTGTTCAAAATCCCTGAACTAAAGAAACGCGTATTTTTCACATTGGGCTTACTGATTGTATATCGGGTAGGTGTGCATGTTCCGGTTCCAGGTATCGACTCTGTAGCATTGGCCAGTTTTTTTGCAAAAGCACAAGGCACCATTCTTGGATTGTTCGATATGTTCTCTGGTGGGGCGTTGGAGAGATTATCCGTTTTTGCATTGGGCATCATGCCTTATATCAGCGCATCGATTATCCTTCAACTGTTGACAGTCGTTGTACCCCATCTTGAACGGTTGTCCAAGGAAGGTGAGCAAGGGCGAAAAAAAATCACCCAATATACTCGTTACGGAACAGTGGTACTCAGTATAATCCAGGGCTTTGGTATCAGTGTTGGTTTGGAAAGTATGATGGCACCAGGTGGTGCACCCGTTGTTATTTCTCCGGGATGGGGATTTCGACTTCTAACCATGATAACACTTACATCCGGTACAGCCTTCATTATGTGGCTGGGTGAACAGATTACTGAAAGAGGAATTGGGAACGGTATCTCCTTGATCATATTTTCTGGTATCATTGTTCGTGTGCCAAATGCCATAACCAATACATTTAGGTTGGTATCAACCGGAGAATTGAGTATTTTCCCAGTGTTGCTGTTGGTTGTACTCATGGTGGCTGTTGTCGGTTTTATCGTGTTTTTCGAGCAAGGACAACGTAGAATACCTGTGCAATACGCCAAACGTGTTATTGGCAGAAAGCTTTACGGGGGACAAAGTACGCATCTGCCTCTCAAAATCAACACATCTGGTGTGATTCCGCCGATATTTGCCTCATCCATTATCATGTTTCCAGCAACATTGGCCAGTTTCATCAAAATTGACTGGATACAGAATGTCGCAGCGGCAATTAAGCCAGGAAATTTATCTTATGAGTTATTATTTATTGGATTCATATACTTTTTCTGTTATTTCTACACGGCTGTTACGTTTAACCCGGTTGATGTCGCCGAAAATATGAAAAAGCATGGTGGGTTCATTCCTGGTATTCGTCCAGGAAAACGAACGGCCGATTATATCGACCGCGTCCTTACTCGATTGACTCTTGGTGGAGCAACTTATGTTTCCGCTGTGTGCGTTCTTCCTTCCATATTGATTTCCAGTTTTAATGTACCTTTTTATTTTGGTGGAACCGCGCTGATGATTGTTGTAGGTGTGGCAATTGATACAATGGCTCAGATGGAGTCTCACATGCTGACACGTCATTATGAAGGCTTTCTTAAAAAAGGTGGCGGAAGATTGAAGGGCAGATAATAAATAATTACGATTGTCGGAGCAAAATGTATGCCAAAGGAAGAAGCGATCAAAGTTGAGGGGAAGGTGCTTGAAACACTGCCAAACGCTATGTTTAAAGTAGAGCTTGAAAATAAGCACCAAATACTCGCACATATTTCCGGAAAAATGCGAATGCACTTTATAAAAATTCTCCCCGGAGACAAAGTCACAGTTGAACTGTCTCCCTATGATCTGAGCAGAGGCCGAATAACATACCGATCGAAATAATAATTACATCCCAAACAAATTAGATTATCAATGTTGTGTGAGGATGAGCCACTGGGAACAGGAGCGTACGTGAATGAAAGTCAGGGCATCAATAAAAAAAATATGCAGCAAATGTAAAATCATCCGTCGGAAACAAGTATTACGGGTCATTTGCGAAAATAAGCGACACAAACAACGGCAGGGATAAGGAGGATTGCTTTGGCAAGGATTGCTGGTGTAGATTTACCGAAACGTAAACGGATAGAAGTCGGTCTCACTTATATTTATGGTATTGGGCCGACCACGTCGAGAAGTATTCTGAAAAAGCTGAATATCAATCCAGATGTTAAAGTCGATCAGCTTTCAGATGTAGATGTCAATAATATCCGTAAAGTAATTGACAGCGATTACAAGGTTGAAGGAGAACTCCGGACCCAGATATCCATGAGTATAAAAAGGTTGATGGATTTAGGATGTTATCGCGGACTTCGTCATCGAAAATCGCTTCCGGTACGGGGTCAACGAACCAAAACCAATGCGCGTACCCGTAAAGGACCTAAACGAGCTGCCATTAAAAAGAAGGTAGCCGCTAAAAAATAGGAAACCATAGGAGACAGGGACTTTAAATAATGGCAAAAAGAACCCGTATCAAGAAAAAAGAAAAGAAAAACATATCCAATGGGGTTGTACATATACAGTCAACATTTAACAATACGATCGTTACGATTACCGATCCGGTTGGAAATGTGCTTTCATGGTCCAGTTCCGGTGTTCAAGGTTTTAAAGGTTCTCGGAAAAGTACACCGTTCGCTGCCCAATTAGCAGCGGAGGATGCAGTCAAAAAAGCAATGGAATATGGAATGAAAACGGTTGAAGTTTTCGTCAAAGGCCCGGGTGCGGGACGAGAGTCAGCTTTGCGATCTTTACAATCTGGCGGCTTCAACATTGTTTCAATTAAA
The DNA here is from genome assembly GCA_964495045.1 of uncultured Desulfobacterales bacterium. GTDB lineage: Bacteria > Desulfobacterota > Desulfobacteria > Desulfobacterales > Desulfatirhabdiaceae > RAAP-1. The sequence goes on along the minus strand of CAZBUL010000016.1, from coordinate 17,302 downwards.
GATGTTACACCGATACCACATAATGGTTGCCGGCCTCCCAAAAGACGTCGGGTTTAATATTATACGAGAAAGAATATTTTGAGTCAAACAGGATAAAAGGAGGATGAATTGGCAAGATACATCGGTTCGGTATGCCGGATATGCAGGCGTGAAAATTTAAAACTCTTTTTGAAAGGGGATCGGTGTTATTCCGACAAATGTGCTTTTGATCGCCGCAGTTTTCCTCCCGGACAGCATGGGCAGCGGAGAGGTAGAAAGATATCCGACTATGGGATACAGTTGCGTGAAAAACAAAAAGTCAAGCGGATGTATGGGCTATCTGAAAAGCAGTTTCATCTCTTTTTTGAACGAGCGGAACATCAAAAAGGAATTACCGGTTCCAATTTGTTAATCCTGCTTGAACGGCGTTTGGATAATGTTATTTACAGACTAGGTTTTACCAATTCAAGAACCCAGGGAAGACACTTTGTTCGGCATGCCCATTTTTTGGTGAATGGCAAACGGGTTGATATACCGTCATATATCATCAAACCTAATGATGTTATTGAACTGCGCGAGTCCAGTCGTCAGATTCAGGCGATCAATGATTCGCTGGAAGCTGTTGTCAGAAGAGGGGTTCCCCAGTGGCTCGAATTGAAAAAAGAATCTTATACCGGCAATGTTAAAAGTTTACCAGTCCGTGAAGACTTAACCATGCCAATACAGGAGCAGCTTATTGTAGAGCTTTATTCTAAATAACTGACATTGTATCGGATGTTGAACCGCTATGCTCATCAGAATGTCTTACATGAAATCCTCTGATAATGGTCTGGAGAAATCATAATGCCAAGCAATGAACACATGACAATTAACTGGCAGAATTTGGTTATGCCGGAAAAGGTTCATTTTACAAGCACGCCGACGTATGGCAAGTTTGTATGTGAACCGCTCGAAAGAGGATTTGGAATCACCATCGGAAACGCACTTCGGCGGATATTGCTGTCATCTTTATATGGAGCTGCCATAGTATCTGTAAAATTTGATGAAGTGATGCATGAATTCAGTGTCATTCCCGGAGTTATGGAAGACGTATCCGAAATTATAATGAATTTAAAATCAGTACGCATCAAGGTCAGGGATGCCGGACCTCATCAGGTGTACATTCGATGCTCGGGAGAATGTACGGTTAAAGCTGGCGATATCATCAGTGAAGATGGCCGCTGTGAAATATTGAATCCAGGGTTGCATATAGCTACATTATCTGAAAAGTCGCTGTTGAATATGTCAATGACGGTTAAATTGGGTAAAGGCTATTCTCTGTCCGAACATAATAAAGATGCAGGAGAGTCTGTTGGTACGATTCCAATCGATGCCGTATTTTCACCAATTAAAAAAGTTGTATATGTTGTTGGAAATGCGAGGGTTGGTCAGCGTACCGACTATGATAAATTGACGCTGGAAGTATGGACGGATGGCAGCGTAACGCCTGAGGATGCCGTGTCATATTCTGCATTGATTATGAAAGAACAGTTGTCCAATTTTGTTAATTTCGATGTTGAGTCGATACCGAAAGCCGAGCAAGGTATGGTTGGTATCGATCAAATGCCGATAATGAATGAAAATTTAAACAGAAGTGTCGAAGAGCTCGAGCTCTCTGTTCGAAGTGCCAATTGTCTTAAGAATGCGGATATATTTAAAATTTATCAGCTTGTCAGTAAAACTGAAAGCGAGATGCTCAAGACCAAAAACTTTGGCCGCAAATCCTTGAATGAAATCAAAGCGGTCTTAAGTGAAATGAAACTTTCTCTGGGGATGAAACTGGATGGTTTTCATCCTCCTGAAGAAGATATACAGCAAGGAGAGAAAACAGGGCTATGAGACACGGAAAAGCCGGATTAAAATTAGGACGTTCGAGCAGCCATCGGAAAGCGATGTTTAGAAATATGGTCACATCCTTGTTTAAATATGACCGCATTACAACCACCGATGTCAAAGCCAAAGAACTTAAACGATGGGCTGATGACTTGATCACACTGGCAAAACGCGGGGATCTCCACGCAAAGCGTCAAGCATTGGCAATCCTTACTGAAAAGGAAGTCGCGTATAAACTTTTCAGCGAGGCCTCCGATCGTTATGCAAATATTCAGGGCGGATATACGATGGTTGTTAAAGTTGGAAGACGTCCGGGTGATGCGGCACCTATATCAATTGTCGAATTGATTGGCAAAGCCAAAAGTACACCGCTTCAACCGCGTTCACGGAAGGCTGCAAAAGTGGCGGATTCCAAAACGATAGTAGAAAAACAGAAAGAGAAAGAAAAGCTGGTAGAAGAAGCACCTGCGACAAAAGTTGAGGCAGCCTGAGCCTGAACATTTCGATATCTTCGAAAATATAATTAAATCTACCTGTACCAAGGTTCCGATAGCGAGTCGATCGGAACCCCTTTCATAGATATTCAAAGTGATCAGACAGCGCTGTCTGATCATTGCATCCATCAAAGAAACTTCATGACTCGTCCTTCCATAAAATATTTATCAAAATAACCCTTATTATCAAACATATAGATTATTGCTGTTCATTGAGTCACAATACCTGCTATGCACTGTTATCCAATTATGGTGAGGTGCTCCGATGACGATCCGAAATCTTCATTTCATGTTCAATCCGTCTTCTATTGTTCTGGTGGAAGCCGATCAAATGACAGGTACCATCGGTGCGGCACTATCCCAAAATTTACGAAATGCCAAATTTTGTGGCGAGCTATTTTTTGTGAGCGACAAATGCCGTTGTATTGAAGGATATTCGACTTATCCAGATGTGCAACGACTGCCGAAAACCCCCGATATGGCGGTTATTACAGCACCATTGAAATCCATTCCTGAGTTGATCAAAGAACTTGGAATGCGAGGGGTGCGCGCTGCTGTTGTCATTACAGAGGGCTTTCCAAACGGCAGCGAAGACGAAAAACGACTGCAAGATCAAATGCTCGGTGCTGCACAGCCTTATCTCCTCCGTATTCTGGGACCAGACAGTAAAGGGATCATGGTGCCAGGAGTCTGTCTCAATGCCAGTATTGGTCATATTCAACCAACCAGGGGAAATCTGGCGTTTGTATCTCAATCAGGTTCTGTGTTATCTGCTGTTCTTGATTGGGCCGCATCAAATGGAATCGGGTTCTCTTACGTTGTCTCTGTGGGAAACATGATTGATGTTGATTTTGGTGATTTGCTCGATTATCTGGCAATCGATTTCAACACCAAAGCCATACTGTTGTATATCGAATCCATCACACAACCTCGAAAATTCATCTCCGCTGCACGGGCTGCCGCCAGAATGAAACCAGTGATCGTTGTCAAGGCAGGATGCTATGCTGAAGGTGCTCGATCCGCCTATCATCACTGTGGAAGGATCGCTGGTGCTGACGACGTTTATGATGCCGTTTTTCAGCGGGCGGGTATGCTTCGGGTAAAGGATATTCAGGCGCTTTTCGATGCCGTGGAAACGCTGGCACTGTCTCAGACTTTTAGCGGTGATCGACTGGTTATTCTGACCAACGGTGGAGGGGTGGGGGCTCTGGCTGCCGACGATCTCATTGAAAGAAATGGACGGCTGGCCGATCTGTCTCCGCAGACCCAAATTCGTTTGATAAGCGTGATGCCTTCAGTTTTGTCATATAACAACCCTTTGGATATTCATGGAGATGCGCCGCCGGAACGTTATGTCGATGCCATAAATATTCTCCTCGAAGATGACGGCGTGGACGCGATTCTCATTATTAACAGTCCTTCCGCAATATCGTCATGCACAGCGGTTGCTCGGGCAGTTGTCGATTTTCTCATTAAAAGTCGCTCGAAGATGCAGGGCCGGGGTATTTTCACCTGCTGGCTTGGCACCGATGCCGCTCGCGAGGCGAGAAAGATATCGACAGAAAATAAGATTCCGACCTATGAAACACCAACCGAAGCTGTTCGTGGTTTTATGCAGATTGTCCGTTATCGCCGCAGCCAGGAAATGCTGATGCAGACGCCGCCCAATATTCCAGAATACTTCGAACCCGAAGTGGGAAAAGTTCAGAAAATTATTGACGGTGCATTGTCTGAAGGCCGCAGTTGGTTGGCAGAATCTGAAATAACAGCGGTTTTGACGGCTTATAAATTTCCGGTAAACAATGTCAATGAATCGAATTCATACGACAAGGACGATGAGATAAACGCCGTTCTGAATATGGAGGAAGTTCAGAAAAAAACCGGTAGGAAATGGACATTTGCCAACGAACTGTTTATCGGAGTTCGGGAAGATGTTCAGTTCGGTCCGGTGATTGTGTTCGGTCAGGGCAGTATGGCCGACGAAGAAGGGATGTTGGATAGGGCGATGGCCCTGCCACCGCTTAATATGCATCTGGCACGGGAAGTTATGAACCGTACGCGTATCTGTCGATGGATTGAGAGCAGCGGGGAACGGCCTGCGGCGGATATGAATGGTATCGCTGTGACACTTGTCAAGGTGTCGCAAATGATCTGTGATTTGGCGGATATCGTCGAGCTGGAAATCAATCCACTGATTGTTGGCGAACAGAAGGTGACGGCACAGAATGTACGTATCAGGGTGCGTAAATCACATTGTTCAGCCATGCAACATCTTGTTATATGTCCTTATCCCAAAGAGTATGAAAAATCATTGGTGCTTCCCGATGGGCAACAATTTCTGATCCGTCCGGTGCGTCCGGAGGATGAACCGGCGTTTCAAACACTTTTCACCACGCTGACTCAGGAGGAAATCCGCCTGAGGTTTTTTCATGCCATGAGATATTTGTCTCATAACATGGCAGCCCGATTGACCCAGATCGATTACGACCGGGAGATGGCGCTGGTTCTCTGCGATCCGGCCGGTCATAAAGACAAGACGCTGTATGGCATGGTGCGGATCACGGCGGATCCCGATAACGAGAGGGCGGAATTTGATATCCTCATTCATCACGACATGACCGGCTTGGGATTGGGCCCGATGCTCTTGCGGCGAATTATTGATTGTGCCCGGCAACGGGGCATCCGGGAAATATTCGGAGAGGTTTTGGC
>CAZBUL010000016.1:0-12148 GCA_964495045.1 uncultured Desulfobacterales bacterium | reverse complement strand
TTGAAGCGCCAACGAGAAGTTCATGAAATCGACGGAATCGAAATCGAACTGATCACGAAACCGCCTGGTTGGATCAAGATGAGAAATATCGGCTTCCGGCGCAATTTTAGAAATAATTTCCAGGGCTGTATGTTTGATCATCTCTTCTGTCAACATTCTTTATCCCTCCATTTATGTTTCTGATTCTTCAAGTAATATTGCTTGAAACATGAAAATGCGTCAACAAAATTCACCCATTGCAACGGATTTTGCCTTTGACAAGCTGGAATTATTTATTATAGAGTCAAGTCAATGAATGAATCATTTTAAGATCATGAATGGTTTCTCAACTGCTTTCCATTGAGGAAATTGATGGGTTGATGATGCCATAACTCTTTTAAAAATACGGCCATTTATTCAAAGGAATATGAGAGGTGATAACAAAAAAACTGATGAGCATGGCGGATGCTGTATCGCGGTGGGTGCCCGATGGTGCCGCCGTTGCGATGGGTACAACCCTGGAGACCGCCATTCCTTTTGCCGCCGGCCATGAGATCATGCGCCAGGGAAAACAGGGGCTGACGCTGATCGGGCCTATCTCCGACATATTATTCGACCAGATGATCGGTGCGGGTTGTGTGCAGCGGGTTCAGGCCGCATGGGTCGGCAACGTGATTACGGGGGTGGGATATAATTTCCGTCGAGCCGTTGAACAAGGGCGTATCGTTGTCGAGGATCACTCGAATCTGACCGTATCCCTGGCGCTTCAGGCCGGTGCCATGGGGGTTTCATTTTTACCCTGCCGGACGGCTCTTGGCAGTGATTTATATCGAACCAATCCGGGGCTGAAACTCGTCAAATGCCCGTTTACCGGCCAGAACCATGCCGCAGTGGCTGCCATTGTTCCGGATGTGGCCATCATTCATGTGCAGCGGTCGGACGCATTCGGCAATGCCCACGCGTGGGGAAATATGGGGATTACCCGTGAAGCCTGTATGGCCAGCCGCCATATTATTTTGACGGCTGAAGAAATCGTTTCCACCGATGTCATCACCCGTGATCCAAATCGTGTGGTGACCCCCGGATTCACGGTCAGTGCCGTTGTTCATGCGCCCTGGGGGGCGCATCCGTCGCCCATGCCCGGCTGTTACAATCGGGATCATGCGGTTTTTCTGAACTATCAGAAGCAGAGCAAAACGCCGGAGCTGTTCGCCTCCTGGATGAAAAAATGGATACACTCCGTATCATCGATTCATCAGTATGTCGAATGCATCCAGGACGCCTGCTCACGCCTGTCAATCACCCATCACGATATGTCGGAGCCTGTGGAATATGGATACTGATCAGCACTATACCCAATCCGAACTGATGGTCGCCGCAGCATCCCGTCAGATCTCCGATGGAGAGGTGGTCTTTGTCGGCATGCGTCTTCCGCTGCTCGGTTTTTTGGTCGCCAAAAGTCTTCGAGCACCGAATGCCGTCGGTGTTTATGAGCTTGGAATCATCCGCGAATCGGTGGCTCCGGAACCCATTCTGACCATGGGCGATTTGCCGAATCTATACCGTTCTCAATGGCTGGCAGACACCCGCGATACGATGTCTTTGCTGCAACAGGGCTGGGTGGATGTCAGCTTCATCGGCGGAGCTCAGGTGGATCGGTTCGGTAATCTGAACACGACCCAAACTGGTGGCGGAAACATTCCTGTCACACGGCTTCCTGGAAGCGGCGGTGCCTGTGATCTGGCCTGTCTGGCCCACCGCCATATCATCATTATGGCCCATGAGAAACGACGGTTCGTACCCCGAGTGGATTATATCACATCGCCGGGATACGGAGACGGCAAGGGCTGGAGGGAATCGATTGGCCTGGTTCGCGGGGGACCATCGGCGGTCATCACCACGCTGGGTGTCTTTACATTCGATCCAGAAACCTGTGAGATGGTGCTGACATCGATTCATCCGGGTGTTACGGTTCAAACCATTCAGGAACAGACCGGCTGGCCGGTACGGATATCCCAGTCGTTATCCCGGACGGAACCTCCGACAATGGAGGAGCTTTCGGCATTGCGGCGATTCGACCCCGAACGCTACTGGACAGGCAAGTAGGATGCAGACAATTCCAGACCCCAGACCCCGTCGATACCGCTGGATCATTTTCTGGGTGCTGGCGTCCGGATACATTTTGGTGTATTTTCATCGGCTCTGCCCGGCGGTGGTGGCAGTCGATATGATGAAAGACCTTCAGACCGGAGGAGGGTTGACCGGCCTGTTGTCCGCTGCTTATTTCTATTCCTATGCGGCCATGCAGTTGCCGGCGGGGCTTTTGTCCGATTCCTGGGGGCCCCGAAAAACAACAACGATTTTTCTGCTGGTGGCGTTTATCGGATCGATGTTGTTGGGCGTGTCCGATTCAGCCGCTATGGCCATTTCCGGAAGACTTCTGGTCGGTATCGGCGTGTCCATGCTGTTTATTCCCACGCTGAAAATTCTGTCCGAGTGGTTTACGCCCGTCGAATTTGCACCCATGAGCGGAATCCTGATGGCCATGGGCGGTATCGGGTCGTTGTCGGCAACCACCCCGTTGGTGTGGCTGTCCGGAGCCATCGGGTGGCGGATGTCATTTGTGGTGGTTGGGTTTCTCACTTTGATTCTGTCCCTGCTGGTTTGGAAGTTTGTTCGGAATTGCCCTGAAGACATGGGCTGGACTTCGCTGAATGCCGAGATCAAGGTGGCGTCTCCTCCCATCGGTTTAATGGCGGGATTACGGACGGTCATTTCCCGGCCCCAATTCTGGCCTCTGGCTGTCTGGTTTTTTTTCAACAGCGCCATTTTCTTCACATTCGGTGGGCTGTGGGGCGGGCCCTATTTCATGCAAATATATCATCTGTCCAAATCCCAGGCCGGTTATATTCTATCGATGTCGGCGGTCGGTCTGGTCATCGGGAGCCCGCTGCTCAGCAATTTGTCCAACCGGGTGTTTCGTGCCCGAAAGCCTGTACTTCTCATTTCTTCTGCCATCGTTTTATTGATTTCCGCAGTTCTTTGTTTTTTCACCGACCGCATTCCCATGGTTGGCCTATATCTGATATGCTTGGGATTCGGGATGTTTCCGAGCTCGGTTGTTGTTATCGGATTTACCGCCGTCAAGGAACTGTTTCCGGTCAATATCGCCGGAACCGCTACCGGCCTGGTCAATATCTTTCCCTTTGCCGGGGGGGCCATATTTCAGCCGCTGGCTGGCTATCTTCTTGAAAGAGCCGGTAATGTGGGAGGGGCTTTTACATTGACCGGTTATCGATATATGTTTTATCTGCTGTTGATGAGCGCAGTCATTGCGTTCATAGCGTGCTGTTTTATTTCGGAAACCTTCCCGGAAGAATCCAAAAAATCTATCGAGGGTTGAGTCGCGTTGATGACAATTGAATGAATTTTTCACGCACGGCAAATACAATAGTGTTTATTACTTAAAAGCCATGTCCAATTACTGGCGATAATATTTATCCATACCACTTTCATCGTTCACCACTGCCTTTCACAAATGCATGTTTTGTCCTGCCAACAGGCATCTAAAGAAATTGCCGATTTATTTCGGTGATATTTTTCGCTAAATTCAACTGGATCATTTCAATTCAGTATTTAGGTAATAAAATATCGTTGACAAAAATAAAAATAGCTGAAATATAGCTTATAAATATTCATTGGCAAATAAATTGTATTTATTAAATTAGGATGCAACAAACAGTAAAGGAGGCAAGCATGACACGTACAAAGTTGACAATCGTAGCTATCTTGTGTGCATTCGGTATGTTTTTCATTGTCGGCCAAGCGGCAGCCGCAGGCCCGTCCCTGGACCAGTGGAAACCGGCTTTCGATCCGTCCGGTGCCAAGTACAAAGCCACATTTTCCAATGTCTCCCATCCAGCGATTCGGGGCGTGTATTTTGGATTCGCTTTTCGGGATGAGCTGTGGAAGCGCACTAACGGACAGATTTTCATTGACTATAAACCCTTTTCCATGCTGGGTGGTGAAGTCGAGGTCTTGAACCAACTGCAGATGGGTGCGCTTCAGGGAATGGGTGTCAGTTCCGTGACTTCTACCAATCTTGGGCCCCGGTTTGGTGTTGTGAACCTGCCTTTTCTGGTCGATTCCTTCGACAAGCTCGATAAATTTGTCGCCAACGAAACCCTTTTCAATCATTTCATGAATGCCATGGATCATCAGGGGATCATGGGGTTGGACATCACTGGATATGGTAATTACGGTTGGGCGACGGTGACACCGTGCAAAACCATAGACGATGCAAAGAAACTCAAGATCCGGATCGCCGAAGCGGCTGTCAATCAATTGATTTACAAGAGCTGGGGGTTTAACCCTGTAGTCATGCCGTGGCCGGATGTTTCCATCGCGTTGAAACAAGGGGTGATTGACGGACTGGATCATACCCCGATGGTATGCAACATCACCAAAAAATTTGAAGATGCCAAGTTTTTTACTCAGGTCAATTATGCTCAGGGGCTTTTTATCTGGGTCGTGAACAAGGCGTGGTTCAATAAACTGACGCCCGACCTGCAGAAAGTTTTCAAAGAAACCGCCAAAGAAATCGCTGCAAATATCCGCAAAGAAACCCGCCAACAGGAAGTGGATGAAATTGAAAAAGCCAAGGCTGCCGGTATTCAGTTCTTCAAACTTTCTGCTGAAGAAATCAAGATTTTGGACAAACAAGGTGATATCGCTCATAAGCAGTATGCCGCTGAAATCAATAAACTTTATGATGGTGATAAATACCGTCCGGCCAATTATTTGAAAGAAGTTCAGGATTTCCTGGGATATCAACCCTGATTCGAATTGATGAAAAACAATAAATGCAACCCCCCCTTTCATCCAAAGGGGGTATCATTCAAGGGTGAGAATTATGTTGAAACAGATCATGAATGTCGTGGATAAAGGATTGACCTTCTTTGAAGACTGGACGCTGTTTCTGACGGTCATGGCTGCCCTGTTAGCCCTGTGTGCCAATGTCATTCTCCGATACGGCTTCAATTACACGTTGGCATGGTCAGAAGAACTCGTTAAAATCGTGATCATTTACACGACATTTATCGGGTGCAGTGCTTCCATCAAGAACCGCTCCATCATCAAAGTGGACGTACTATTGCAGCTCATTCCCAAAACCAGGTTTCCTCTCATGATTTTCAGCCATCTATCCTTTATCGTTTTTTCAATGATCATGCTGGTCTATGGATGGAAAATGGTCGCGCAGCAGGCGACGACCGGGCAGACAACCATCATCATGATGATTCCAATGGCCTATTTGTATGCCATGATGCCGCTGATGGGTATTTTAACGCTGATTCGTTCTCTGCAGATACTCTATCAGGATGTTGTCACTGAAATGGCCAATAAGGCAACCGCTTAAAATAAACAGGCAACTGAATCAAAATTAATTCAATTGCCTGTTATTGATTGAAATGGAGATCGCCGGTTTATGGAATGGAGCTATATAATTCCGCTGTTGATTCTGCTGGGCACTATGGCCACCTATATGCCTGTGTTCATGTGCTTGTTTTATACTTCGTTGGTCTGTGTTCTGGCCTTTACCGATTATCCTGTCATTCTTCTGGTGCAGAGTATTTTTAAAAGTATGGACAATTTTGCCCTGGTCGTGGTGCTGTTTTTCATTCTATGCGGCAATATCATGACCACCGGCACCATTGTCGAAAAACTGATCAAATTCGCCAACGTGCTTGTCAGTTGGCTGCCGGGCGGGCTGGGAATGGCGGGTGTCATTGCCTGTGCTATCTTCGGTGCCATTTCCGGATCGACGGTGGCCACGGTGGTGGCGCTGGGAGGATTCATGATTCCGGCGTTGCTGGCCAATGGTTATGAAGAAAAATACAGCATTGGGCTGATGACGACTTCCGGCAATCTAGGGGTTATCATTCCCCCGAGCATCGGCATGATTCTCTTCAGCATGATCAGCAATTGCTCCCTGCAAGGGCTGTTTCTCACCGGTTTTGTTCCTGGGGTTATGATTACCGTCGCCACCTGCATCTATACATATTTCCTTTTCAAAAACGACAGACGTGTCGTTCGGATGCCGGTCCCCTCGTTCAATGAAATCTGGGTGATTTTCAAGGACTGTTTCTGGTCTCTGATGCTGCCCGCGGTGATTTTTATCGGTATCTACTCCGGAATATTCACAGCGAACGAGGCGGCGGTGGTGTCCTGTGTCTATGCCTTTATCGTCGAGCTCTTCATTCATAAATCCATGAAATTCGAGCAGGTCAAAAAAGTGGTGGTCGGATCGGCCGTCACATCCGCATCGCTTCTGATCATTGTGGGGGGGGCCACGTGTTTCGGTCGATATCTCGCGCTGGAATCCATCCCATCCAAAATCACCGAAGCGGTTACGGCCGGCATCCATTCCCCGCTTGTTTTCTTATTGGTGATCAATCTTGTGCTGCTGGTTGTCGGAACATTGATGGATATCATCTCCGCCACGTTGATTATCGGCCCCATCTGCATCCCTCTGCTGATCGCTTTTGGCATTGATCCGATCCATTTCGGATTGATCATGACGGTCAACCTGGCCATCGGTTACTGTACACCGCCGGTGGGTGTCAGTCTTTACATCGCTGGCGCGGTGGCGAAACGGGATATCATTTTTGTCACCAAATCGGTCATGCCTTTTCTGATCATTCAGATTGCAATTTTGTTGTTCATTACTTATGTTCCGGATTCAGTCCTGTGGCTGCCGAGGCTCTTCGGTTTCGAGACCGGTGTGCTATCCGTCGGCGGAGGCAACTGATGCGGTAATTCGACGCGAATAACATTCCTGTCAATAAGAGCTTTGGAACCTGATCGGTGTCCAGGGCTCTTTCTATTTGGGAATCACACGGAAATTATGCAGATCACCGAAGCTGATAAACAGTGATTGTATTTTGGTGAATGACCTAAATATTGGAGAAACTTTTCGATCGGATATTATCACCATTTGAATAATTCCTGAAGCAGACTACGTCGGTGGGGGGCTTGTTCTGATCTTCACCACGGCATTGACCCTGTTCACTGTCAATTCAAAATGGGGGCGTATTCTTGATTGGCGGCATCTTCAATGTGTTGCATGGTTGGGCGGTTTTGATTCTACCATGTCCCTTTTCATCAGCCAACTGGCTTTTTCCGATCCTATCCTGAAAGAGCAGGCGAAACTGGGAATTCTGATCGCTTCGGCCTTGTCGGCGGTGATCGGTTCTTTGTGGCTGTATATGGCGGGGAAAACTTCCAATAAGTAGCTGTTCATACCGCAACAGATTGGTAGATATTATGCCGTTGTAATGACTTTTTTATCGCCAAAACAACATCTTCCAGCGGATGAGATGGAGAAGAAGCTGAAGTCGTCTATAAAGGAATAACACCATGCCAAACAATATTTCCGCTGAGACGGATCGGCGCATTCTTGAGGCAGCGGCCTGCGAAGATGAAATTCCCATTTCGGCCGAGGCAAAAGAGATAAAAAAATATGTATGTCAACCCCGCCATCTACGGATACCGGTTGGATATAAGCAGTCTTTCCTGGAATCGTATTATCCCAACGATACATATTACCTGCCGATTGAATTACGTCATCAGCTCACTGCGTTGGGCACTCCTCGAAATGGATTTCAAAATGCCGGTACGTTTGCCCGCCATATCATGAACCGTCTGTTGATCGACTTGTCATGGGCATCTTCACGATTGGAAGGAAATACCTACAGCCGTATCGACACCGAGCGCCTGATCGTGTTCGGTCAAGCCGCTGAAGGCAAGGATGCACTGGAAACACAGATGATCCTTAATCACAAGGCGGCCATTGAATTGTTGGTGAATGATGTTGAACTTGCGGACTTTACCCCTTACACCATCCTGTCTTTACATGCTTTGCTGTCCGACGGGCTTCTGGCTGATCGGTCCGCTTGCGGCCGCATTCGGCGCAGGCCGGTGGAAATTGGGGGAAGTGTCTATATGCCGATCGCGATGCCGCAGCGTCTCGATGAATTGTTCGGCGTGATTCTTTCCATGGCGCAAGAGATTGGCGATCCCTTCGAACAATCTTTTTTTATGATGGTTCATCTCCCCTATCTGCAACCATTCGAAGATGTCAACAAGCGTGTCTCCCGAATTGCCGCCAATATCCCTTTGATTCGGCACAATCTCTGTCCGCTGTCGTTTGTCGATGTTCCGGAACGTATCTATATCGATGCCATGGTGGGGGTGTACGAGCTGAACCGGATGGAACTACTTCGAGATGTTTTCGCCTGGGCTTATGAACGTTCCTGCCAGCAATATCTGGCGATGCGTCAGGAATTGATACCGCCGGATACCTTCCGTTTACGATATCGGCAGGCGCTCACCGAGACAATCAAGACAATCGTTCACAGACAGCAGGCACCTACAGAGAATTTCGTGAGAAAGGCTGTTCCTTCAACAGTACCCGAAGCGGAGTACGAAAAATTTGTAAAACTGGTACTCGATGAATTCGATAATCTGCATGAAGGAAATGCCATACGCTTTGGTATTCGGCCTCTGGAGTTTGCAGCATGGCGGGAAAAATCAGATAGATGAATGTTCCCAGAAATTATGAACTGCTTGATTTCTTGCTTAAATCCCGTTTCAGCAGCGCTTCATAAATGGGTCTTGTCTTTGAAATACTCCGGAATGCTGTAGGATATGATGGAGACGATCATCTGACCATTTATTGAGGATTGAAACGGGCAATGATCCATCGATTGCTGTCATTTTTTAATCGACAGCTTATCCAGTCGATATCGCAGAGATCGCAGGTTGATCTTGAGCAGTTCGGCCGCACGGGATTTCTCGCCTCTGGCGAATTCCAGCGCTTTTTCAACGTATGCTTTTTCGATTTCTTCCAGGATGGTGTCGATCGATACGCCGTTTTCGACATCGTCCAGATCATATCGGTGATTTTTGATACCTTCAATCCATCGCCGCTTGTGGATCTGTTTGTGGATGGATATGGCCAGACTTTCCGGAAGGATGATATTGGTGTTGGAGAGAGCCACACTGCGTTCGATGAGATTCTCGAGTTCCCGGATATTGCCGGGAAAATCGTATTTCTGCAACAAATCGACGGCATAAGAAGAAAGTTTGGTGATTTCCTTCCCCATTTCACGGGAATACTTCTCGAGAAAATGATGGGCCAGCAGCCGGATATCTTCTTTGCGTTCCCGAAGCGGCGGCAGGCGAATGCCGATGACATTGAGCCGGTAAAACAGATCTTCCCGAAAATTTCCGGCAATGACCTCATCTTCCAGCACTTTGTTGGTGGCCGCGATGATGCGGACATCCACACTGATATCTTCACCGGCGCCGACCGGTTTGAACGCTTTTTCCTGAACGACCCGCAGCAGCTTGACCTGGATGGAGGTGCTGAGTTCTCCGATTTCATCCAGAAAAATCGTTCCCTTGTTGGCGACTTCAAAAAGTCCTTTTTTATCGAAGTTGGCACCGGTAAACGCTCCTTTCTTATAGCCCAGGAGTTCGCTTTCCATCAGCGTTTCCGGAATGCCGCCGCAATTGACCGCCACAAACGGTTTGGCGGTCCGGTCGCTTTCATCGTGAATGGCTCGGGCCACCAGCTCCTTGCCGGTGCCGCTTTCACCGGTCAGCAGAATATTGGTGGTGGTTTTGGCCACTTGCCGGACCATGTCGTAAACCTGCATCATTTTAGGGGAATTGCCGATGATTTTCCCGAAATGGAGCGTTTTTTTCAGGGCGACATTGAGACTCTGCTTTTCATTTTCAACGGTTTTGAGGGTCAGGGCGTTGGCGATGGTCTGCTTGAGTTCCTGGTTGTTGAACGGTTTAGGAACATAATCGAAGGCGCCTTCGTTCATGGATTCAACGGCGGTTTCCGTTGTCGTGTAGGCGGAAATCATGATGACTACGGTTTTCGGGCTGATTTTCTTGACGGTTTTAAGTACTTCCAGGCCGGAAATATCCCCGAGCCGTATATCGCAAATCAGCAGATCGAAAACCGTTTTTTCAATCATCGCAATGGCTTTGCGGCCGTTTTCCGCGCAGGAAACCCGATAACCTTCCTTGGTCAGCATGTATTCCAGCAACTCGCGCATGCTGAGTTCGTCATCGGTAACCAAAATATGAGGGGAATGATCAGGCGCCATAAGCGTTCAGACTCTCCATCAAAACGATGCCGTTGACCATGGTTAAGACCGCCTTCCCTTTGAGGGTCCGGCCGTCAAAAGGGGTGTTGCGGCTGATGGACTGGAAACGGCGGGCATCGACGGTCCAGATCCTATCCGGATCGATCACGGTGATATCGGCCGGCCGGCCGATGGTGAGTCCGGAGGGCAGCCCCAGAATACCGGCCGGTCGGGTGGACATTTTTTCGATGAGACCGGTGAAGGACAGCACGCCGGATTCAACCAGCCGCAATCCCAATGCCAGCGATGTCTCCAGCCCGATGATGCCGTTGGCCGCCTGATCGAATTCCACATCTTTTTCCACCGGCGAATGGGGGGCGTGATCGGTGGCGATGGCATCGAGTGTGCCGTCGGCCAGGCCTTCCCGGATGGCATCGACATCCTGCTGCGTGCGGAGCGGTGGGTTCATTTTGGCATGCGTGCTGTAATCGCGGACAGCTTCTTCCGTGAGTGTAAAATAATGCGGTGCGGTTTCGGCGGTGACCGGAATGCCGTATTTTTTGGCCTCCCGAATGGCCCGAACCGATTCCCTTGCGCTGACGTGGGCAATGTGAAGCCGGGTGCCGGTCAGTTCACACAGAGCGATATCCCGTAACACCATGATGGTTTCTACGGCATTGGGAATGCCGGAAAGGCCGAGGCGGGTGGCAACGGTTCCCTCGTTCATGGCGCCGCCTTTTGCCAGGCTCACATCTTCGCAGTGGGAAATGACCGGAAGCCCCAATCCGCCGGCATATTCCATAGCGCGGCGCATCAGCAGGCTGTTCATGACGGGTTTGCCATCGTCCGTGACCGCCACGGCGCCAGCATCTTTCATTTCTCCGAACTCACTCAGGGAATTGCCATCCAACGACTTGCTGATACTCCCGACCGGATATACCCGGACCCCGCAGGCTTTGTCGGCCTGGAACAGGATGAATCGGGTGATTTCGGCATTGTCGTTTACGGGAATGGTATTGGGCATGGTGCAGACGGCAGTGAACCCGCCGGCTGCGGCGGCCCGGCATCCGGAGGCGATGGTCTCTTTATATTCCTGTCCGGGTTCCCGGAAATGGACATGCATATCGATCAAACCAGGGGTGAGAACATAACCATCGGCTTCATAAATGGTCGTTTGTGCTCCGCCTGAGGGGATGATGACCCCCGGCGGCTGAATATCGGCGATCTTTCCGTCTTGAACCAAAACATCCAATCGGCTGTCCAGATATCCCGGATCGATGACCCGTGCCCCCCTAATCAGTATCTGCATTTCGCATTCCTCCTGTAACCAGATATAACAGGGCCATGCGCACCGCCACACCGTTGGTGACCTGATCCAGAATGATCGAATGGGGGCCGTCGGCCACATCCGGAGAAATTTCAAGGCCCCGGTTGATCGGGCCGGGATGCATGATGAGAACATCGGGTTTGGCTTGTTTCAACCGCTCGCGATTCAGCCCGTAGCGTCTCGAATATTCTCTTTCAGACGGAAAAAAGAAACCAGACTGGCGTTCTTTCTGAATTCGCAGCATCATGATTACATCGGCACCGTCGATGGCCTCGTTCATGTCGAAGGTTACCGACACGCCGTAAGACGTGATGCCTTTAGGCATGAGGGTGGGCGGCGCGCATAAAACGACATGGGCGCCCATTTTCGTAAATCCTTCGCAGTCGGATCGGGCAACCCGGCTGTGGGCGATATCCCCGATAATGGCGATGCGCAGCCCGGACAGGGTGCCCTTGTGCTGCCGGACAGTCAACATATCCAGTAACGCCTGGGTGGGATGGGCATGTATGCCGTCTCCGGCATTGATGATCGATGCACTCACGGCTTTTGCCAGAATATGGGGCGCTCCGGCCGATGGGTGTCTGAGGACGATGACATCCGGTTTCATGGCTTCGATATTTTTGGCTGTATCCAGAAGGGTTTCGCCTTTGGTCATGCTGCTGGTGCTTCCGGAAAGGGAGAT
>CAZBUL010000015.1:0-29349 GCA_964495045.1 uncultured Desulfobacterales bacterium | reverse complement strand
GGACAAAAATATAGACTTTCAGAAAAATAATTTCGCTGCGTTATCGGTCGGGAATAGCCGAAAAAGGCCTATTCCCTCCCTGCTGCCTTGCGAGATGAATTTTCTGAAAGTCTATAGATAAATGCAGGGGAGACCGGACGTATTTTGCTTTTCGGAGAGGATGCGACAGGGGTTCGTAACGGATCCCTGGACCCGGTATGGGGTCCAGGGAATCTTTGTGATCAGGTCTCTTCAACGGTGATTGCGCCGACTTCACACACTTCAACGCAGCTTTCACAGCCAAGACATTCTTCAGCATTAACGGGGGATGATTTACCGTCAACCATTTCAAATACTTCAACCGGACATACATCCACACATTCTTCGCAGCCTTCACATTTGTCTTCATCAACAACGGGGTTAAAAGCCATTTAACGAGCCTCCTTTCATCAGGGAATTACGGTGAAGAATTTCACCAGATATTTTCAATCCATCGGGCAAAGTCCTTATATCAATTATCCGGGGGAGTCAAGCAATGAAATGATTTTTTTTTCGACCATAATGAAAAATATCGTTTCCAAAAGCGGCCGAAGCAGATTTTGTCAATAATGCTGATCCGCATATTCCACCCATCCGCCGGCCATGACCAGGGCCAGATTGAACCCGGACAGAGAAAAGGGGAGTGTGCGCGTATAATTTTCATTTTTTAAAATGAACCGTTTGGTATCGAGTTCGGTGACCAGATGGGCGTGGGTTCCGGAATATGTCGAAAAAATGTCATCAAGGACTTCAGCCGGCAGTTCGATGGCCATCATGCCGCAGTTGAACATATTCTGTTTGAAAATACGGGCAAAGCTTTCGGCAATTACCAAATGAATGCCGTTGGTCTCGAGCGCCCAGGGGGCATGCTCCCGCGAAGAGCCACAGCCGAAATTGGCACGGGTGATGATGACCGATTTTCCCTGAAGATCGGTCGCATGGTTGAATTCCCGCAGAGTGAGATCTTCCAGAAGAAAGGGTTGAAGTGCCTGCCGGGTGTTTTCGTTCAGATATCTGGCCGGGAGAATTTCATCCGTATTGATATCGGAACGATCCAGAAAAAGAACTTGTCCGCTGAATCGTTTCATGTGTCATCCCGTTGATGGAAGAGGTTATGGGTGAATCGGCATCCGAAAATCAAGGTTTCCATGGGGTGATATGCCCGGCTAGTGCGGTGGCGGCAGCGGTGGCCGGGCTCATCAGATGCACCATTCCGCCTTTTCCCATCCTTCCGTTGAAATTACGGTTGGTGGTGGCGGCGCACACTTCGCCATCCGTCAGAACGCCGTTACTCATTCCCAGGCAGGCGCCGCAGGTGGGGTTGGTGACACAGA
Source organism: uncultured Desulfobacterales bacterium (assembly GCA_964495045.1). Classification (GTDB taxonomy): domain Bacteria; phylum Desulfobacterota; class Desulfobacteria; order Desulfobacterales; family Desulfatirhabdiaceae; genus RAAP-1. The sequence continues at coordinate 27,997 of CAZBUL010000015.1, read as the reverse complement.
ATCCGGCATCGAGAAAGGTCTGAAGAATGCCTTCTGCGATGGCCTGCTGAAAAATCCGGGGGGTGGCCGGCGAGACGATCCCGCGGACTTTGGCGTGGATTTTTTGTCCGGTGAGTATCTGCGCGGCAATGCGCAGGTCTTCGATACGGCCGTTGGTGCAGGAGCCGATATAAACCTGATCGACAGCGGTTTCCTTGAGGTGACGGGCGGCGGTAACCTGGTCGGGTTTGTATCCGAAGGTGACCTGGGGTTCCAGTGCCGATATGTCGTGTTCGATCATGTCTTCATACTCGGCATCTTCATCCGGCAGTATTGTGGAGAAGTCATCGAGAGCTTCCTCCGGACTGCCATATTCATCGGCTATAAAGTTCCAAAGATAATCGACGGTGGTGGCATCCGGATAACATATCCCGCAGGTGGCGCCTGCTTCAACGGCCATATTGCAGATCGTCATCCGGCTTTCCATGCTCATGGCGTCGATGACGGAACCCGTAAATTCGATGATCTTGTTGGTCGCCCCATTGACACCGATACGACCGATGATCGATAGAATCACATCTTTGGCATAGACACCATCCGGGAGTTTGCCGGTAATGGTGATCCGGATGGAATGGGGTTCATGAAAGGCACATACCCCTTTCAAAATGCCCACTTCCAGATCGGTGGTGCCGACTCCGGCGGCAAAGGCGCCGAAAGCTCCATGGGTGCAGGTGTGAGAATCGCCCATGATGATGGTGTACCCCGGCCGGACAAAACCTTTTTCCGGAAACAGGGCATGACAGACACCGTTTCGGCCGATATCGAAAAAGTCCTGGATATGATGCCGTCGGGCCCAATCCCTTAAAATCTTTCCCTGAAGGGCTGTTTTGGCGTCTTTGGCCGGGGTGACATGATCAATGACAACTTTGATCCGCGCAGGGTCGAACACCCGGTCTTTGCCCCGGGCAACCAGGTCGTTGATGGCGATGGGAGTGGTGATTTCATGGCAGAAGACGGCATCCAGTCGGATGACATGGATATCATCGAAGGGATTGCTCACGCGATGCGCATCGAATATCTTTTCGGCAACGGTTCTACCCACTGGTTATTTCTCCTCTATGAAAGTATGTATTGCGGCCGTGTATTCATGACAGGCAATGGGGAGATGAAAAAAACATCCACCGCGTCCTCGATGCCCGGCCCCCGGTTTCTTAATCCGTATCCGTTTTCAATACCGCCAGAAACGCCGACTGCGGCAGCATGACCTTTCCGACCATTTTCATTCGTTTCTTGCCAGCTTTCTGTTTTTCAAGCAATTTCCGTTTACGGGAAATATCGCCGCCATAGCATTTGGACGTGACATCCTTTCGAAAAGCGGAGACCGTCGTTCGGGCGATGATGGTGCCGCCGATGGCTCCCTGAATGGCAATTTTGAACATTTGCCGGGGAATTTCTTCCTCGAGTTTTTCACAGGCTGTTCGAGCCCGTTCGACGGCCCGGTCTTTGTGAACGAGCTGGGAGAGGGCATCCACCCGCTCTCCGTTGATCAGGATGTCGAGTTTGACCAGGTGCGTGTCTCTGAAATCGATCAATTCGTAATCGAAGGAACCATATCCCTGGGTGATGGATTTGAGCCGGTCGTAAAAGTCATACACCACTTCGGACAGGGGCAGTTCGAAAAACATTTCGAGACGGTTGTTGCTGAGATACTGGTAGTTGGTGTTGATGCCTCTGCGGTCGAGGCAGAGCTTCATGACCGCGCCCATGTATTTGTCCGGAATGATGATGGTTGCCCGGATGAAAGGCTCACGGGCTGTCTCGATGGTCGTTGGATCGGGATAGAGCGCCGGGTTGTCGATAATATGGGTCGTGTTGTCCTTCATGACAAGCTGATATTGAACGGAGGGTGCCGTCATGATCAATGACAGGCCGAATTCTCGTTCAAGTCGTTCCTGTACCACTTCCAGGTGGAGCAGTCCGAGAAAACCGCATCGAAACCCAAACCCCAGGGCCGCGGAAGAATCTTTTTCATAAATCAGGGAGGCATCGTTCAACTGCAATTTTTCGAGGCCTTCAGCCAGTTCCGCATAGTCGTCTGCGGCAATCGGATACAACGACGAAAAAACGACGGGTTTGGCCAGCTTGAAACCGGGCTTGGAGGTGTCGCATGGATTGTCGGCTAACGTGATCGTATCGCCGCAGCGGGTGTCGCTGACGGTTTTGATGCCGGCGATGAGATAGCCAACCTGGCCGGCAGACAAGTAAGGCTGCGGCACCCGTTTGATCTGGAAAATCCCGACTTCTTCCACTTTGTAACGGGCATTGTTGAACATGAAGAGAACGGTGTCTCCGGTGCGGATGGTTCCCTGGAATACCCGGAAATGAACGATGGTGCCGCGGTAAGCATCGTAATGACTGTCGAAAATGAGCGCTTCGAGCCGTTGATCCGGATCCCCGACCGGCGGCGGCAGCAAGGTGACAATGCCTTCCAGTACATCCGGGATGCCGATGCCTTCCTTGGCCGATGCCAGAATGATTTTATCCGGGTCGAGGCCCAGATCCGATTCGATCTGGCCGCGGACCCAGTCGATATTGGCTGAAGGCAGATCGATTTTGTTGATGATCGGGATGATTTCGAGATTATGCTCCATGGCCAGATATAGATTGGCGATGGTTTGGGCTTCCACCCCTTGGCTGGCATCGACTAAAAGCAGGGCGCCTTCACAGGATGCCAGCGCACGGGATACTTCATAGGTGAAATCGACATGCCCCGGGGTGTCGATCAGATTCAGATGGTAGGTGCGGCCATCCTGGGCCGTATAGGGAAGACAGATAGTCTGACTCTTGATGGTAATGCCGCGCTCCCTTTCGATATCCATGGAATCGAGAATCTGATCCTTGAAATCCCGGTCGGACACGATATGGGCGGCCTGGATCAGACGATCGGACAGGGTCGATTTGCCATGGTCGATATGGGCGATGATGCTGAAGTTACGGATGGAGCTGATGTTGTTCATGTGAAATCTGGATTCTCCCTGACTTGATGCAAAAAAAGTCAGTTGACACCGTTGTCTATTCAAGTTAGTTTTATAAGATAATAAAAATATTGCTTCTTTTTAGCAGATTCCTTCGAACGATGTCAACACCGGCCATGGTTGCGGCGTGCGAAATGCAACAAACGATGGAATATCTTGTGATTATCGGCCGCTCCAATCGTGGGAGACTATGAAACAGCAAATATTAATCGTAGATGATGATCTGGCTGTTCGTGATTCCATGGCCGAATATATCTCCTTGTCCGGTTACGATTGCCGGATGGCCGCCAGCGCCGAAGAAGCCATCGATATCCTTAAAACTTCAGATTTTCAGGTGGTGATTACCGATATCACGATGCCAGGAATGGACGGGCTGGAGCTGACGGATCTGATCAAAAAATATTACGATATCGATGTCATCGTCATGACCGGCTACAGCGGGCAGTATTCGTATGAAGAGGCCATTGGAAAAGGGGCCAGCGATTTTGTGTTCAAACCGATTCGGTTTCAGGAACTGGTGCTCCGGTTGAAAAGAGTGCTCAAGGAAAGAGACCTCCGGCAAGAACGGAACCGCATGATGGCAGACCTGCAGTCATTGGCTATTACCGACGATTTGACGCAGCTTTACAATTCGAGGTATTTTTTTTCGCAGTTGAAGATGGAGATCGAACGGGCCAACCGCTACGGTCATTCGCTGGCACTGCTTTTATTGGATATCGACTATTTCAAGAATTACAATGATACATTCGGTCATCTGGAAGGGGATAAAGTGTTGAGCACTATCGGTCAGATGATCAAAACCTGCCTGCGTACCATGGATACGGCGTACCGGTATGGCGGCGAGGAATTCACGGTCATTCTGCCCTATACGGATGGAAAAGAAGCGCGAACCGTTGCAGACAGAATTCAGTACGCGCTGGATCTCATCACATTTACGCCTTGTCCGGAACGATTCGTTCAGGTGACGCTGAGTATTGGTGTTACGGAATATCTACTGGGTGAAGCGCTCAGCGATTTTGTCAACCGTTCCGACCGTGCGATGTACACTTCCAAAGAGAATGGCCGCAATAGAATTTCCTTTCTGCCTCCCGATCCGGCAAGCTGATTGTTCATGATTTATACGCTCATCAACCTGGGTGTGTGCTGGAATAGCCTGGCATCCAGCACACAACAAAATTATCTATTACAACTCCGTCAACTTTACCGGAACGAGGGGTGGTGGTCCGAGCCGCAGGATACGCTGGATAAACTTGTCGGGATCATTTCCGGCAGTCATTGTTTTGTTCTGGCGGTCGGGCAGGAACCGGAAATGATTCTGGGAATGGGAAGGGCCATCAGTGACAGAGCCAGCGATGCCTATATCCAGGATGTGGTGGTGCGGCCGGAGTTTCGAAAACAGGGGATAGCGTCTTCCATATTGCATCGCATCATCACCCGCTTGCGCGACGATGGAATGACATGGATTGGTCTGGTCGCACAGGAAGGCACCCGGCCGTTCTATGACAGGTTGGGGTTTTCGGTGATGGCGGGTGCGCAGCCCATGCTTCTGAATCGATATAGACACTCAGAAAAATAATTTCGGTAGAAAACGATCCAACAAAATACCCGACAACTGATTTATGCAATTATCTCCTCTGACACCCGATGATTATCCTGTACTGAAGCCATTTTTCGAAAACCAGAGACACCGTTTATGCGTTTATTCTCTGCCGTCGCTGCTGTCCTGGATTAATGATGAATACCAGCCATACGGTGTTATCGATGGGGATGCGCTCATTGTCGCAGCGGAATTCAACCGACAGAAGGAAAAGCGGCATTTGATTCTGCCCATTTCCCCCCATAAACAGTATCCCCCCGAAGACTTGCATGCGCTGGCCCGGGAACTCGACCACCGCGCATACTGGTTTGTTACCGAAGACTATATTCAGCAGTATGGAATCAGCCGTGTCGAATCTTTATTCACCATCCGGGAGCAGGAAGAATTCGATGATTATGTGTATCGCACATCAGATCTGGCCGAGCTGAAAGGTAACAAATATTCCAAAAAACGCAATCTCATCAGCCAGTTTTCCAGAGAATACCTCGACCGGAACCGGGTTCGCATAGAGCCCATCTCTCAGGATCAGGCGCCGGACTGTATCCGGTTTCTCAACGAATGGTGTGAAGAGCGCGGCTGCGATGCCGGTATGCAGGAAGATCTGGCCTGTGAACGCCAGGCAGCCGCAAATATCATCGAGCACCTGGAGGAATTCTCGTCAGAGGGCCTGTTGCTGCGGATCGATGAAAAAGTCTGTGCGTTCGGAATCGGATCGTATCTGACATCGACCATGGGGGTCTTGCATTTCGAGAAAGCATTTTCCCGGATCAAAGGCCTGTATCAGTATTTCGACTGTCAGTGTGCTCGGCTGTTGTTTAATGGATATATATTTATCAACAAGGAAAGCGATATGAGTGTTCCGGGGCTGACCAAAGCGAAAAAATCCTATTATCCGGTAATGCGGATAAAATCCTTTGAGCTTGTTCTCAAAAATACATCCGGTTGATCTTCAAAATAATTGATCCGGTCTGATGGCGGCTCATCCTATGAAGGATGCATTCTGTTTCAGTATTGAATGATCACTTTCAGCATCAGGTCTCCCTGCTGGCCGTCCGGCATCTGACGGCCCATTCCCTTCAGCCGGATGATCGATCCGTGTTTCAGGTTCGAAGGCACCTGCACGCGAACGGTGCGATTGTAAAACCCCCAGGGAATGTTCACCAGTTTGGTTGCTCCGGAAAAAGCTTCCCACGGGGTCACCTGAATCGTGCCGTAGAGATTGGGGTCGCTGCCGGCTCCGGATGTTCGGATCACCTGAAGCGTGGGCGTTTTTCTTTTTTCGGTGGCCTGCCGCAGTTGCTGGTTCAGCCCGGTTTCGGGAAGAACGTAGATGACCTTCACTAAAATCATTCCACTGACGAATCCCCCGATATGCGCCCACCAGGCAATTCCGCCGGCACTGCCTTCCGCACCGGCCGCACTCAGGAATTGAAGCAGGAACCAGATCCCCAGGAAAAAATAAGCCGGAATCTCGATGAAAAAAGGGATGAACAGAATCGGAATCAAGGTTAGAATGCGGGCGCCGGGAAACAGCAGAAAATAGGCGCCCATCACGCCGGCAATGGCGCCGCTGGCGCCGATGGTGGGAACGTTGGAATTGAGATTGAGCAGCAGATGAAACAGACCGGACGTCAACCCGCAGAGCAGATAAAACACCAAATACCTCAACGCCCCCAAACGGTCCTCGATATTGTCACCGAAAATATATAAAGACCACATGTTTCCCAGGAGATGCCAGAAACTCCCGTGCAGAAACATGAAGGATATCAAGGAAAACAGTTGCTGACCAATGGTGAAGTAGGAAGCGATGTGGGGGATGGAATATCGGGCAGGCACCAACCCGTAAATGTAAATGAAGCGATTTTCCTGCCCTCCCTGCAGGGTCTGGAGCAGGAAAACCAGGATGTTCAGCCCGATAAGGGCCATGTTGACCACCGGGTAATTTTTGGAGGAAAGCGTGTCGCGAATGGGGAACATAAGTCAGCAGTCAAAAAGTTGTGGTGCCGGGAAAAGGGTGAATCGAGAAAGGAAAAACCATAACCACACGCCATATCGGCTGGGGTTTCCTTTCTCGATGGTTGTTGCGCTATTGAATCCGCATACTGATATCCACCGCTTTGGCGGAATGGGTCAGGGCGCCGACGGAAATCAGATCGACGCCGGTTTCAGACAATTCGGACAGGTTTTTCAGGGTGACGCCGCCTGAAACCTCGACCAGTGCCCGGTTTTGAATGACGGACACCGCCTGCCGGATCTGAGCAGTATCCATATTGTCGAGCATGATGACATCCACCCCGCAGGAAAGAGCTTGTTGGACACCCGCCATATCGGACACTTCGATTTCGATTTTGAGAAGGTGCGACATGTTTTTTCGGGCGGCGGCCACTGCCTCCGGAATGCCGCCGCAGGCGGCGATATGGTTGTCTTTGATCAGAATGCCGTCGTAAAGGGCCATCCTGTGATTGTGCGCCCCGCCCACCCGCACAGCATATTTCTCCAGAGCCCGCCATCCGGGTGTGGTTTTTCGGGTATCGACCAGGCGAACACGGCTGTTGGTCAGTGCCTTGAGATATGTGCGCACGTGGGTGGCGATACCGGAAAGGCGCTGCAGAAAATTGAGCGCTGTTCGTTCACCGGTCAGAAGGGCTCGCATACCGCCGTCCACTTTCAGCACCGTTTCCCCGCAGGTGATTGCCGCACCGTCTTCATGGAGGGATTGAAATCGGACAGCCGGATCGAGTTTCTGGAATACCGATTGGGCGATTTCGATTCCCGCCAGAACCAGATCTTCTTTGGCGATGATGGTTCCGTACCCCCGGCTGGATGCCGTTACCAGGGATTCGGTCGTGATATCACCGGTACCGATGTCTTCGGCAAACGCCATGTCAATTAACCGGTCGATGAGCGGATTCATATAACCGCCTTGAGTTTGTCGAGATTTTTCTGGAGATTTTGCTGCTTTTCTGAAAGTGTGGTGTATTTTTCTTTCACTTTGTCAATGATGTCGGCCGGTGCCTTGCCCAGAAAATCATCGTTGTTCAGTTTTTTGGAGATGCCGCTCAATTCGCCGTTCAACTTGCCGATTTCTTTTTCCATGCGCTGAATCTCTTTGCTCAGATCCAGGATGCCTTCCAGGGGAACATAGATGGCAGCCCCTTGAACGATAGCGGTGGCTGCGGCCTTGGGCCTTTCTTCCGGCTGAGAGACGGTCAGATTGTCGAGTCTGGCCAAATGGCTGATGATATTTCCATACTGCTGGATCGTATCCGTCATCTGCGGCTGATCGGTATGAATCAGGGCATTCAGCTTCAGGGTGGGAGACAGATTCATCTCTCCCCGGATGTTTCTGATTCCTGTGATGATGTCGATGATCAAGGCCATCTGCTGTTCGGCTTCGGGATCGGCGAATTGTCCGGAACCGGGATTTCCATCCTGTAACAGTTCGGCGGTCATGATGGAGCCCTCGGTTCCCGGCAGCATGTTCCAGATTTCTTCGGTAACAAACGGAATGAACGGATGAAGCCGGATCAATGTGTTTTTGAGAACCCGCCATAAAACAGCCCGTGTCTGTTCCAGAATCGGTTCTCCTTCTTTGCCGTAGAGTGCTGGTTTGACGGCTTCGAGGTACCAGTCGCAGAGTTCGTGCCAAACGAAGTGGTAAAGCTGTCCGGCCGCTTCGTTGAAATGATAGTCTTCCAGCGCGGCGGCAGTGGAGTGGAACACATTGTCGGAACGGGACAATATCCACCGATTGACAAGGGACAAAGATTCGGGTGTGAAAGCAGTCGTCTCTGCGGTGACATGCATGAGCGCGAATCGGGAGGCATTCCAGAGCTTGTTGATGAAATGGCGATACCCTTCGACCCGTTTTTCGGACATTTTGATGTCGCGCCCCTGCGCGGCGAAAGCGGCCAGCGTGAAGCGAAAGGCATCCGTGCCGTATTGATCCATGACGGTGAGCGGATCGATCACATTGCCTTTGGACTTGCTCATTTTTTTGCCTTCTTCGTCACGCACCAGGGCATGGACATAAACGTCCTTGAACGGAACATCGTTCATGAAGTGAATGCCCATCATCATCATTCTGGCAACCCAGAAGAAAAGAATGTCGAACCCGGTCACCAGGACAGATGTCGGATAAAAAGTTTTCAGCAATTGAGTTTCTTCCGGCCACCCCATCGTGGAAAACGGCCACAAGGCAGAACTGAACCAGGTGTCGAGCACATCGGTTTCCTGAACCAGGTCGGTATGTCCGCAGGCATCACAGGATGCCGGCGATGTCATCGTTACGGTCAATTTTTTACAGGATGAACAGGTCCATGCCGGTATCTGATGTCCCCACCAGATTTGCCTGGAAATGCACCAGTCCCGAATATTGTTAAGCCAGTCATAATAATTGGCCTCCCAGACATCAGGAATGATCCGGGTTTGACCATTTTGAACGGCGGCGATGGCTTTTTCGGCCAACGGTTTTGCCCGGACGAACCATTGGCGGGATAAATTGGGTTCGACAACCGTTTTGCAGCGATAGCAGTGACCGACATTGTGAGAATAGGGTTCGACAGAGACCAGCAGCCCCTGTTCTTTAAGGGCATGAACCGCCATTTTGCGGCATTTGAAACGATCCATTCCCTGAAAACGGCCAGCGCCTTCCATCATGCGGCCATGATCGTCGATGACTTTGAGGCGGGGAAGGTTGTGCCGATTGCCGATTTCGAAATCGTTCGGATCATGGGCTGGAGTTACTTTCAATGCCCCGGTACCAAAACCCATTCCCACATAGGAATCCCGAATGATGGGGATATGCCGGTCAGTCAGCGGAAGCTGGACGGTCGCAGCGGGCAGATCCCGATAGCGCTCATCTTCGGGATGAACGGCAACGGCTGTGTCCCCGAAAAGTGTTTCCGGTCGGGTGGTGGCGATGACGATGCTGTCGGAATGGCCGGAGAAGGGGTATCGGATGTGGTAAAGATTTCCCTCGATCTCATCGTGTTCGACTTCGAGGTCGGACAGTGCCGTGTGACAGCGGTGGCACCAGTTGATGATGTAGTCTCCCTGATAGATGAGCCCTTCATGATACAACTGTACGAACACCTTGCGGACAGCCAGAGACAGCCCTTCATCCATCGTGAAACGCTCCCGCTGCCAGTCACAGGATGTGCCCAACCGTTTGAGCTGATGAATGATGGCACTGCCGGATTCATTCCGCCATTCCCATACCGCATCGACGAAACGTTCCCGTCCCAGTTCGTGACGGCTTCTTCCTTCGGCTGCCAGTTTCTTTTCGACCACGTTCTGTGTGGCGATACCGGCATGATCCGTGCCGGGCATCCAGAGAACGTTGTAGCCTTTCTGCCGGTAATAACGGCAGAGAATGTCCTGGAGGGTCACATTGAGGGCATGGCCCATATGCAGAACGCCCGTAACATTGGGCGGGGGAATGACGATTGAATAGCTGGGGCGGCTGTCGCTATCTTTAGCGGCGAAAAGGTGGTTTTCTTCCCAGAAATCATACCAGCGTTTTTCGACGTTCCGGGGGGTGTATCCTTTGTCGGTTTGATCCATAACTGTCGGTAACTCCTTGGCGCGGTTTGGAAATTATCCGATAACCGCTTAGATGAAATTGTAAAGTTCTACATTGTCAGTCATCAGCTATCTGCAAAAACGAACGGAAGCCGTTCTCATGCTTGAAATGTGAATTCCCGCATGGTTCATCATGGTTGTTTCTTGAAAAAATAACGGCAAAGCGGTCGGATTGGGAGAAACGAAACCGTTATACATCCCGATCGGTATCTTGGCGGATGGCTTTTCCAGAGGTCAGCCATTCCAGAAAAACGGTTTTGAGATGGTCGATTTCCCGATTGACAGCCATTATAAGCATATCATTCACCATGGGTTCGATCTTTTCATCAAACAGGTTTCGTATCACTCGCTCGACTGCTGCATCGATTTGTTCCTGAGGCAGGGAAAAAGGCGCACTGGGTGCTGCAGAAGGTTCTGCGGAAGCCACAGAAACCGCATCGGGAACGACGGGAGCCGTTGCGGAAATCAGGGGCGTCTCATCTGGAATTTCGATGGGAGCTGAAACTCCGGAAAAATCCTCCGGTGGAACCTGAGAGTCGTGAACCACTTCATTGATCAGCCGCTGCAATTCGTCCGGCGGGGGCTCCGGTGCGGAAATCGACGGGATGTCGGCATCAACGGAAGGCAGCATCGGATCAATGGGCTCGGAGAGAAGTTCCTGTAAATCGGAAAATCCGTTTTCGACTGCTATTGGGGAGACGTTTTCTATATCGAGAAAAGTTTCAGGCTGTGCCGCTTCAGATGCATCGAGTGGGTATGCCATATCGGAACTCGATGTTTGAGGTATGGGAATGGCCACAGATTCCGGCGAAGGTTCCAGTTCCGGAAGGATTGATTCGGCAAATCGATTATCGTCTATATCGAGGTTCAAAATATCGTCTTCCGTAATGGAGAAATCGGGGGGAAGCTCTATTTGGAGATCCGTCGGTTCGATGGCATCCGTCAAGTCGATAAAAGCAGGTTCGTCTTTGGGTTTTTCAGGTGATTTTGGAACTTCCAGTTGCTCGAATTTGTCTGTGAGCTGAAAAATATCAGATAAATCAGTTGGTTGAGAAGGAGATATCTCTTCCGTAAGAATAATGATGTCATCGTCATCCTCAATCGAAGTGTCACCGGATAAAGGGGGTGGTGTGGGATGTATCATGGAAGCTCCTTTGTTTGAATCAGATAAAACCAAAAATTCGGATGAACGGAAAATGCCGCAGATACCTTTTTGTTCGAAATCGCTATCATAAGCATGTATCAGTGTCAATATATTTGCCCTGAATTACAAGGGGAAACTAACTGGATGATATATAGATGAAATGATGGGGATTCCTGTTTCTTCGGTGAAATTTGTGTGATAACATCTTTCGGATAAAAGAGTTGAAATTTTGTTGAACTTGTGAGAAATAGAAAAGTTAAATTGATGAAGGGAGGTGATCGGTTGGGCAGCGTCATCAAAAAAAGAAGAAAAAAAATGAGAAAGCATAAACACAAAAAGCTTTTGGCCCGCACGCGCCACCAGAGAAGGAAAGGTAAATAAGATGCCTGGAATCTTTTCTGTTCAAAGAAAAAGCACCACCGCTTGGCGTCCATACGTCGAAGCGGGGTGCTTTTCTTTTATGTCGGCGATCTCTGAATATAGATAGACATTCAGAAATTAATTTCGCTGCGTTATCGGTCGGGAATGGCCGAAAGAGGCCTATTCCCTCGCTGTTGCCTTGCGAAATGAATTTTCTGAAAGTCTATAGTGAATATCCAGTTGCGGCTCCTATCCGATTATTTATAACCTTTTAGATATTTTAGAAATTCAGAATTGGTTGAAAGTACGACGGAACTGTTCTCACCCAATGTGTCGTTGTAAACTTCAAGCGATTTCGTAAACGAATAGAACTCTGGGTCGATGCCGAATGCCTGGGCATAAAGCTTGGTGGCTTCGGCATCGGCCTTTCCTTTGATTTCCTGAGCCGTTCGATAGGCTTCAGAGGTGATGCGCTTTAAATCCCTTTCTTTTTCGCCGATAATTTTTGCAGCCTCTCCCTTTCCTTCCGAGCGAAATTTTTCTGCAATCTGCTTGCGTTCCGCAATCATTCGGCCATATACGGATTCGCGTACCTGTTCCACATAATTGATACGTTTGATTTTTACATCCACCAGCTCGATGCCGAAAGGTGTCAGTTTGGGCTGAGCCTGTTCCAGAATGCCGTGGGTGATTTTGTCTCGTCCCGCCGTGATCTGTTCGACCGGTTCTTTCTGGATGTCTTCGAGACCGATTTCGAAGGTGTCTAACTCCCTGTTGCTGCGTCGAACCGCTTCAATAAGTCGGTAAGAAGTGATGAAGTTTCGGGTGGCCGGGTCGATGATGTCATCTAAACGACTCTGGGCACTGATCGTATTGTTGACGGTCTGAAAAAATTTGACAGGATCGACAATTTTCCATCGGGCGAAGACATCCACCCAGATATAGGTCTTATCCAGCGTGGGAATCTGCCCGGGATCTCCTTCCCATTGGAGAAGATTTTTGGGGAAATAAGTTGCTTCCTGAATCACCGGCACCTTGAAATACAGGCCCGGCGCCTGTTTCGGCGTGCCGACCACCCGGCCGAACTGGGTGATGACGACCTGCTCGGTTTCATTGACAATAAAGGCCGATGTATAAGCCATCAAGACGGCGACACCTGTGGCGATGATTAATAGCACTTTTGTATTCATTTCACGGCACCTCTGGTTTTTCCAAGATTCAGAAAAGGCAATAGATTGCTTTGCTCTGAATCCACAATATATTTTTCACCGATTTTTGGGAAAATGCTGCTCATCATTTCCAGATAAAGACGTCGTTTGGTGACATCCCGCGCTTTATCGTATTCGGCATACAGTGACAAAAAACGGGCGGCATCCCCTTTTGCCCGGTTGACACGATCCATCGCGAATCCTTCGGCGGCCTTGATGGTGCGGTCGGCCTCGCCTCGGGCGTTCGGGATGGCCTTGTTGTAGTCTTCCTTGGCCTGGTAAATCATTTTTTCCTTTTCCTGCACCGCTTGATTGACTTCATTGAATGAAGGCTGAACCGGATCCGGCACATTGGTCTTTTTCATTTCTATGGTGACGATGCTGATGCCGGCTTCGGCGTTGTCGAGTTCGCTTTGAAGGATGTTTCTGGCTTCAACCGCAATTTCCTCCCGTTTGCTGATGACCTCGTTGACGCTTCTGTCGCCGACGACAAGCCGCATGGCGGCTTCCGACATATCCATCAGAAGACGGCGGACATCTTTGACTTTAAATAGAAAATCGTACGGATCTTTGATGCGGTATTGGACGATCCAGGGAACGAGCGCCACATTCAAATCACCGGTCAGCATCAACGTGACGCTGGTGTCTTCTGCGCTTCCGGAAAATTTGCGCTGTTCCCCTTCGCGGGTGGCGCTGAATCCGAATTCTTCCTTATACACCCGGCGGACTTTGACCTTGGTCACTTTTTCGATACCCGTGGGCAGTTTGAAATTGAGACCGGGCTGCGTCGTCCGGACGTATTTGCCGAAACGCTGCACGATACCCACTTCATCGACATCGACGGTATAGAACATGGATACTCCCAAGAAGAGCACCACCGCCAGAATAATGATGATCGGTCCGCCGGGGAGTTTGATATTCTTGAGTTTGTCGGTAATTTCATCGAGTTGCGGCAAATTGGGGCCGCTTTTGCTTTGCTGTTGTTCTTTCAGTTTTTCCCAGTCCCAGCTCATAGTATTTCCCACCATAACATTGATAAACAGGAGTTGATATTATGTAACATTTAAGTTAGGCGGCCTTTCAAGTCAAGGAAAATTGGGGTGATCCGATAAAATGGGCAGAAAATATCAATCGTGAACCGCCTGACAATCAATCTTCACAGATATGGACAGCAGGAAAACATACTGAGAAAATAAAAGCTTGCACGGTCTGTAAGGAAAGTGTTGTTTGATCGCGGTTACCAATGTTGCTTTAGAGAATCGAGCTGCTGACGAGCGTCTGCTACCGCAGATTCCTGGTCGGAACCGCGTGCATTTTTTTGGGCCAGGTCGATGAATTCATACCCTTTATCCAATTTCCCCATTCTGCCGTAAGCGATGGCCAGGCCGGTGTATGCCGGCGCAAAATCCGGGGCCAGCTCACGGGCCCGTGAAAATTCCAGGACTGCCGCATCGAATTTATCGATTTTCAACAATTTCATACCATTGTCAACATGTCTGGAAGGTGTGTCCAACGCCTGTTGGTGATAGGATGTGATCGGACAACAGCCAGATAAAATGACCAACCATATCGAAAGAAATAGAATGCGCATGATTACAGAGCGATGCATGATATGGACAGCGAAAATTTTAGACGGACAATATGTATCAAATACCGACATATTGAAATTCTCTTGAAATCATTGCCAGATAATATCTATAAACAAACGATGCAGGGCTGTCAACACGCTATACGCGGCCGCCGCTCCAACGTAATTTGGCTTTTACCAGATCGAAATACCGCTGACCCGGCAATTTGATCATAAGTACCGGATAGGGGCTTTTTTGAATTCTGATCGTGTCGTTTTTTTGAAGTTCGATGCCCGACTGACCATCGAAGGTGACCATGACATCCGAAGCTTCTTTCTCGATGACGATCGTGATAACAACCGAATCCGGAATGATCAGGGGGCGGATGGTCAGGGTGAACGGGCAAATGGGGGTTAAAATGATACCGGGCACCGATGGATGAACAATGGGCCCGCCGGCTGCCAGGGAATAGGCGGTCGATCCGGTGGGGGTGGCCACGATGAGACCGTCTGCCCGGTACGTGGTGAGATAATGGTCGTCCAGAAGGGTTTGGATGCTTGCCAGACGCGCCAGGGTGCCTTTGTTGAAAACCAGGTCGTTGAGTACGGTTTCCGAGGCGATGACCGTGCCATCTCGAAGAATATCGGCCCGAAGCCTCATCCGGGGACAGGTGGGGGGAGTTTGATTGATGATGGCGTTGACGGCCTCAAACAAATTGTCTTCCGAGATTTCGGCCAGGAACCCGACTTCTCCGAATTTAACTCCCAGAATGGGAATGGGTGTATCGCCTATCCATCGGACAGCACTCAGAAAAGTGCCGTCCCCACCCAGCACCAGAACGCAGAACAAGTCTTGCGGCACATGAAGCGATCTGGCATGAGATGATGCCTGCGGGGAAAACATTTCTTTTCTGAAAACATCGATATGACGGCTTTTCAGCCAAGTTTCCAGTTCATCGGCCTTTTGAATGGCCGGCAAATCGTTTTTTACGACCAGCCCGATGCGTTTCACAAGTATATTCGACCTTAAAATTTAATATTCAAAAGGCTATCCGTTTCATAAAATTTTAATGATAATGAATTCAAAAAGCAAATTCTTTTGTCTTGACGGATTCCAATGGTTTTTATAATAAGATTTTGAATCAGGAAATACATTCAATATCAAATCATTAACGAGGAGGTAAATGATGAAGAAGCGATGGGTGAACAGGCAAGTCATAACGGTCGTTGTTGCAGGGCTGATGGTATTGGCTTTTTCGGGAATCGGCGGTGCGGCCGATACGATAAAAGTCGGTGTCGGCGGCGCCCACAGTGGGGATCTGGCTTCTTATGGTCTGCCGATTGTCAAGGCCGTCAAACTGGCTGCGGATGATGTCAATGCCAAGGGCGGAATTCTCGGAAAACAGGTTGAAGTGATTGCGGAAGATGATGTCTGCAAGCCTGAAGTGGCCACCAACACGGCGACCAAGCTGGTGTCTCAGGGAGTCAACGTCGTTGTCGGACATGTTTGCAGCGGTGCCACCAAAGCGGCTCTCGACATCTATAAAGACGCCAAAATTGTGGCCATGTCCGGGTCAGCCACCAACCCGGATTTGACCCAGAGCGGGAAATATCCGAATTTTTTTCGAACCATCGCATCCGATGACGCTCAGGCAAGACTGGAAGTCGATTTCGCGCTGGATACGCTGAAACTCAAGAAGATTGCCGTTTTGCATGATAAAGGTGATTATGGAAAAGGACTGGCCGAATTCGCCAAATTATTCATCGAAAAATCGGGGAAAGGACAGGTCGTTCTTTTTGAAGGGATCACCCCCGGCGCGGTGGATTATTCATCGGTGGTCAACAAAATGAAGAAGAGCGGTGCCGAGGCCGTTATTTTCGGCGGATATCATCCGGAAGCATCGAAAATTGTCAGTGAGATGCGCAAGAGCAAGATGAAAACGGTATTCATTTCCGATGACGGCGTTAAAGATGATACTTTCATCAAAGTTGCCGGAAAGTATGCCGAAGGCGTCTATGCAACCGGCCCCAAAGACACGTCTGTCAATCCGTTGGACAAGGCTGTCAAGGAAGCTTACAAAAAGGCTTATAGTGAAGATGTGGGCGTGTTCTCAATCAATGGTTATGCGGCCGCTCAGTCACTGATGAACGCCATTCAGAAAGCCGGTTCCACCGATTACGATGCCATTGTCAAAGCTCTGCGGTCGGAATTTGTCGAAACCCCGCTCGGGAAAATCAAGTTCGATGAACGGGGAGATGCCATCGGTGTGGGATTCTCGATGTATCAGGTCAAGGACGGCAAGTATGTCGAGCTGAAAAACTAACGGTCTGCAATTCTGAAAGCCGTGGGGGGACAGGTTTGGTGCCATGCCTGACCCCTGTTTTTTATGTTGTCATTCCCTCATGCCGAGTTGCCGGTTGAACAGAAAACAGTCTGGATTTTTGTATGGAATATTTCGTTGAGCTTTTTCTGGGCGGGCTGACACGCGGCAGCATCTATGCACTGATCGCCCTCGGATACACCATGGTGTATGGAATTATCGAACTGATCAATTTCGCCCATGGTGAAATCTATATGATCGGTGCATTCACGGCCCTGATCGTTGCCAGCGTTCTGACGGTCATGGGGCTCAATCAGTTTGCGATTTTGGTTCTGGCTTCGATTGCGGCGGCTGTTTATTCCGCCGCCTACGGCTACACGGTCGAAAAAATCGCATACAAGCCGTTGCGGCATGCCCCCCGCCTATCGCCCCTCATCAGCGCCATCGGTATGTCCATTTTTTTGCAAAATTATGTTCTTCTGGCGCAGACATCCGATTTTCTGCCCTTTCCCAGCCTGATTCCCGATTTCGAATTCTGGGAACCCTATTCTCATCTGCTGCGTTCAACACAACTGGTTATCCTGGTTTCGACAACCGTGATCATGGTGCTGCTGACACTGCTGATCAAATACACCAAAATCGGAAAAGCCATGCGGGCAACGGCTCAGGATCGCAGTATGGCGATGTTGGTAGGTGTCAATGTCAATCAGGTCATATCCATGACCTTCGTTATAGGGTCATGCCTGGCGGCGGTTGGCGGTGTTTTGATTGCTTCGCACATCGGGCAGATCAATTTTTTCATCGGCTTCATTGCGGGAATCAAAGCATTTACGGCCGCCGTTCTCGGCGGTGTCGGCAGTATTCCCGGCGCTGTTTTGGGCAGCCTGATTCTCGGCCTGACCGAAAGTTTTGCCACCGGTTATGTATCGAGCGATTATGAAGACGTTTTTGCCTTTGGACTGCTGGTGTTTATATTGATATTCAGACCGGCCGGGATACTTGGCCGATCGACCATGCAAAAGGTTTAGGCGTTCGGGGTGATGTGTTTTTCAATGAGGCCATATAACTGTCGGTTTTGAAACCAAACGGGATATTCACGGGGATTATGCCTTCATTATCTGAAATCAAAAAGTCTTTCCTGGTATCGCTCTGGTTCATGTTTCTCACATTTCCGATCATGGTGATTCGGGTCAATACCACTGAAAAATTGGTGCTGTGGCGTTGGGAAAATATGCTCTACATCGGGGTGGGAAGTTTCCTGCTTTCTTTTGTTTGGCGATATCTGCTGCGGCGGAAGGAAATGGGGAAAAAAGCGCCGGGTGCGGTGGTCGGCCGTTTTCAGACAATCACTGAGCGGATATTGTCGGATCGCCGTTATTTCATTCCACTGGGTGCCGCCGGGATCCTTTTGGCCGGAGTTTTTCCATTCGTGGTGGACACCTATCAGACGAACATCATGATAACGGCCCTCATGTATATCGTTCTCGGGTTGGGGTTGAATATTGTCGTCGGGCTTGCCGGGCTTCTGGATTTAGGATATGTGGCTTTTTATGCCGTCGGAGCCTATACCTATGGCCTGTTGAATCATCATTTCGGGCTGGGGTTCTGGACGGTTCTTCCCATAGGTGCCATTCTCGGTGCTTTTTTCGGCATTCTTCTTGGTTTTCCCGTGCTGCGCCTGCGGGGAGACTATCTGGCCATCGTCACGCTGGGCTTTGGAGAGATCATCCGTTTGATCCTCGAGAACTGGAACGCGTTTTCATTCGGCCCGAGCGGTATTGCCCAAATTGCCCGGCCGACTTTGTTCGGGTTTCAGTTCTCCCTCAGCTATGCCATCATCTATTTGTATTTCATAATGATCGCTATGGTGGCATTCACCATTTTCGTTGTCAATAGGCTTCAGAATTCCCGGATCGGTCGGGCGTGGATCGCTCTGAGAGAAGATGAAATCGCCTGTCAGGCCATGGGAATCGATAAGACCCGCACCAAACTGACGGCTTTTGCCCTGGGTGCCACGTGGGCCGGCATGGTCGGTGTTGTTTTTGCCGCCAAAACCACGTTTATCAACCCCGCCAGTTTCACGTTTCTGGAGTCTGCGATGATCCTGGCCATTGTCGTTCTGGGAGGGATGGGCTCCATTGTGGGCGTGGCCATTGCCGCCTTGATCCTGATTCTGCTTCCGGAATATCTTAGGGCGTTTTCCGAGTTCAGAATGCTGATATTTGGTGCGATTATGGTGATTATGATGGTTTTCCGGCCCCAGGGGATTGTCGCCAATGTGCGTCGGAGTTATAAGTTCCAGCCAGAAATACAGCCCTGAAAGGGATCCATTTTTTATCACCACGCGATCAACCACGAAATACAGGAACTGCACGAATCGATGGATATCCTGTCATCCAATTTTGTGTGAGATCGCCTGCACGCGTAACATACGATGTTGAAAGTTAGTTATGGACACCATACTTGAAGTCAATGGCCTGACGATGGATTTCGGCGGCCTCCGTGCGCTGGATCATCTGGACATTGATATCCAAAAAGGGGAAATCGTTGCCCTCATCGGTCCCAACGGCGCCGGAAAAACCACGTTTTTCAATTGTATCACGGGTATTTATCTGCCGACCCAAGGGGATGTCATCATATCTTCTCCCACGGAAGGCCCTCAGAAACGTCAACGGATCAATGGATTGAAGCCCAATCAGGTGACCGAAAAAGGCATGGCCCGAACATTTCAAAATATTCGTCTGTTTCCCAATATGACGGTTCTGGAAAATGTCATGATCGGCCGTCACTGCCGAACCCATGCCGGTATTGCCGGTGCCATATTCCGCAATCGCGCGATGGTGCGGGAAGAACAGGCCATTGTGGATGACAGTTACCGGGTTTTGCAAAAAATCGGGTTGGAAAAATATGTCAACGACCAGGCCAGGAATCTGCCCTATGGCGCGCAGAGACGTCTTGAAATCGCCAGAGCCCTGGCTACAGAGCCTTTTCTGATTCTGCTCGATGAACCAGCGGCCGGTATGAATCCGCAGGAAACCCTCGAACTTGATGAGCTGATCACCCGGATTCGGAATGAGGAAGGGGTTTCCATCCTCTTGATCGAACACGACATGAAGCTCGTCATGAGCTTGTCGGACCGAATATTTGTCATGGATTACGGAAAAAAAATCGCACAGGGAACACCGGAAGCAATCCGCAACAATCCGGTGGTGATCAAGGCCTATCTTGGAGAAGATATCGATGCTTAGGGTTAACGGGGTTTCGACATATTACGGGAACATCCAGGCACTCAAAAACATCAGCATGGAAGTATCTGAAGGGGAGATCATTACCTTGATCGGTGCCAATGGCGCCGGAAAATCCACTACCCTGATGACGATTTCCGGTCTCGTTCCGCCCAGACAGGGAGAAATCATTTTCAATGGACAATCCATTCATGGCATGAGTCCGGAAAAAATCGTCGCTCTTGGGATCAGCCAGGTGCCGGAAGGCCGCCGGATTTTCCCTTATCTGACGGTTGCCGAAAATCTCGACATGGGCACATTTTTACGAAACGATAAAGAAAATATCCGAAAGGATATGGCCTATATCTGGGATTTGTTTCCCATTTTATCCAAAAGAAGGCATCAGGCAGGCGGCACCCTCAGCGGCGGCGAGCAGCAGATGCTGGCCATCTCCCGTGCGCTGATGGCCCGGCCGAAGCTGCTGCTGCTGGATGAACCGTCCCTGGGGCTTGCCCCGCTCATTGTCAGACAGATATTTGAAATCATCAAAAAAATAAATTCAGAAAACAACACCACTATTTTTTTGGTGGAACAGAACGCCAATATGGCTCTCAAAGTGGCTCACAGAGGGTATGTCATGGAAAACGGCGCCATTACGATGTCCGATTCCGCCAGCAACCTTCTCAGCAACGAAGCCGTAAAAAAAGCCTATTTGGGGGTGTAGTCCGCCCCTGGAATCCCGATCAACGATGAATATCTTATCCCCTTCTGCCATGAAAGAACGGATCGACACTCTCCGTCAAACCCTTCACCGACATAATTTTCTGTATTATGTGCAGGACAATCCTGAAATATCGGACGCCGAATACGATCGTCTGATGCAGGAACTGGTTTCCCTCGAAACGGCCTATCCCGAATATCAGAGCCATGATTCACCGACGGTTCGGGTAGGTGCTCCGCCCCTTGCTGTTTTTGAAACCACCTCCCATTCCCTTCCCATGCTCAGTCTGGACAATGCATTTACTGTCCAGGATATGATTGACTTCGACAATCGGGTGAAAAAAACGCTGGATATTCAAGAAATGGTTTTCTATACCGCCGAACCGAAGTTGGACGGGGTTGCCGTTGAACTTGTCTATGAAGATGGCCGGCTGGTGATGGCATCCACCCGTGGTGATGGCACCACCGGTGAAGTGATTACGGATAATGTCCGCACCATCCGTTCGGTGCCGCTCCGGCTTCAGGGCGGTTCAATCGATGGCCGACTCGAAGTTCGGGGTGAGGTCTTCATGGACCGGGGAGGATTCGAAAAATTGAACCGCAGCCGAGAAGATAACAATCTGCCCGTATTCGCCAATCCCCGAAACGCTGCGGCCGGTTCCCTCCGTCAACTGGATTCTTCCATAACAGCCGCCCGTCCATTGGATATGTTCATTTATGGCACGGGATTGGTGTCTGGATTGGAAATCCGCTCCCATTGGGATACCTTGAACCAACTCAAGGCCATGGGGTTTAAAATCAACCCCCTGATCGCTCCCCGTTTGACATGGGATGAGGTCCTTGAATTCTATCGTACCTTGGAAAAAAAACGACCCGATCTTTCCTATGACATCGATGGGGTGGTCATCAAAGTCGATGATCTGCGGTATCAGGGAATTCTGGGGGAGAAAACCAGAAGTCCCCGTTGGGCCATTGCCTGGAAATTTCAGGCCGTTCAGGAAACGACACAAATCCTGGCCATTGACGTGCAGGTCGGTCGCACCGGCGCTCTGACACCGGTGGCGCATCTGGAACCGGTCAGAGTCGGCGGTGTAATGGTCAGTCGGGCGACCCTTCATAATGAAGAAGAAATTCAGCGCAAAGACATTCGCATTGGGGATACGGTGTTTGTGGAAAGGGCCGGGGATGTGATTCCCAAAGTTGTTAAGGTCATTTTCGAAAAGCGAAACGGCCATGAAATCATCTTCAGAATGCCAGCTACTTGCCCGGCGTGTGGTGCTCAAACCATCCGGTCTGCTCTCGAAAAATCCGACCGACTGGAATCGGCTGTGCGCTGCATCAATGTGCGATGTCCGGCGCAGCTCAAGGAGCATATCATCCATTTTGCTTCCAAGCGAGCTTTTGATATCGATGGTCTGGGAGAAAAACTGGCCGGGCAACTCGTGGATGTGGGATTGTTGACTTCTTATGCGGATATTTTTCAACTGACCGTCGAAAAACTTCTCAACTTAAACCGTATGGGAATAAAATCCGCCGAAAATTTGATGGCAGCCATTGATGGAAGCAAAAAGATTGAATTCAGCCGTTTTCTGTACAGCTTGGGGATTCGGCATGTCGGTGAAAATATCGCCGATATTCTGGCCGGCAAATGGGGAAGTCTGGATGTGTTGATGCAGCAATCTTCGGAATCCCTGTCTGAAGTGGAAGGGATTGGTATGACCATTGCGGAAAGTGTCCATGGTTTTTTCAGTAACCCGGTCAACAGAGCTGTGCTAAATAAAATTCTGGAAAACGGTGTCGAGATTTTATCGCGGGCAACCGCTCGAAGCAGGTTGCTGGAAGGCAAATCTTTTGTACTGACAGGAACACTGCCCACGATGACCCGAAATCAGGCCAAAACCCTGATCGAAGCCGCAGGCGGCAAGATCGTCGCCGCGGTTAGTCGTAACACGAGCTATCTGGTCGTTGGAGAATCGGCCGGTTCCAAGTTGGAAGCCGCCCGAAAATTGAATATCGAGATTATGGATGAGTCCGCATTGTTAAAGTTGCTTGGAAAGGACGGGGTATGACAACTCAGGCCAGGGCCAGAGCCGTGATTTCCGGAAAAGTGCAGGGTGTTTATTTCAGGGCGGAAACGCAGCGTGCCGCCATATCCAGAAACGTGAACGGCTGGGTGAAAAATCGTCCGGATGGAGCGGTGGAAGCCTTGTTTGAAGGGGATGAAACGGCTGTGAATGGCATATTGGAATGGTGTTGGCAGGGTTCCCGGTTTTCAAGGGTGACCCGTGTTGAAGTACAACAGGAAAACTATACCGGTGAGTTCGATCGATTCGAGATCAGATATTGAAACTTTTTCACCGCAGAATATCGATAAATCCTGCGGTGAAAAATCACAAACAATCAGAAAATGTTAAATGCCATCCTTGAGTTTTTTTCCGGGGCGAAACCTGACGACGTTGCTTTTTTTGATTTTAATGGCTTCACCGGTTCGGGGATTGCGCCCCTTCCGGGCTTTTCGTGTGGCTTTCAAAAATGTACCGAAACCTACCAGTGTCACCTTGCCGTCTTTTTTGTCTTTCAATGCCTTTCCGATGCCTTCCATGAAGGAATTGAGTGCTGTACTGGCAGCAGCTTTGGTAATTCCCGCATCTTGAGCCATCTTGTCCACTAAATCTGATTTTGTCATTGCGTATTGCCCCCCGTTGTTGATTGTTTTTCTACCATGGACCGCATTATCCCGAATGTTTACAGTACGCTGTATGTGATGTCAATGATAAACTGATATCGGTATCAAACGGTCACTTGCGGAACTCCGCCGAATATACCCGAATTCAGGCAGACAAATTAAAACAAGGCATTTACATATTCTTCGGAATTGAACGACTGTAGGTCTTCGATGCTTTCCCCAATACCGATATATTTCAATGGCAGTTTCAAATCATGACAGATACTGACAGCAATGCCGCCTTTTGCCGTTCCGTCCAGTTTGGTAAGTGCCAAAGCCGTTACTCCGATGGATTCATGAAACAGTTTGGCCTGAGAAACCGCATTCTGTCCGGTTGTGGCGTCCAGCACCAACAGGGTTTCATGGGGGGCATCCGCAATTTTCTTGGAAATGGATCTTCTGATTTTTTTCAATTCTTCCATCAAGTTGACGCGCGTGTGGAGTCTGCCGGCCGTATCGACGATCACCACATCCATCGCACGGGCCATTGCCGCCTCTACCCCGTCATAAGCAACCGCCGCAGGATCGGCTTCCGGTTTGTGTCGAACGATTTCAGCCCCGGATCGCTCAGCCCAGATGGATAATTGCTCAACCGCTGCCGCACGGAAGGTGTCGGCTGCGGCAATCAAGACTTTTTTCCCGTCTTGTGCGTACCGGGAGGCCAGCTTTCCGATGGTGGTGGTTTTGCCGACCCCGTTGACGCCGACAACCATGATGACAAAGGGCTTGATATCCCTGACCGGAACGGCGGTTTCAAAATTCACCATGTCCAAGACTTCTTGCTTGAGGGCGTTTTTAAATTCACCCGCATCCAGTTTTGTCGATGAAAATTTGTCGGATATCCGCTGTATCAACTCCGATGCCATCCTTACCCCGATATCGGCGGTAATTAACAGCTCCTCCAATTCTTCGAGCAGTTCATCATCTATCTGTCTTTTTCCGACAAAGAGTTTGTCGATGTCCGTTGTCAGAACCTGCCGTGTTTTAGCCAGACCGTTTTTGAGTTTTTGAAACAGATTTCGGGAAGGTGCTGCCGCCTCTTCTGAAGGAAGCGATTCGGGGGATTCTTTTTCGGATGCTGTCTGTGATGGGGTGTCCTTGTTTTTCTTGAACCAGTTCAAACTCATTAATGAAATCCTTTATGATCAATCAGTCATTGGTAATCGGTTCTCGGCAATCAACGAAGAGGATGCGTTCGTTTACATGTTTAAGGTGAATGCCGCAAGAACATTGAACGGTCAATGCAATATCTGACTGAGAAAAAGCTTGGTGCGTTCATGCTGGGGGTCGTCGAAAAAAGCCACCGGTGTATTGGATTCCACGATCTGACCGAAATCCATAAAAAGAACCCGGTGTGCCACACTTTTGGCAAACCCCATTTCGTGTGATACCACGATCATGGTCATGCCTTCCTGGGCCAGGCTGATCATAACGTCCAGAACTTCCTTGACCATTTCCGGGTCGAGGGCGGATGTCGGTTCATCAAACAGCATGATATTGGGTTTCATGCACAGGCTTCTGGCGATGGCCACCCGCTGTTGCTGCCCGCCGGACAGTTGTCCGGGATATTTTTTGGCTTGTTCGGCGATGTGTACTTTTTCAAGAAAATACATGGCTGTTTTTTCGGCTTCGACCCTGGGAATGTTGCGCACCCAAATCGGCCCGATGGTCAAGTTTTCCAGAATGGTCAGATGGGGAAAGAGATTGAAATGCTGGAACACCATGCCCACTTCCGTCCGGATTTTTTCAATATTCTTGATATTGTTGGTCAGTTCCGTGCCGTCAACGATGATTTTACCCCGCTGATGTTCTTCCAGCCGGTTGATGCAGCGGATCAGCGTGGATTTTCCGGAACCCGAGGGGCCGCAGATGACGATGCGTTCTCCTTTTTGGATGGTCAGATTGATGCCTCGCAACACATGAAAATCTCCATACCATTTGTGCATATCGATAATTTCGATAATGTCTCTGGATGTGCTGGGGGATATGGCGGTTGGGGAGAGGGTACTCATGTATGCTCCACAATGGACAGATTAAATTCAGAAAATGCCCGCTGTCGGCAGAATCTGAAAAAGATAACGATCGGGCAGACTCCCATGCTGATGGACGATGCCATTCATGCCGTTGCAACCGGACAGGGCGAAAGTCAAAGTTCTTTCTCCAGTTTTCGGCTGTAATTGGACATGGTATAGCAGCACACGAAGTAAATGCAAGCCAGAAAGAAAAAAGCTTCCGTTGAAAAACCCATCCAACTGGGGTTGGCCAATGTTGTCTGAGTGGTTTTGAGAATATCGTACAGCCCGATGATCACCACCAGGGATGTATCTTTGAACGCGGAAATCAGGATGCTGACAGAGGGGGGGATGACGATTTTCAAAGCCTGGGGCAAAATGATCAGGCGCATGGTCTGAACATAGTTCAGTCCAAGGGATTCAGCGGCCTCATATTGGCCTTTGGCGACTCCCTGAAGACCGCCGCGGACCACTTCGGCGATGTAGGCGGCCGTAAACATGATGATGGCGACCTGTGCCCGCAGAATTTTGTTGATGGTGATGCCTTCGGGAAGAAACAGCGGAAAAATGACAGCCGACATGAACAGCAGGCTGACAAGGGGAACCCCCCGAATCATTTCAATGTAGATGATACTGAGAATTTTTATGGCCGGCATGCGGGACCTTCTGCCGAGAGCCAGAAAAACTCCCAAAGGATAAGCTGCCGTAAGCCCGAAAACCGCCAGAAGAAAAGTCAGGGGCAAGCCTCCCCATTGGGTGCTTTCAACCGGGGCAAGCCCGAATATGCCTCCCTTCATCAAAACAGCCATCAGGAAGAGGCTGATTGTCCATACATAGAATAGGGATTTTGTCCAAAATTTCCGGTTTCTGCTGATCAACAGCAGGCCAATCAGCAGAAGCATGGCCGCCAGCGGCCGCCATTGCAGTTCGTACGGAAAAAAGCCAAACAGAATAAACCGGTAATTTGCCGAGATGATCGACCAGCAGGCCCCGCTTGCAGACCGGCATTCCGTTGAAGTGGATGCCCACAGGCTGTCAATGAAAATCCATCGAAACAGCGGGGGCAAAATTTTCCATAAGAAAAAAACGGTGAGGACGGTCAGCAGCGAATTGAATACGCCGTTGAATAAATTCGATTTGATCCATCCAAGAACCCCGAAACTGGCTATAGGGGGCTTTATATCGTTTGGATGAGTACTCGAAGAAAGTGCGGAATGCTGCGTCATCAAATCTATTCCATCCGATCTGCTGTATTGCATGGGGCCGCGCATCATCGTTCGATCAATGCGATTTTCTTGTTATACCAGTTCATGAAAGCCGAAGTGATCAGACTGAAAATGAGATAAACCACCATAATCAAGGCCACGCCTTCGATGGCCTGTCCGGTCTGGTTGATGGTCGTGTTGGCAACGGAAACAAAGTCTGGATAGCCGATGGCCACGGCCAGCGAGCTGTTTTTCGTAAGGTTGAGCATCTGGCTCGTCAGCGGGGGCACGATGATGCGAAGCGCCTGAGGCAAAATGACGAGATTCAGGATCTGCCAGGGTTTCAATCCCAGAGACATGGCGGCCTCGGTTTGTCCTTTACTGACGGCTTGTATTCCTGATCGAACGATTTCAGCCACAAAAGCGGCGGTATATAGTACCAGCCCCAGAAGCAGCGCAGTAAACTCCGGGCTGACGGATAAGCCGCCGGTAAAGTTGAAGCCGGAGAGCACCGGTATGCTCATGGCGGTCGGTGCCCCGCAAGATAACCATGTGACCAGTGGAAAGCCCAGCAAGACAGCCATCCCCACAGTGAAGACCGGAAATGCCTGCCCGGTTCGATCTTGTCTTTTCCGTGCCCATTTTCGCAGAAAATAAATAACCAGACAGCTCAGTAAAAGCGCTGCGGCCATATATCCATAGACCGGATGGGGTTCGGGAACACCGAAAGCAAGGCCCCGGTTGCATAGAAATACGCCCGGAAACGGTTTTAGAGCATGGCGGGGGGCAGGCAGTGAATCATAAAAAACGGCATACCAGAAGATCAGTTGCAGCAGAATCGGAATATCCTGGAAAATCTCGATATAGGCAGCCGCCAGCCGGGATATCAGCCAGTTGGTTGACAGTCTGGCAATACCGACAAAAGTACCCAGGATGACTGTCAGGACAATACCCACAAATGCCAATTTGACGGTGTTCAATATGCCAACCAGCAATGCCCTGGCATAACTGTCTGCGGCGGAATAGCGGATCAACGATTCGCCGACTTCAAAGGATGCTTCTTTCTCGAGAAAATGAAAACCCGTAGCAATGGACTGCCGCTGAAGATTGGTGACGGTGTTGGTAAAAAGATAATAGGAAATGGAGCCGACGATGGCAAGCGTCGCCAACTGATAGACGATGGCGCGCTTGGCTGGATCGAGCCAGAAAGGTACGGCGATTGGTGTCTCTTTCGTGGATGTCAAGGACGTATCCGGTTGCTGATCTATCGACTTTCAGAAAAATAATTTCGCGGCGTTATCGGTCGGAGATATACTA
>CAZBUL010000014.1:8623-30761 GCA_964495045.1 uncultured Desulfobacterales bacterium | reverse complement strand
AAAAGAAAACGGTCGTATTCACTGATTCGCTAAAGACAATAATACCCATTTAAGGATTGTCGTGAAAATTCAAACCGATTTTTTAGTCATTGGCAGTGGTGTGGCAGGACTGACTTTTGCGTTGAAAGCGGCCGATTTCGGGGAAGTGGTGCTGATTACCAAAAAAGGGATAATGGACAGCAATACCACCCAGGCCCAGGGAGGGATTGCCTCTGTTTTCAGCAAAGTCGATTCTTTCGATCTCCATATTCAAGACACCCTTGCTTCCGGAGACGGCCTGTGTAACCGGGAAGTCGTCGAAAAAGTGGTCCGATCCGGACCGGATCGGATTCGTGAGCTCATCGATCTTGGCGTCCGGTTCAACATCAAGGAGGAGCAGCGGTCTCAGGAGCAGCCCGATCTCGACCTGGGCCGGGAAGGCGGCCATTCCCAGAAACGAATCGTTCACGCCCAGGACATGACGGGGCTGGAGCTCGAAAAAGTTCTGGTGGCACATGTCCGGGAACACGATCGCATCCGTGTCATCGAGAACCACATTGCCATCGACCTGATCACCTGTTCCACCCGGATGAAACGCGGCCTGGTGACAACGACC
This sequence comes from uncultured Desulfobacterales bacterium, assembly GCA_964495045.1. GTDB lineage: Bacteria > Desulfobacterota > Desulfobacteria > Desulfobacterales > Desulfatirhabdiaceae > RAAP-1. The sequence goes on along the minus strand of CAZBUL010000014.1, from coordinate 30,166 downwards.
CATGAAGCTTACTGTTGCGGTGCCTACGTGCTGGATCGTTTTACGCAGGAAGTGCATACATTTGAAGCCAAAATCACCCTGCTGGCTACCGGAGGCGCCGGGAAAGTCTATCTATATACAAGCAATCCCGATATCGCCACAGGAGACGGTATTGCCATGGGTTACCGGGCGGGTGCCGCCGTCGCCAATCTGGAATTCGTTCAGTTTCATCCGACCTGTCTGTATCATCCGGATGCCAAGAATTTCTTGATTTCCGAAGCGCTCAGAGGTGAAGGCGGCGTTTTGATAGACAGCACCGGCCATGCTTTCATGGAAAAATATGATCCCCAGAAAGATCTGGCCTGTCGGGATGTCGTAGCCCGCGCCATCGACACTGAATTGAAAAAAAGCGGTGATGATTCGGTGTATCTGGATATTTCCCATAAAAAGCCGGAATTTATCAAAACCCGGTTTCCAAATCTCTATCGAAAATGCCTCAGCTTCGGTCTGGATATGACGGCCGGGCCCATTCCCGTGGTGCCGGCCGCCCATTACATGTGCGGCGGAATTTCCACAGATATGTTCGGCCGAACCGATATTCACCGGCTTTACGCCATCGGCGAAACTGCCTGTACCGGGCTTCACGGTGCCAACCGACTGGCCAGCAATTCGCTGATCGAAGCGCTCGTCTATGCGGATTCCGCAGCGGCACAAGCGGTGAAAGACCTCCAATCCATGGATTTCACGGCAACACCCGAAGCCCCTGACTGGGACGAGGTCGGAACAACCCATAGCGATGAGCTGATCATGCTCACACAGAACTGGGATGAAATCCGCCGTTTCATGTGGAATTATGTGGGGATCGTCCGTTCCGACAAGCGGCTGAACCGGGCCAGACGCCGCATCGAAATCATCCAGAATGAAATTCAGGAATATTACTGGGATTTCAAGGTATCCGCAGATTTGATCGAGCTGCGGAACATCGCCATGGTTGCCGAGCTTATCATCAAATGCGCCATGCACCGTAAAGAAAGCCGAGGGCTGCACTACAACATCGAATATCCCGGCCGGGATGATGACCGCTGGAGAAAAGACACGGTCATCCGGCGTCCTTTTGTGGGTTGACAACCCCCATTCTTGTATTAGCTTAAACCGTTATATTTTGATCTGTCGTTCATCTCAACCGTTGCATTTTGCCATCGGTCCGAGCAAATGGTCAGCGAAGACATTGCCAGTGGCAACAAGCACATATTTTATGTTAAATTTTAGGTAGTTATATATTTTTTCAATATGATTCATCCGGATATTTCATGACGAACAAGCGGGACTATTACGAAATTTTAGGCGTCGGTCGGGATGCCTCGGAAAGCGAACTGAAATCGGCCTATCGGAAATTGGCCCTGCAGTATCATCCAGACAAAAATCCCGGCAACAAAGCAGCCGAAGAAAAGTTCAAAGAAGCGGCCGAAGCTTACGAAGTGCTTCAAGACCCTCAAAAACGGCAGATTTACGACCAGTTTGGCCACCAAGGTCTTGAAGGTGCTGGGTTTTCCGGTTTTCGAGGTTTTGAAGACATTTTTTCCAGTTTTGGCGGCATTTTCGAGGATCTTTTCGGTTTTTCCGGAGGCGGACGATCCCAAAGCCGCACCCATAGAGGTTCCGATCTTCGATACGACATGCGTCTGAGTTTTATGGAGGCGGTATTCGGCACCGAATCGGAGATCGACCTCGAAAAAACCGCGGCTTGTCCGGTGTGTGAAGGCAGCGCCTGTAAGCCGGGGACCTATCCGGAAAGCTGTCGGCATTGTCAGGGAACAGGGCAGGTCTCCCGAAGCCAGGGGTTTTTCACGGTCAGAACGACCTGCCCGTCGTGCCGGGGCCAAGGGCAGATTGTTACCACGCCCTGTGACGGATGCAACGGGGCCGGTAAAATCCTGATTCATAAAAAGGTGTCTGTAAAAATTCCGGCCGGTGTCGATAACGGCTCCCGCCTCAGACTGACCGGTGAGGGTGAAGCGGGCTCTTACAACGGTCCTCCCGGTGATCTCTATGTTTTCATTCATGTCGAGCCTCATTCATTCTTTCAAAGAAACAACGTGGATGTCATCTGTTCGGTTCCCATTTCATTCATTCAGGCGGCCCTCGGCGAAGAAATCACCGTACCGACGTTGAAAGGGGAAAAAACATTGACCATTCCCAAAGGAACACAGCCCGGAGAGCTGTTCCGTTTTCATGGGGAAGGCATTCCGTCTCTAAGAAACGGCAGGCGGGGAGATCAGATCATTCAGGTCGATATCCGAACACCAACCGGGCTCAGCAAGAAGCAGGAAGAGTTGCTGCGCGAATTCAAGAAGCTTGAGGCAGGCAAATTTTCGAACAAATTGAAGAATATACTAAAAGGGGGATCGGCCGGAAGGTAGTTCCGCTTCAAGAGAGGGAATAAACATGTTTGAACTCAAAGTCGTCAGCCATTTTGCCGCAGCCCATCAGCTTAAAATGGTGGATAAAAAATGTGAAAATCTGCATGGCCACAACTGGAAAGTCGAGGTGTGCATTCGGGGAAAAGAACTGAACGAAGCGGGCGTGCTGGTAGATTTCGGCGAAATCAAACAGGCGGTCAAACAGATGGTCGATCGATTGGATCACCGCTTTTTAAACGACCTGGATGCCTTCAATGACCACCTTCCTCCGTCTTCCGAAAACCTGGCGCGGTTTATCGCTCAGGGTCTTCAGCAGACTTTTCACACGTCCGCTGCGTATATTTACAGCGTCACCACCTGGGAATCCCATAACGCCTGCGCGACATTCTATATGGATGGCGAATAACGGTCTTTCAGGCAATCAGGCGGTTTTCACTTAGAATTTGATGCACCCGGGAGCTGTCGAGTTTCATATTTCTGAAATTTTCAAATGTAACATCTTCAAAGGGCAGGTGCAATTGCTTCCGGAGTGCATCGAACAGCGCTAAATAATTGGTGGTGATTCTTTCTTCCCAGTTTAGGCACAGCGCATCTGCAACGGCCCGGATATCGTCTTTTTCCCCTTCGATTTCCAGAAAATGCCCAAATGGCAATGTGTCGAGACACAGGTCCGTTTGCTTGAAACGATAGGTTTCCCGCTCTTTTTCATAGATCTGCCGGGGAAAATATCCCAGCTCCCGCAGAATGGCTGTCATTGTTTTCGGATCTCCGACAGTCACCTCCAGTTCCCTGAATATTTTAAAATCCGCATCGGAATCCGCTGACGGGGTCTTGACGGTCAGCCGACAAGCGGTGTCCTGACGAAGCCGGAGCAGTTTCCGCTCCCGCGTCAAACGCATGGACTGATCATCAAAGCGGATATTGGATTCGAACCCGCCGCGCTTCCATTCGGCGCCTGCCGAACAGATTTGCTTTCGTAACGCATCGATATCTGAGATATAAAACTTTATTTCAATTTCCAGTGGTGTCATGGGTTGCTCGCAACTGCCCGCAGGCAGCAGAAATGTCTTGTCCTTTGCTGTTTCGGATGATGGCGGTATAATGCTGCTGCACCAGAATTTCCTGAAAAGCCAACACCGTTTTTTCATCGGGTCTGCGGAATGGACTTTCGGTATGTTCATTGAATGGAATGAGATTGATTTTGGCCCGGATGGGTCTCAACAGTTTCGTCAACCGGCGGGCGTCTTCCGGAGAATCGTTGACATCGCGGATCAGGATATATTCGAAAGTGATGCGTTTTCGGGGGGGCAGCGGATACTGCCGGCACGCCTCCAGCAGCATTTCCATGGGATATTTCCGATTGATGGGCATCAGCCGGCTGCGCGTATCGTTGTCTGTGGCATTGAGCGAAACAGCCAGGTTGACCTTGACATCCTCTCCCAACCGTTCCAGTTCCGGAACCAGGCCCGCCGTGGACAGTGTCACCCGCCGGGTCGAGAATTCCAACCCGAAATCTCTGTCTGTCAAGATGTGAATTGCCTGAACCACATTTTCATAATTGGCCAATGGCTCGCCCATCCCCATGAGGACGATGTTCGATAACGGTTGAGAGCCGATATATTTCTTGATATCCCGCACCTGAGAAACAATTTCCCCGGCCGTCAGATGGCGAACGAACCCACCCGCCGCCGTCAGGCAGAACCGGCAGCCCATGGCACAGCCAACCTGACTCGATATGCACAGCGTGCAGTGCTCTTTTTCCGGAATCAGAACGGTTTCGATATGGTTTCCATCCGCCAGGCCGAACAGGAATTTCCGGGAACCATCCCGGGAAGTTTCGATTTTTTCGGTTTTCAGCCGTGAAATGATGAAATGGTCGGCCAGTTTTTCCCGCACTTCTTGACCCAGATTTGTCATGCTGGTAAACTGATCAGCTTGATGGGAAAATATCCATTTGAAAATCTGACCGGCACGGTACGGCGCGATGTCGTTTGCCGTCAGCCAGGCTTCCAGTTCTTGCCGGCTTAAGTTCTTGATGTCTATCGGTGTGGGTGCGTTCATGGCCTTCTTTCTCAAAAAGATTATTTTCTTGACATACCATTTCTTCCATACTATTTTCAAGGATTTCGTAACGCCATCAGGTGATTTTTATGTTTGACAGTCTCAGCGATAAACTGAATGCCGTTTTCAAAAAGCTCAAGGGCCACGGCAAGCTGACGGAAAAGAATGTTCAGGACGGATTGAAAGAAGTCCGGCTGGCACTTCTCGAAGCCGATGTCCATTATAAAGTGGTCAAAAACTTCATTGCCGATATCAAGGATCGCGCTTTGGGGCAGGAAGTCATGACCAGCCTGACGCCCGCACAGCAGGTTATCAAGATTGTCAATGAAGAGCTGACCCGGCTGATGGGTTCCCAGCATTCGGAATTGAACCTTTCCGGAGAAAAACCCGCATCCATCATGCTAGTGGGGCTTCAGGGTTCCGGGAAAACCACGACGGCGGGGAAGCTTTCGATATTTTTAAGGAAAAATGGAAAGAAGCCCTATCTTGTTCCCGTTGACGTCTATCGTCCGGCAGCCATCGATCAACTGAAGAAACTCGGAGATCAGTTATCGATTCCGGTGTTTCCTTCCACACCGGATATGAACCCGGTCCATATCTGCATGGAAGCCAGAAACCGGGCGCAGCGGGAAGGTCTGGATACGTTGATTCTGGATACGGCCGGCCGGCTGCATATCGATACCGACCTTATGCAGGAATTGGTTCACATCCGGGATCAGGTGAAACCATCGGACATTCTGCTGGTGGCCGATGCCATGACCGGTCAGGATGCCGTCAACATGGCCACGGCTTTCAACGATAGCCTGAACATCGGCGGCGTCATACTCACCAAGATGGATGGTGATGCCAGAGGCGGGGCGGCCATTTCCATCAAATCGGTGATCGAAAAACCGGTCAAGTTCATTGGTATCGGAGAAAAGCTGAACGATTTCGAAATCTTTCATCCCGATCGCATGGCTTCCAGAATTCTGGGGATGGGCGATGTCCTGACCATGATCGAAAAGGCTCAAGCCGTTGTCGATGAAAAACAGGCGGTTGAGCTGGAAAAAAAGCTGCGAAAAAACCAATATACCCTCGAAGATTTTCGGGATCAGATGGTTCAAATCCGGAAAATGGGGTCTTTCACCGATCTGCTCAACATGCTGCCAGGCGTCAGTCAAAACAAACACATGAAAGACCTTCAGGTGGATGACAAAGAACTGAACCGGGTGGTGGCCATCATCAATTCCATGACACCGCTCGAACGACAGAAACATGGTATCCTCAACGGCAGCCGGAGAAAACGCATTGCCAGCGGCAGCGGCACAACGGTTCAGGATGTCAATCAGTTGCTGAAAAATTATGATCATGTCATGAAAATGATCAAGAAACTCAACAAGGGTGGTTTGAAAAAATTCGGCAGAGCCTTTTCGCCGTTCAAATAATTTTTTTCCGGTGCACCCGATTATTCGTTACAAGGAGAGAAACATGTCCGTTAAAATAAGACTGGCCAGACACGGTGCTAAAAAACGACCTTTTTACCGCATTGTTGCGGCTGACGTGCAATGCCCCAGAGATGGCAAATTTTTGGAAAATCTGGGAACCTATAACCCGCTCAACAATCCGGCGGAAGTTTCCTTGAAGATGGATCGCGTACAGTACTGGATCGGCCAGGGTGCACAACCGACCGATACGGTCAACAGCCTGCTGAAAAAACAGGGCATAGCGGATAACCCGGCCTGAAGTCCTGAATCCTGACATCATTTCCGGATTCCCGCCTGCCGATCGAGGAGGGGGAGCGATGAAAGATCTGATCGATTACATTGTCCGAGCACTGGTGGATCACCCGGAACAGGTGACGGTATCAGAGATCGAGGGGAACCAGACGTCTGTTCTTGAGATCAAGGTTGCCAAAGAGGATTTGGGAAAAGTCATTGGAAAACAAGGACGAACGGCCCGTGCTTTGCGGACCATTCTGAGTGCAGCATCCGCCAAAAACAAAAAGCGGTCTGTTCTTGAAATCATTGAATGAGACAATCCACTGCCTATGAATACCGATACATTTATCACCATCGGAAAAATCATCGGCGTTCACGGCATCAAAGGATATGTCAAAATTCACTGTGAAGCCGATACGTTTGCGGTGATGACTCCTGGCCAGATATTGAAGGTTCGGGCGCCAAACAGTTCAGACCAGTTCATGGAGATTGTGGAGGCCTTGCACCAGGGACGGACGTACTTGCTTCGATTCGAAGGGATTCGCGATCGTACCGAAGCCGAAAAGCTTCCGGGATCGGAGCTATTAATCGACAGAACCCTGTTGCCCGAGCTTGAAACAGACACCTATTACTGGTCGGATATCTGTGGGCTGGCAGTGGTTTCTGTGGATGGGGCTTCGATTGGAACCATCGTGTCCCTTATCGAGACGGGCAGCAATGATGTTTATGTTGTGAAAACGCCAGACAATGACGAGATTCTGATTCCAGCCATCGGTTCCGTTATTCGGGAAATCGATCTGAACCGCAGGGTCATGCGGGTGGATATTCCCGAAGGCCTGTAATATCGAGTCGGCGGAGAAGAAATAAACTGCCGTTCTCATGGCTATCGGAAATCTTTCATGAATTTTCAGGTGTTGACGATATTTCCCGAAATGTTCGAACGTTTTTGGGATCACGGCATCGTCCGGCGGGCGATCGAACAAAAAGTTATCGCCGCATCCGCGGTCAATATTCGTGCGTTTGCACCCGGCAGACATCAGGTCACCGACGACCGCCCCTACGGCGGCGGAGATGGCATGGTCATGAAACCCGAACCGCTGGCGGCCGCCATAAGGTCGGCATTGGCGGATGCCCCGCATGCCAGGGTCGTCTATCTGTCCCCACAAGGGCGGGTATTCAATCAGAAAATCGCCATAGAGCTTTCCACTCTGTCCGGACTCATTCTGGTCTGCGGCCGATATGAGGGAATAGACGAGCGCATCTGTCAGCAGTTCGTGGAAGATGAAATTTCCATCGGCGACTATGTGCTGACCGGCGGGGAACTGCCGGCGATGGTGGTAATGGAATCTGTCATCCGGCTGATTCCCGGTGCGTTGGGCGGTGAAACATCGGCTGAAAAAGATTCCTTCTGCAACAATCTTCTGGAACACGGGCATTATACCCGACCGCCCGATTTCGAGGGAGAAGCGGTGCCGGAGGTTCTCCTTTCGGGCCATCATGCCCACATCGAGAAATGGCGGTTGGAATCATCGCTGATCCGGACGGTTCTTAAACGCAGGGATTTGTTGATGCAGCGTCGGCTGACACCCGATGAAGCCGAAATTCTTCAACAGTGGCGTCGAGACATTGACCACATTTTGCAGTTCCAATCTATATCTGGCATTGGCCCATTATCCGGTCGTCAATAAACGGGGAGAGATCATCGCATCGGCGGTGACCAACCTCGATATTCATGACATGGCCAGGGCCGTCAGAACATACAGCGCCAAAGCGCTTTATATCGTGACCCCTCTCGAAGACCAACAGCAGTTGGTCAAGTCGCTGATTGGGCACTGGACTACCGGATACGGGGCGGATTACAATCCCAAACGCTGTCAGGCGCTGGAAACGGTCCGCATCCGGAACAATCTGCAGCAAGCAAGCATCGACATTGCACAAGAGACGGGAAGTGATCCCCAAACGGTGGTGACAAGCGCCCGAAGCCATCTGAACAGTATTTCTCTGGCCCGTTTTCAGGAAATACTGGGAACCGGCTTCCCCTGTCTGTTGGTGTTCGGCACGGCGTGGGGGCTTTCTCCGGATTGTATCGCAGCGGCGGATTACATTTTGAAACCCATATCCGGAAATACAGATTACAACCATCTGTCGGTTCGTTCGGCGGCTTCCATCATTCTGGATCGACTGTACGGGCGGTCTGGCGAACCATGATGTGAATTTTCATATTCAATTTATTTAATACAAGCAACCTTTTATTGGGGGAGTTATGGAAACTGTCAAGCTTTTGGAAAAAGATATGATGCGGCTGGATATTCCGCCGTTTTCCGCCGGAGATACGGTCAAGGTTCATGTTAAAATCAAGGAAGGTGAAAAAGAGCGCATCCAGGCGTTCGAAGGGGTCGTGCTCGGCAAACGCAGAGGCACCCTGAACGCCACATTCATTGTCAGAAAAGTGTCTTACGGAATCGGGGTCGAACGTATTTTTCCGATGCACTCTCCGATTATCGATCGGATTGAAGTGGTTACCCGAGGGGATGTCCGTCGGTCCAAGATCTATTATATCCGGAAACTGAAAGGCAAGGCAGCCCGAATCAAGGAAGATCGTTCCTGATTGACTGCATGGGCATCGATTCCTGGGCATTCGAACAGCGGGCCCGACAAAATGGTTACTCACAGATTGCCGGGGTGGATGAGGCCGGCCGGGGGCCGCTGGCTGGCCCGGTGGTGTCCGCAGCCGTCATTCTACCGTTTTCGTTTCCGGTTTCGGGGATAGCGGATTCCAAAAAGCTGACTCCCAAAAAGCGGCTGGAATTGTATGACCGGATTTATGAGCATGCCTTTTCCATCGGCATCGGTATTGTCGATGCCGGTGAAATCGACAGAACCAACATTTTGAAGGCGTCGTTGCTGTCTATGGTGTTTGCCGTCAAGAATCTGTCTCCTGTGCCGGAGCACCTATTGATCGATGGAATTTTCTGCCTGCCGCTGTCTCTGTCTCAGGAAGCCATCCCGAAAGGAGACGGCCTGAGCATTTCCATCGGGGCGGCATCCATCGTGGCGAAAGTTACCCGGGACAAGCTGATGGAGCGTTACCACGAAGACTACCCGGTCTTTGGATTTGCCATCCACAAGGGATATCCGACGCCTTCTCATAAAGCGGCCATCCGACGATATGGCTGCTCACCGATCCACCGGAAAAGTTTCAAAGGGGTTCAGGAGTTCGGAAATCATGGTCAATGCCATACAGGTTTTCGGGAAGAACAGTGAATCCCTGGCGGTGATCTATCTCAAGCGGCAGGGATATCAAATCATCGAACAGAATTATCGCACCCGTCTGGGAGAAATCGATATCATCGCGCGCGATAACGATACCCTCGCTTTTGTCGAGGTCAAGTCCCGATCCTCAGCCGCTTTTGGCACCCCCAAACATGCCGTCACCCTGCAAAAGCAGCGCAAGATATCTCTTGTTGCCCAGTATTATCTCAAATCCACCCATCAAAGCCATATCCGCGCCCGGTTCGACGTTGTGGCGATTTTCTCGGATGCCGGTCGGCATTCGATCGAGCTGATCAAAAATGCCTTTGGACTTTTTGCACACTGACCCGTCCTATGCCGTTGAAAAAGGGGTGCTCTATGTCGTGGCCACTCCCATCGGCCATATTGCAGATATCACCCTGCGTGCGCTGAGCGTTCTATCCGGCGTCGATCTGATAGCCGCCGAAGACACCCGGCACACCGGCCGGATGCTTTCCCATTACGGGATTTCTTCACCGCTTATTTCCTGCCATGATTACAACGAAGCCGAGCGATCCCGGCAGATTATCGAAAAACTTCAGGCAGGCATGTCCATTGCGTTGGTATCCGACGCCGGCACCCCGCTGGTGTCGGATCCGGGATACCGGTTGATCCGTGCGGCAATCGATGCGGGGGTCAATGTCGTTCCGATTCCGGGTGTATCGGCCGCCATTGCCGGACTCAGTGTGTCCGGTCTTCCCACAGATGCTTTCGTTTTCTTAGGATTTCCCCCCAAAAAACAGACACGTCGGTTGGCGATTCTGAAGAATATTGAAAAAGAGCCCAGAACTCTGATATTTTATGAATCACCGAAGCGGGTGATTTCTTTTTTGACGGATGCGCTGGCGGTTCTGGGGGATCGTTGCGGGGTCGTTTGCCGGGAAATGACCAAACGCTATGAAGAATTCATCCGCGGCTCCATTTCGGAAATGCTGACCATTCTATCGGCCCGCAGCGACATCAAAGGAGAATGCACCCTGATTCTTTCCGGTATCAATTCAGAGGGTTTTCATCCGGTCGATTCTCTTGAACCCTGTATTGCGAAGTTTCTCGATGATGCACCGGTAAGTCCTGGTGAACTCGCCAGAAAAATTGCAGCCCAATTCGGTATATCCCGAAAAGACGCCTATCGGATGATCTTGTCTGAAAAATCCAAAGCAAGAGGAGAGGAAAATGATGGAAAAAAAGATACTGCTTCCCATAGATGAATCGATTCATTCCAGAAACGCTGTAAACTATGCGATCAAGATATCTTCTGCGGTTAAGAATCTGACCTATACATTGTTCCATGTGCAGCCGCCCATTTCACATTTTTTGGTGGATGAAGCCAAAAAGGACAGCAGTAAACAGCTCGATCTGAAACGTCTGACCCAGAAACATGAAGACGCTTCCCATGCCATCCTCGATAAATGCAGGAAGAACATGATGAGTCTCGGCGTGAAGCCCGATCATATCCAGGTGGTTTCTCAACCCAGAAAACTCGGATGTGCCAAAGATATCATCGAGTATGCCCAACAAGGACACTATGATGCCATCGCTGTGGGAAGACGAGGGCTCTCCAAATTTCAGGAAACCTTTGCCGGCAGTATCACCTCCAACATCCTGGAACATTCCCGTGTGATTCCGGTATGGGTCATCGACGGCCAGATCACATCGACACGCATCATGGTGGCGGTCGATGGCTCCGAAAGTTCTCTGAGGGCCGTTGATCATGTCTGTTTCATGACATCCGGCAATCCCGACATTGTCATCACGTTGTTTCATGTGATGCCGAGATTCAGCGATTTTTGCCCGATCTCCTTTGAAGAGCCGACTGAAAAAATCGAGGAAATTTTCATACAAGGAGACAAACGCTGTGTCGATCATTTTCATGCGGTGGCCATGCAGAAGTTTAAAGAAGCCGGTTTCCAGGACACGCAGATTCAGATCAACACGGTGGATTGCATGTACAATATCGGCAGCGCCATCATCGATGAAGCCAAGTCGGGAAATTTCGGCACGGTGGTGGTCGGCCGCCGCGGCGGCGGCAATGCCTTTTTCATGGGCAGCGTTTCTCGAACCGTGTTGGGAAAGACCGCCAAATGTGCCCTCTGGGTGGTTTCCTGATGACAGATGTTCCGGATGGAGCAGCGCTTATTCCCATCCCCAGTCGGATAAATCTGTCAATTCGGGCCCAGTATTTTCTGTATTTTGGAATGATGGGCATTTACCTGCCGTATTTCAATCTCTATCTTTACCACATTCAGCTTGACGGCGTGCAGATCGGCGTCATATCGGCCCTGCGCTCCGTTTTACTGGTGATTTTTCCTGTTCTCTGGGGCCTTCTGGCCGATCGGTTTCAGGCCAGAAGAACCATTTATATTTTATGCAATCTGGCCAGTGCGGCGATAACCGTCTTCTATCTGTTGACGACCCGTTTCGAGTGGCTGATCGTGATCACGCTGGGGTATGGGATTTTTTTCTCTCCCATCATTTCATTTCTGGAAGCCATCACCATGGATGTGCTGGCAAAGGAAAAACAAAAATACGGCCGGATTCGTGCGTGGGGCTCGATGGCCTTCATCGCCGTTGTCGTTCTGGTCGGACGGATGATCGATATTCATCCGGTGGGAATTATTCTGCCAATGATCGTGATTGGCGGCTTTCTTCAATCTATGGTTGCTTTCGGAGTGCCGTCCCCCCCGACTGCAGGCCGCCCGAAGCAGTATGGAAATGCCGCTTATCTGATGCAGCCGAGAAGTCTCGTCTTTCTGACATGCGCGTTTTTAATGCTGGTCAGCCATGGGGCCTATTATGGATTTTTTTCGATTCATCTGGAAAAACTGGGCTATGGAAAGACGTTTATCGGTGTCTCGTGGGCGGTGGCATCGACGGCCGAAATTATCGTGATGCTCCATTCCGGCCGCCTGTTCAAACGGTTTACCCTAGAATCCGTCATGGTTTTTTCTCTATCCATTGCGGCTGTCCGGTGGTTTCTGCTGGCTTTTATCGACAGCGGCCCCGTGATCCTGGCCACCCAGGTACTGCATGCTTTCACGTATGGCGCTTTTCACATATCGAGCATTCTATATGTGGATGCCCTGTCTTCGGCGGCATCCAAAACACTCGGGCAGGCGGTCAACAATGCGGTCAGTTATGGATTGGGGCTGATGGCGGGTTTTTTTCTGAGTGGGTATCTTTACGAAACCATTGGTTCCCACGCCCTGTTCCTGACAAGCGGCGGAATTGCGTTGGCAGGAGGATCGATCATGAAACTGTATCAAAGCGTACGATCTTAACTCATTTTTTCGTGATTATGCTGTATTCGCGGTCAAACGCAAAACTGTCGGAAGATGTTATGACAACACCTGCAGGATATGAAAAAGAAGTGGAAAAGGCGGTTGAAACCATTCGGAATTATGTCACCAATATGACCGGTGAGGAATGCACCGATGCCGAGCTCGCCAGAGCACTGACCCGGTATTTCGTGATGAAGGAAATCTGTGAGCACATCGAGATGCATCGGGAGAATCCGGAGTGGTGACCCGATAATTTTCAGAAGCGATGAAAACGCGAAGAAGAGTTTCTCGATATATCGCCGGTTTTGCTATGCATAATGGTCATGGATTGTCCGATATCGTTCGGCTTCAATCATCCGCCCTCGTTTGATACAGCCGTTCGCGTATATCCGGCATTTTTCTTTCAGAACGGCAATGGCGGCTTGTCGGTATGCCGGTGTCAGTGGATGCGTTTCGAGAATCTGAACGATGGATTGAATCCGATATCGATCCAATTGCGGATTCCGGGAAAGTTGATCGTCGTGACCCCCGCGTTTGACAACCAGCGGATTATCGATGAGATAAATCGGATACTTCAGACTGATCCTGAGCCACAAATCATAATCTTCACAGGCCGGAAACGCCTCATTGAACCAGCCGATGTCATCGAAAAGGTCTTTTCTGATCATCACGGCCGAAGGGCTGACAAGGCACAGTCTCAGTGATGGCTCAAAAATCATTCCTGAAGGCTTTTTGTGGCGGTTTTTGGGATTCACCCGAACGCCTTTGCGAATCCACAATTCATCTGTCTGGCAAATCATCGCTTCGGGATGCAACTGAAAAAACGCCATCTGACAGGCCAGCTTGTCTGGTAACCACAGATCATCGGAATCCAGAAATGCAACGTAACCGCCTTTTGCTGATGCAATTCCCAAATTCCTTGCGGCGCTGACCCCTCTATTCTCCTGATGAATAACGATGATGTTATTGTCATATTGTTTCAACAGGTTCACGGTATCATCGGTTGAACCATCGTTAACGACGATAATTTCATAATCCGTATAAGTCTGAGCCAATACTGAATCTATGGCTTCTTTCAGTATCCAGCAGCGGTTATATGTCGGAATAACAACACTGATACAAGGGGCTGCACACATAAGAATCAGAAGTGGAGAACTGAAGTATTCAAGATAGAATCCTTGACAAACCAACCGATAATTGATAGAAATCCCACGAAATTGATATCAGACAAGGGCCGTTAGCTCAATTAGGCAGAGCACCTGACTCTTAATCAGTAGGTTTCGCGTTCGATTCGCGAACGGCCCACCAAATAAAAAAAGGGGTTACAGTTAAATGCTGTAACCCCTTTTTTATCGGTTGATGAAAAGTCCTTTGTTGCACAATCCCTGTACAACTTTTTTTCATAAGACCATCTCCCGTAGTGGATACTGAAAAACAATGGGAGGGAAAACCGGTCAGGATTCCGGTCTTGTCTGTACTGTTCATGGCGCCGCACTATCCCCCCAAATCGGTATTATTCACCCATTATCTGATCGATGGTATATGGGCAGGCTTCAGGAAATACATCAATTTTTTTTCCTGTTTCGGCAACCGCTCGTTTAACTGCCGCTTTATACGCTCTATCAATCGTTTCTGGCAAATCGTGTTTCATGCTCGGATTGTCAAACAGAATGAAATCGATTTCAGTCCGTTGTGTCGCAATGGTTTTCAGCCAGCTTTTGCTTCTTCTTTCTGATTGATAATCCCACTGAAGCAAGTGCATAATCAACACGGCCAATCTGCTTACAAGCTCCTTTTTCTGGCTTTTGCCCATGCTTTCGATTTCCTCGACCAGATTTTCAACATCGAGACGGGATAATGCCCCGGCCCTCAATAAAGCAGCCTGTTCCTGTGTCCACTGGTAAAAATCCTGATTATATAGGCTCACACCTCCCCCTTTATCCAGCCTTGAAAGCCATTTGATGGAATATTGATCATGGCATAACAAAAATGCGGCGCCGTGATACGCATCCCTACCGGATCACCTGCTGAATCATGTAATAGATCAACGGCATGAAAATGGCTGGCAGCATGTTGCCGACGTGGATGGTCTTGATCTCGAGCAGGTTGATACCAATTCCCATGATAAGAATGCCGCCGACCGATGACATCTGATCCACAACCTGGGGCACCAGAAACGGTTTGATCAATACGGCCGACAACGTGAGCAATCCCTGATAAACAGCAACGGACAGGGCTGAAAATGCCACCCCGATGCCGAGGCTCGATGCAAAAATGATGGCAGATATGCCATCCAGAACGGACTTGGCATAGAGGGTCTGGTGATTGCCGGTCAGGCCGCTTTCCATGGATCCCACAATGGCCATGGAGCCGACACAGTAGATGAGGCTGGCAGTCACAAACCCCTTGGCAAGCCCCCCTTCGGAGCTGGCGAACCGGCTTTCCAGCCACTTTCCCATCTGATTCAGCCGCGCTTCAATCCGAAGCCATTCTCCGGCAATGCCGCCGATGGCCAGGCTGAAAATCACCACCAGAATGTCCTGTGTTTTCAAAGCGCCGGACATACCGATCAGTATGACAGCCAGCCCGATAGCCTGCATGATGGTCTGCTGATAGTGGAGCGGTATGCCGCCTCGGAATGCCAGGCCGACCAGGCTGCCCGCAATGATGGCCAGTGTGTTGACGAATGTTCCAAACATGAGAAAACGCCTTGATGTCATTTCCCCTTTTTCAACCTCCGCCCGTTGGAAGGAGGAAACGAAACCCTGATGGTTCTGTCATTCCGGGAAACGGTGTCGGCGATGGGGGAGATGGGATATGATTAAAAGGGGAGAAACGGTTCGTTCCGCAGCCGCTTCCTCAACCAGTAGAGAAAAACAGCCAGAATGACAATGCACAAAATTCCCAGGGCCACGTATTTTTCATAAGTTTCGATTTCGCTGCTGATAACGGCACCGAAGGTATATCCCAACGCACTGAAGGAAATGGCCCAGACGGTGGCGGCAATAACATTGAGAATCAGAAACTTGACAGCATGGACATTTAGAATGCCCAGGGCAAAGGGCGTGATATTGCGAAATCCGTAGATAAAACGGTAAATCATGATAATGAAATTTTCCCGTTTGGCGATCAGGCTGCTGATGCGAATCCATTTTTTCTTCAGATTGGGTCTTTTCTGAATATAGGATATGCCCTGCACCCGCCCGATATAAAAAAACGTTTGATCTCCCAAGACGGTTCCCAACACAGCCGTTAATGTAACAATGTAAACATCCAACAGTCCCTTGCTTGCCAGATAGGCCGCAATGATCAGGATGGTTTCACCTTCCAGAAAAGTTCCGATAAAAAGCGCCAGGTACCCGAATTCTACTAAATATGATTCCATCCCTCTCTCTGGTTTGCCCCAATGATGCCAAAATTTTTACTTTATTATACGGATCGGTCGGGAATTGCAAGAAAGGATTGAACCGCAATGACAGCGCCGGCAGCACCAGGGCGGAGGATGTAGGATAGGAAATGCGTTCGGGCACGCCTCCCCCCGAAGGGGAGAAAACCGGAAGGAGGGCGGCCGAAGGGAAGAACGATGTTTAGATGTCGTAATACAGCGAGAATTCGTGAGGATGCGGTCTCAGTTTGACCGGGTTGACCTCGGCGTCGGTTTTGTATTCGATCCACATGTCGATGACATCCTTGGTGAAAACATCCCCTTTCAACAGGAACTCATGATCGGCTTTCAGGGCAGCCAGAGATTCTTCCAGAGAACCCGGTGCAGACGGCACATTGGCCATTTCTTCGGGTGGCAGATCGTAAATGTTTTTATCCAGCGGATCCCCCGGATCCATTTTGTTCTGAATGCCGTCGATCACCGCCATCGTGATGGCCGCGAATGCCAGATAGCCGTTGCAAGAGGGGTCAGGCGTCCGGAACTCGATGCGCTTGGCTTTGGGGGACGACGAATACATGGGTATGCGGATCGCCGCACTGCGGTTCCGGCTGGAATAGGCCAGGTTCACCGGCGCTTCGAACCCCGGAACCAGACGTTTGTAAGAGTTGGTGGTGGGGTTGGTGAATGCGCACAGGGCCTTGCAGTGTTTCAGAATGCCGCCGATGGCGTAAAGAGCCTGCTGGGAAACACCGGCATACTGATCGCCGGCAAAGAGCGGTTTTCCTTCTTTCCAGATGCTGACATGGGTGTGCATGCCGCTGCCGTTGTCTCCAAAAAGGGGTTTGGGCATGAAGGTGACCGTATGACCGGCCCGATAGGCCACATTCTTCAGAACATACTTGAACCATACGAGCTGGTCTGCCATTTCCAGCAGCGGTTTGAACCGCATGTCGATTTCAGCCTGGCCGCCGGTGGCCACTTCGTGATGCTGGGCTTCGATATCGATGCCGAGGCTTTCGAGAACCAACAGCATTTCCGTTCTCAGATCCTGGAACTTGTCCATGGGCGGCACCGGGAAATAGGCTTCCTTGTATCGGGGTTTGTATCCCTGATTCGGGCCTTCGTCCCGGGCGGTATTCCACGCGCCTTCGATGGAGTCGATTTCGTAATATGCCCGGTTTGATGCGGATTCGAAACGAATATCGTCAAAAATGAAGAATTCAGCTTCCGGCCCGATATACACGGTATCGCCGATGCCTGTGGATTTGAGGTAATTTTCCACTTTCCGGGCAATGAATCGGGGGTCCCGGGTGTAGGATTCGAAGGTGATGGGGTCTTTGATATCACAGATCAGCACCAGGGTCGGAACTTCGAAAAAAGGATCCATTCTGGCGCTGGCGGCATCCGGAATCACCAGCATGTCGCTGGCATTGATGGGCTGCCATCCCCGGATGCTGGATCCGTCGAACCCAAAACCTTCTTCAAAACTGGATTCATCCAGCTCTTTGATGGGCACGCTGAAATGCTGCCACACACCGGGAAAATCCATGAACCGTAAATCAACGATTTTTGCACCTTTTTCTTTTGCCATTGCCAATACTTCACTTGGTTTCATTTGAATACGCCTCCCATTTATCGATGAAATAATACTACGATGACATTGCTGACAATACACTTGTCCGGCCTCGGAACAGCGCCCAAAACAGGACTTTTTCACTAAATCGCGTCTTTACCCCGCTCTCCGGTCCGGACACGGATGACCTGCTCCACGGGAAACACAAATATTTTACCATCTCCCAGCTTCCCGGTATTGGCCGAAGTTCGGATTTTGTCCACCACAGCGTCCACCATTTCGGAAGCCACAATGACCTCGATCTTAATTTTGGGGATGAAATCGACCACATATTCGGCACCCCGATAGATTTCCTTATGTCCTTTCTGGCGGCCGTACCCCTTAACCTCGCTTATGGTCATGCCATGAATCCCGATTTCATTGAGTGCTTCCTTGACATCATCCAGTTTGAACGGCTTGATGATTGCTTCTATTTTTTTCATACGGTTTTCTCCTTAAGTTGTGATCCCTCAAGAACCTGTTTGATGGCGGCCTCGATGGCCGCCACCTGTTCCGGGGAGTCCACTTTCTGGCCATCAAAATCCCTGACATAAAACACATCCACCACCTGATCCACTTTTGTGGCGATCTTGGCGACCCAGACATCCAGCTTGCAGCGGAACAAGGCGTCTGTAATGCCGAACAGCAGCCCCAGAAAATCCATGGAAAAGACTTCAATGATGGTGAAAAAACTGGAACTGCGATTGTCGATGACAACACAGGGCGGCCGTTGGGAAGCGCGAAGTTTGTCGCTGCGATAGACTTCCATTTTCTCCCGGAGCGCCTGGGGCAGATCGAGATTTCCAGACAGTACCGCCTGCAGATGCTCGCCGGCACGTTCCCATTTCTCTTCTTCGAAGAGCTGGTCCACCGGCGGTTTGACATGAAAAATGTCCAAGGCGATATTGTTGCGCCATGTAAAAATCTGGGCATCCAGAATGTCGAGGCCGTTCAAGGTGAACACGCCGGCGATTCGGGAAAACAATCCCGGGCGGTCTTTGGCGCAGATGGTGACGATGCGTGTTCCCGCTTCAGGGGATTCACCGATTTTCCAGATGAATTCCCGGTCCTGCAACTGTTTGAACATTTGAACATGCGCCAGGATATCTTCGGCGGACGAGTAGAGCAGGTATCTCGGTGACATGACACTGAACAACGTGTCCAGTTCCCGTGCCGATTTCTGGGTTTTGGCCGAATAGACCACCTGCTCCTTTTTCCTTTCGACAGTGTCCACCGCCTCATGGCTGGCCAGCTCCCCTTTTTCCAGGATATTCATCACCTTCAGAAAGAAATCTCTGAGAAGCGCTGCGGTCCATTCGTTCCAGGCCTTCGGGCCTGTGGAGATGGAATCGGCCACAGTCAGGAGATACAGCATTTTCAGCCGGATGACATCTTTCACTTTCCGGGCGCAGAAAATAGCGGTTTCCTCATCATTGGTGTCCCGGCGGGTGACCAGCTTGATGAGAAACAGATGCTCTTCAATCAGAAAACAGACGGGTTCGATGTCTTTTTTTCGATATCCCATCCGGGCCAGCAATTCGGCGGCAACGACGGCCCCCCGCTTGGAATGGTCGTTACCCGCCATGCCCTTGCCGATATCGTGCAGCAGACCGGCCCAGAGCAGCCACTTGGGGGTGGTCAATTCCTGGTACAGATGTCCACAGAGTTTGCAGTCGCTGGCATCTTCGGGAAGCCCGAATTTCTTGATGGTTTCCACCACATGCAGGGAATGTTTGTCCACCGGGAAACGGTGATAGTCGTCGTATTGCACCCGGTGAACGATGCCCTTGAATTCCGGCAATATCTGAACGAGAAACCCGGAGGACAGCATCTCATCGAGGGCATTGATCTGGCCAACCGGATGCATCAGCAGTTTTTCGAACAGCTTGACGGTGCGTTTGGATGAAATGAAGGAATCGTCTGCCAGATACTGAAACTCCTTGACAACCCGTCTGGCTTCGGCGGACAGCGGTAACTGGAACCGGGCACACTCCTCGAAAATCTGAAGCAGCAGCAGGGGTGAACCAGGAATGGTTTCCGACGAAACGAAACGCAGCGCGCCTTTACGGATTTCCAGTTTCGGATTCCGTGTTTTCTGATTGTCTTTGCGTTTTCGGTGGGCGCCGGTATCATGGGACAGTTCATACAGAAACATCTGGAGCTGCTGATTCAGAAAGTCCATTTCCCCCTGAATTTTTCCCAGCATATTCTCAACCGGCGTCTGGCCGTCCAAGGCTTGGAAATCCAGAATCTTCGCCAGCTTGGGCTGGTACGCCGTATAGAGCTGATCGCATTTTCGGCCCGCCAGCCGGTGAAGGTGATTGCGCACATGCCAGATAAAGGTCAGCACGCGGGATAACTGCAGAAATTCATCGCTCGAAAAATACCCATAATATTCGAGATCCCGACGGGTGCGGATATCGGATTTGATCTTGGCGATCCAGCGAATGGTGTGATAATCCCGCAGCCCGCCCCGGCCTTCCTTCAGATTGGGTTCGAGCAGATAAGCCGAATCTCCGAAATGCTTATGCCGGCTGGTGTTGGTCTGGATGAGCCAGGTGATCAAATCTTCGGATTGATTGCGAATGATGTTGTCCCGAAGATGGCTCATGAGCCGGGTATAGAGCGGAGACATGCCGCAGACGAAGCGGGCATCGAGATGGGCCGTGAAAGCTTCGATATCTGTTCGGGAGATTTCGGCACATTCTTCCACCGATCGGGTGGCATGGCCCACATCGAGCCCGGCATCCCAGAGGGGATACACGATTTCCTGGATCAAGGCTTCGGCCGTATCCGGCACGGCATGTTCGAAGAGAAAAAGGATATCCACATCCGAATGCACACACTGCTCCCGGCGGCCATATCCGCCCAGGGCGATGATGGCATAAGGATTTTTTTCGATCCGGATACCGGGGCCGACCAGGCTGTTTTCGTAGCGGCTCTGAAAATAATTATCCAGCATACCCGTGTGCTCGATCATGAAATTCTGAGAATTTCCCTTCAAGCCGGAAATCAGTTTTTCCCGTTTCTGTTTCAATATCTGAGAAGCATTGTCGGGCATTGGCATAACCACCTGTGAGAAGTGTGTTTCTGTCAACAGACATTTGTCAATGAATAAAGCAAATGGCATGCCACACGATAAATAAACGATAATCAGCAATGATTCAAAACTGTTAATCAAAAACACAAAATATCGGATGCGGCCGATAAGATACATATCTGTTGTTCATCTGTGGAAACCTGTTACAAATATGTATTTATTGATTTCACAGACTGTCCGGCAAAGCCAAAAAAATGCTTGACGCGATTTGACGGTAAGGCATAATCAACAAAAAATGACGAAATTGTGTATATGGTTCATCGTTTCGGATGACAAACGTTCACGAATATTGCCGGGATTCCAAAGAAAACAAACTAATGCAAGCCATCGAATTTGAATCTAAAATCCATAACGGAATCATTTACCTCCCCAGTGAATGCCACCGGTGGGCCGAAAAATTAGTACGGGTTATCGTGCTGGAAAAAGAGACCTCGACAACAACGCTGAAAATACGCCGTAGCCCACACCCGGCAATCGCCGGAAAGGGGAAAACAATCGGTGAGTTGATTGCGCCTGTCGTCGATGAAAACGATTGGGAGTGCCTGAAATGATTACTAAACCTGTTCTGGTAACCGGTGCCACCGGTTATGTCGGCGGACGGCTGATTCCCATGCTGCTGGAATCCGGCTATCGGGTTCGGGCCATGGCCCGATCCATTTCAAAATTGCAATCTCGCCCCTGGGCCTCTCATCCCCGGATCGAGCTGGTGCAGGCGGATGT
>CAZBUL010000014.1:0-8523 GCA_964495045.1 uncultured Desulfobacterales bacterium | reverse complement strand
TGCAATCTCGCCCCTGGGCCTCTCATCCCCGGATCGAGCTGGTGCAGGCGGATGTGCTGGATCTGGCATCCCTGACAACCGCTGTCGCAGGATGCAGCGCCGCCTTTTATCTCGTGCACGCCATGATCGCCCAGGATCGGCAGTTCGCCGAAGCCGACCGAACATCCGCACACAATATGGCAACGGCCGCCGCCAAAGCCGGTATGGAGCACATCATCTATCTGAGCGGTCTGGGAGACAGTCGCAGCACGGCATTGAGCAAACACCTCCAGTCCCGTCATGAAGTCGGTGAAATTCTTCAGGCCGGATCCGTTCCTTGCACCATTCTGAGGGCGGCCATGATTCTGGGATCGGGAAGCGCTTCGTTTGAAATTCTGCGATATCTGGTCGAGCGACTTCCGGTCATGATCACACCCAAATGGGTGTTTACCCCCTGCCAGCCTATTGCCATCCGCAATGTGCTGAATTATTTGATCGGCTGTCTCGAACACCCCGAAACCAGCGGCGAGATATTTGATATCGGCGGGCCGGACGTGCTGACTTACCGGCAAATTATGGATATCTACGCCGAAGAAGCCGGGCTTCCCAAACGCTGGGTGATTCCAGTTCCTTTCTTTTCACCCACATTGAGCTCATACTGGATACATCTCGTCACGCCCGTTCCGTCATCCATCGCCATCCCTCTGGCGCAGGGGCTCAGCACCCCGGTGGTCTGCAACGATAACAGAATCCGTGCCATCATTCCGCAGACGCTGCTTTCCTGCCGGGAAAGCATCCGGGTAGCCCTCGATCGCGTAGCCCAGGATCGCCTCGACACCTGCTGGATGGATGCCGGATCTCTCCAGCCGCCCGAATGGGCGCATTGCGGGGATGCGGTTTATGCCGGCGGAACCGTTCTGCAATGCGGATTCCGGGTGACCCTTGATGCATCGATGGATCAGGTGTGGGAACCCATCGAGCGGATCGGCGGGAAAAACGGCTGGTATTTCGCTTCGTTTTTGTGGCGGATCCGCGGGCTGATGGACCGGCTGGCCGGCGGTGTGGGACTTCAACGCGGCCGACGCAGCTCCGCCCGGCTTTACACGGGAGATGCCCTCGATTTTTGGCGGGTGCTTGACATCGATCCTCCCCGGCGCCTGATATTGCTGGCCGAAATGAAAACTCCCGGTGAGGCGATTCTGGAAGTCACCCTGACGCAGCAATCGACCGGTGTTACCCAGCTTCAACTGCTTTCCCGATTTTTACCCCGCGGGCTGATGGGCATTTTGTATTGGTACGTGCTGTATCCGTTCCATGAAATCATTTTCTCCGGTATGCTCGAAGCCATCGCCCGGGCGGTGGGCCGACCGATCATTTCCGGGCCGGATCGCTTCACCCGGCGGATCGCCTGAAAACCCCGATGGAAATCCGGAACAACCGCCCATGAGGATAATCAGCCGGTTCAACGATCTCAGGATCCGGTTCAAGCTTCTCATCGTTTATTCCGCCGTTTTTGTATTTTCTCTGGCGGCTGTCAGCCTCATCATTCATTCTTTCGTCCGGAAAACCCTCGAGAGCAACATCGAGAGCGAGCTGCAAAACACCAACACCACCATCCGCAACATGGTCAAGACCGCAGCCGATGTTTCCATCAAAAACCACCTGCGGGCCGTGGCCGAAAAAAACCGGGAGATCGTCGCCCATTTTCACGATCAGTTCCACGAGGGGATTTTGAACGAACCGACCGCCCGATCCCGAGCGATGGACGTGCTGCTGAGTCAGACCATCGGCAAGACCGGATACATTTACTGCGTCAACAGCAGCGGGGTCATCGAAGTCCATCCCAAACGCGGCCTGCCGGGGGCGGATCTGTCGAGCCATGAATTCATCCTGGAACAGATCCAGCGGAAAAACGGCTACCTCGAATACGACTGGAAAAATCCGGAGGAGCGGGAAAGCCGCCCCAAGGCCCTGTACATGCTGTATTTCGAACCGTGGGACTGGATCATCTCCGTATCCTCCTACCGCAGCGAATTCATCGAACTGGTCAATGTGGATGATTTCGAAGACCGGATTCTGTCCCTGCGTTTCGGGAAAACCGGCTATTCCTTTATCATGGACATCCATGGAACCCTGATCATTCACCCGGCCATGAAAGGGGAAAACCTGCTGCAAGCTGATGACGACGGACGGCAATTCGTCAAAGATATTTGCCAGCGCAGAAACGGCAAAATCGGCTATGCCTGGGCCAATCCCGGCGAAGCCGGGCCTCGGGAAAAACTCGTGCTGTTCAACGATATCCCGGAATTCGGATGGATCGTGGCGTCTTCGTGCTATCTGGAAGAATTCCAGGCACCCCTTACCACGGTGACGGATATTTTCATCATCACGGTCGTGCTGACCCTGGTGCTGTTTCCGCCGATCACTTTTTTGATCAGCGCCTCCATCACCAATCCCCTGCAAGAGCTCATGCGGCATTTCGCCACCGGCGCTCGGGGCGATATCTCCGTTCGCATGCAGCCGCGCAGCCAGGACGAAGTCGGCCGGCTCTCACAGTACTTCAATGTGTTCATGGATCGCCTCGAAGCCTATCGCACGGATCTGGAAAACGAGATCAGCGACCGGAAAAAGGCGGAAGCCTCCATTCGGGAAAGTGAAATCAAATACCGGGATCTGGTTCAAAATGCCAACAGCATCATCCTGCGGATGGACACCTTCGGACAGATCACGTTTTTCAATGAATTCGCTCAGATTTTTTTCGGATACAACGAAGAGGAAGTGATCGGTAAAAACGTCCTGGGAACCATTGTGCCGGAAAACAAGTGGGGAACCGGGGCCCCCACCCAATTTCCCGATGTCATCGGCGGCTCCGATGAAGGATACCGGTATTATGTTTCGGAAAATATTCTCCGCAACGGTCAGTCGGTCTGGATATCCTGGACCCGCAAGGCTGTTCATCATCCATCCGGCATTGTCATGGAGTATTTATGCATCGGAAACGACGTGACCGATGCGGTTGTCTCCCAACGGGAAATGTACCGGCTGCGCAAATATCTTCAGGCCATCATCGATTCCATGCCGTCCATCCTGGTGGGGGTGGATCAGAATCGGTGCGTATCCTTCTGGAATCGGGAAGCCGAAAGAACCCAGGGCGTCTCCCGGAATCAGGCCTTGGGACAGCGCCCCGAATCGCTTTTTCCACGGCTTCGGAATGAAATGGCCGAAGTGGAACGGGCCATGGCGGAAAACGCCGTCCGAAAGCTCGAACGCGTCCCCGATTGGGTGGAGCGGGATTTGCGGTATTTTGACATCGTCATCTATCCCATTCGGGTGGAAGGGATGGCCGGTGCTGTGATCCGGCTTGATGATGTCACCTCCCGGATCCGCATGGAAGACATGATGGTTCAGACCGAAAAAATGCTCTCGATCGGCGGACTGGCCGCCGGCATGGCCCATGAAATCAACAATCCGCTGGGGGGGATGGTCCAGAGTGCCCAGAACATTCTGCGCCGGATTTCTCCGGACCTTCCCGCCAACCGGCAGGCGGCCGCAGACTGCGGCCTGACCCTCGACGATATCCATGATTATCTGGAACGGCGGGGAATCCTTCGGTTCATCGAAGCCATTCGGGAATCCGGCGAACGGGCCTCCAAAACCGTGAGCGACATGCTCAATTTCAGCCGAAAAAGCACATCCCAAAAATCCGCCGTCCATCTGGCCGAGCTGTTGGACCGGACGGTGGACCTGGCGGCCCACGACTACGATCTCAAGAAGAAATATGATTTCCGCCGCATCGACATCGTCCGGGAATATATGCATGAGCTGCCGCCGGTGTGGTGTACGCCAACAGAAATCGAGCAGGTCATATTGAACCTGCTCCGCAATGCCGCTCAGGCCATGGCCGATTCGGTATCCGCCGCCAGATCGCCGCGGATCACCCTTCGCCTGTATCGGGAAGGCAACACCGCCTGCATCGAGGTGATCGACAATGGACCGGGAATGGATGAAGAAACCCGCAAGCGGGTGTTCGAACCTTTTTTTACAACCAAAGATGTGGGGATGGGAACCGGCCTGGGGCTGTCCGTATCCTATTTTATCATCACGAGCAACCATGGCGGCACCCTTTCCGTGGTATCCTGTCCCGGAGACGGCGCCCGATTTCTGATCCGGCTGCCGTTCCGCTCCGATCCGGTTGACCGTGATCCATCGTCAGCGATGGGCAGTTTACAGGGAGATCAAACGGAGGGAAAGGCGCGATGGAAAAAATCCTCGTAATCGATGATGAACCGATCATTCGGGAAAGTATGGCCGCCTACCTGGAGGACAGCGGATTTCACGTCTGCCAGGCCGAAGACGGCACCCAGGGACTGGAAGTTTTTCGCCGGGAAAAGCCCGATCTGGTCATGGTGGATCTGCGCATGCCGGGAGTGGATGGTCTGGAAGTGCTCACAGCGCTCGTCAAGGAATCTCCGGACACCCCGACGCTGGTGGTTTCCGGAACCGGCGTGATTCAGGATGCCATCGAAGCCCTCAAGATGGGGGCCATGGACTTTGTCACCAAGCCGATCCTGGACATGGCTGTGCTGGAACATGCCGCCGTAAATGCCCTCGAACGGGCGCGGCTCCGGCTGGAAAACCGACGCTACCGGGAACACCTGGAATCCGAAGTCCGCAGCCGCACCACAGAGCTGGTCGAGCGCACCCATGCCTTGCAGGAAAGCGAGGCCAGGCTGTGGGCCATCATCGAGATTTTCGAGGGCCTGATCTATACCTGTAATCGGGATTACCGAATCGAATTCATGAACCGGAAACTCATGGATCATATCGGCCGGGACGCCACCGGCGACACCTGTCATGCGGCCTTGTACAATCTGGGCTCCCCGTGCCCCTGGTGCGTCAACGATCAAGCGTTTCAGGGAGAAACCATCCGATGGGAAACCCGCAATCCCCGGAACGGCCGATGGTATTACGGCATCAACACCCCGCTTTTCGGAACGGACAGACAGGTTCTGAAAGTCCAGTCTATCGCCCTGGATATCACCGAACGCAAAGAGGCCGAAGAATCTCTGCGGGAACAGGAAGTCCGGCTGCGGGAAGAAAACATCCGGCTGCGTTCATCTCTCAAAGGCAGCGGGCAGTTCGGCCGGATGATCGGTCGGAGTGCCGCCATGCAAAGCATTTATGAAACCATTCTCAAGGCCGCTCAGGTGGAAGCCGGTGTGATCATTTACGGTGAGTCGGGAACCGGCAAGGAGCTGGCTGCCCAGACTATTCACGAATTGAGCCGTCGTAGTGCCGGTCCCTTCATCACGGTGAATTGCGGCGCCATTCCCGACACATTGATCGAAAGCGAGTTTTTTGGATATAAAAAAGGGGCTTTTACCGGAGCTGCAGTGGATAAACCCGGTTTTCTCGATCTGGCCCACGGCGGCACCCTGTTTCTGGACGAGGTGGGCGAAATTCCCCTGAATCTTCAGGTCAAACTCCTGCGGGCCATCGAAGGAGGCGGATATACACCCGTCGGCGGGAAAAATTTGGAAAAATCCGATTTTCGGATCATTGCTGCCACCCATCGAAATCTGCGGGAATTGGTGGCGCAGCAGAAAATGCGGCAGGATTTTTATTACCGCATTCATCTCATCCCTATATACATTGCCCCGCTGCGGCAACGCAAAGAAGATTTGCCGCAACTGATCGATCACTTTTTGAATACCCTCAGTGACGGCAGACCACTGCCGGACAAAGTCATGCAGGAAATGCTCCGATACGATTGGCCGGGCAACGTTCGGGAATTGCAGAATGTTATCCATCGCTATGTCACCTTGGGAGAAATGGATCTGTCCCCGGCATCCGACCCGCCGGAACCGGCTGATATGTCATTGGCAGTTCCAAAATCACCGGTCAGCTTGTATGCATCACTGGCAGAAGCCCTCAACGAAGCGGAAAAATCCTGTATCCTGCAATGTCTGCAAGCCCAGAAATGGAAACGGGGCCGGGTCGCCGAGATCCTTGGCATCGATCGCCGGACACTGTTTCGGAAAATGAAACATCACGGGCTGCTGTAGTCTGTTTATGGGGCATTATTGTCCCACATATTTAACCATTCAGAATCAAAGTCTTTTTCTACATTCCCCACTGATGATGGGACAACTCTGCCCCGATAATGTATTTCATTCACTTTCTTAATAGTGGATAACCCATTGTCAACGAACGAATTGTCTGAATCGATTCTGATGCTGGCATATAAGTTGCTGTATATGAGCCTTGATTTCAATAGGACAATTCGATTCCCAACCCGTTCGATCCATTTGTCACCCCGAAACAACATCGTAAAGGAGCAGCACTATGAGTAATGCCTATGTCGAAGCGTTTGAATCTTCCATCAAGACCCCGGATATATTCTGGGGAAAAGCAGCCGAAGACCTTCATTGGTACAAGAAGTGGGACAAAGTCCTGGATGACTCGAACAAACCGTTTTATCGCTGGTTCACCGGCGGCATTGTGAACACCTGCTACAATGCGCTGGACTTTCATGTGGAAAACGGCCGAGCCGATCAGACAGCGTTGATCTACGACAGCCCGGTCACCAATACCATCAAGAAATATACTTACAAGGAACTGCGGGACGAAGTGGCCTTGTTTGCCGGCGCCCTGGCAGCCCGCGGTGTCGTCAAGGGAGACCGGGTGTTGATCTACATGCCCATGATTGCGGAAGCCGCCATTGCCATGCTGGCCTGCGCCCGACTCGGTGCCGTGCATTCCGTCGTTTTTGGCGGATTTGCCGCCAACGAACTGGCCACCCGGATCAACGACGCCAAACCCAAAGTCATCGTATCGGCATCCTGCGGCATCGAAATCAGCAAAGTCATCCCCTACAAGTCCCTGCTGGACGGCGCCATCGATCTCGCCGCCTCCAAACCCGAAACCTGCATCATTTTCCAGCGCCCCATGGAAACCGCACCGCTCATTCCCGGCCGGGATATCGACTGGGCAACGGCAATTCAGGGTGTCAAACCCCATGACTGCGTGCCCGTAGCTGCCACCGATCCGCTGTACATTCTCTATACATCCGGCACCACCGGCATTCCCAAGGGCGTTGTCCGCGACAACGGCGGCCACATGGTAGCCCTGAAATGGTCGATGAAGGCTGTCTATAACGTGGATGCCGGAGATGTTTATTGGGCGGCTTCGGACGTGGGCTGGGTCGTGGGCCATTCCTACATTGTCTATGGACCGCTTCTCAAAGGCTGCACCACCATCCTGTATGAAGGCAAACCCGTGGGAACCCCGGATGCCGGCGCTTTCTGGCGCGTGATTTCCCAGCACAAGGTCAAGGCGCTTTTTACAGCTCCCACGGCGTTCCGGGCCATCAAACGGGAAGACCCCGATGCCAAGCTGATGAAAGGCTATGACATTTCCTGCTTTGTAACACTGTTCCTGGCTGGAGAACGATCCGATCCCGATACCTTGAAATGGGCCGAAAACAACATCAAGGTTCCGGTCATCGATCACTGGTGGCAGACGGAAACCGGCTGGGCCATTGCGGCCAACTGCATGGGGCTGCATCATTATCCAGTCAAATACGGTTCTCCCACCAAGCCGGTGCCGGGCTGGAATGTTCAGGTGGTCAATCCCGAATGCGAGCAGGTCAAACCCGGAGACATCGGCGCACTGGTCGTTAAACTGCCGCTGCCGCCGGGCACCCTTCCGACCCTGTGGAATAACGACGAGGGCTATGTGAAATCGTATCTCGAAGAATTTCCGGGATATTACAAGACCGCGGATGCCGGATTCATCGATGAAGACGGATATGTATATGTCATGTCCCGCACCGACGACATCATCAATGTGGCCGGACATCGGCTTTCGACGGGGGCCATGGAGGAAGTGCTTTCGGATCATCCGCAGGTGGCCGAATGTGCGGTGCTGGGTGTGGAAGATTCGCTGAAAGGCCAGGTGCCGGTCGGATTTATCGTTCTCAAAGCCGGTGTCACAAAGGATCACAAGGAAATCATCAAGGAAGTCGTCCAGATGGTTCGGGACCGCATCGGGCCGGTGGCATCCTTCAAAACCGCCACGGTGGTCAAACGGCTTCCCAAGACCCGTTCCGGCAAAATTCTGCGGGGCACCATCCAGAAGATCGCCGACAACAAGGAATTCAAGATGCCCGCCACCATCGACGATCCCCAAACCCTGACTGAAATGGAAGAGGCATTGATATCCATCGGTTATGCCAAAGCCAGGAAGTAATCAACCTATACGAAAACAGAACTTCTCCCGCTTTTCACAGGGGAGAAGTTTTTTCTTGTTTTGACTACCTTCCCGCTGACATGTTATCTTATCCGCATTCCCATAGCATCCCGCGAAATGTTATAGACTTTCAGAAAATTCATTTTGCAAGGCAGCAGGGAGGAGATTATACTGAAGTATATCTCCGACCGATAACGCCGCGAAATTATTTTTCTGAAAGTCTATATTATTGAAAATCGGTGTTGTGCCTTTATTAATCATCACTCCGGATGCCCGATAACAGGTATAGTGGGA
>CAZBUL010000013.1:31094-32335 GCA_964495045.1 uncultured Desulfobacterales bacterium | reverse complement strand
CAGCAAAGACACAGTAAGGAGCAGAATTCCAATAAACTTGCGCATCATAGACACCCTCCCGTTGACATGAATAATTCAGATTGGTTTGTTAGATATGAGAATCATCGTTCTGTCAAGATTTTTCAACCCTTGTGCAATCTTCCTGAATCAGTTCCAGGATTTTTTTTGCCCGATCCGTATAGAGATGAATCCCATCCCAGCACGGAGAGCAGTAAAGTTTCTGCATGAAAAGTCCGTCATCATCGAACCACCGGGGCAAAATTCCCCCCAGAAAATAACCGTTTCGTCGAAATACATCAACGGCCGCCCCTGCCCAGGGGTCTCCCAGTTTCAGCCAGACCTGAATCACTTCAACGCCCTGGCGTCTGACATCTTTCTCCATGTTATCGATTGCATCCGCAAGGTCCGCACCGGTTTCATGAAAAGCCACCCGGGCAACGGAGGCGAAATCGAAAATTCTGATGCGGCAATCGGTTATCCGATCTTGGGGCAGGGGGGCCAACGCCAGTGAAAATGAACGCGGTTCAGGCAATTCTGAATAAAGAAACCGAAGGGCATGGGCATAGACTTCCGGAAGATAAACCGGGTGGGCTTTGGGAACGACGGATCGATACGCGGCAGTGCATGCCACACGCGCATAATTAACAGATTCGGTTCCAAAAGCCGAACCGGGTATCAGGGCCAGCTCCAGCCCGAATTCCACGGCGCCGAGCGCATGCCAGTTTTTCTGGAGATGGGTGTGCATACACACCGGTTCCCCGAAAATACCGACAACACGAGGCCTCGATGGCAGCCAGCGGTGAAACAGAAACCATTGCAGACGGCTGCTGATACCCAGAGACCGAAATTCCCGGAGAACCAGACCCGCTGCGGATTCATAAATGCCTTTATATGGAGATGACTGCACCACATGGCTCACCCCGACCACCCGGCCGGTTTGACTGCGGGCCACAATCGAACAGCATTCTCCGCTTGCATTGGCACGGGTGAGGGCATCAGGCTCGTAATACAACCGGATGGGGTATTGCTCGCCATATACATCACGGAAAAGCCCGCCGATACCAGAGGCATCCTCCGGCCTGAAAAAGTCGATGATAATGCTTTCCCCGTCCGGTGTCTGGATCGGAATATCCCGATCTTCCATAAGCGCAGCTCCCCGATCAGTTATCGACAAAATAATTCTGCCATGCGGCGTCGATCGCCTCACGGGTCATGAGGGGAGCATGTATATGATAATGGGC
>CAZBUL010000013.1:29691-30994 GCA_964495045.1 uncultured Desulfobacterales bacterium | reverse complement strand
AGCATATCAAAGGGAATTTGAAACTTCATCCCCGTATGCAGGGTCATGAAATCCACCTGACGATCCAGAGGAACAATCCAGCGGTTGAGCAGCGCCTGCGGTTCGACCAGTTGCCGGCCGAAATCGTCTGCAATGAAAAGGCCGTTATTGGCTTTCATCTGAAGGGAAGCTTCATAATATTTGGAAAGCGGGTTGAAATCCAGATCGAGCATCTTGAGGGTCAGCTCGCCCCCGGTCATGACCACCGGCCGTTTGATGCGGATCCAGCGGTGATCGATGTCCGGGATATCAGCTTCGAATGCCACCGGTACGTGCGTGACCGGATCGAACATGAGAATGATCTGCCCCCCTACGGTAATGGCATGAGGAATATATACCGTTTCGGGAAGCAATCCACCGATGGTTTCGGCAATGGCGGTTTTGCCGTTTCCGGAAGGGCCATAAACGAAAATCGCCTTTCCGGAGCTGATGGCCGGGCCGAGCCGTGTCAGGAGCGAATCACTCAGAACAAGACCGGAGAATGCCTTTCGGACGGTTTCTTCACTGACGATAATGTGTTTGACGGTCTGAGACTCCACCATCCGGCTGTAAGCTTCCAATGAGACCGGCATCGGGCCGAGATACCGGCATAGTTCCATCAATTCAGCCCCGCGGTTTTTCCCCAGTTCGGTAATCTTGTAATTATAGCTGATGGCGGATACCGTACCACCTCCGGTGATTTCGACCATCCGGCTCTTCTTCAGCATCTCGATCACCCGGTTGACCAGTGAAACCGGCAGTTTGACCCGATCCACCACATCCGCCAGTTTGAATTCCCCCAAAGAAAAAATGTGCTTCATGACCAGATCGGCGATAAACGTCACCGACAGGCCTGTGTCTTCAAAAGACGCAGGGGCGACCGGGTGGCGGTTGAGAAACCGGCTCATATCCGCATCACTGATCAGACCGAGCGCCACCAGATTCTGGCCGATCCGGCCGCCTTGCTCCCGCTGCCGTTTCAGCGCCTTTTCCAGATCCTGCTCGGTAATGAGACCTTCTTTTTGTAATCTTTCTCCGATAGATGCCATGTTCATTCCCTTTCGTTGCCGTAAACGTGGGTTAACCATATTGCATAGCCGCTTTCACGTCAACTTGGAATTCAACAGTTTTTTTCAGTTGACAGTCATTCCATGCGGTTGTTATGAAAAGAAAAAAGGGAAGGATAAGGCATGAACGCACAAGAAATCGCCCGAAGGAATGGGATGAATGATTACGAGAATCTCTCTTCTCTGGAAAAAGATGTTCTTCACCTGTGTGCCGTCAT
>CAZBUL010000013.1:15942-29591 GCA_964495045.1 uncultured Desulfobacterales bacterium | reverse complement strand
TATTTCATGTATTGGCCCTGTTGAAGCAGGCGGAGAAAGATTTGTTCGAAACCGTGGAACTCACCCTGAAAACGGCTCGCGCCAACCGCTTCCATGGGAATGTTCTGGATACCCTTTATACACTTTTGAACGCCGTGGTTCATATCCAAAAATTCGAAACCGAAGCCGCCGCCGATATCCTTGCCGGCATCCACATCGGTTCCCATCCCCTGATTGGATATCTGTGCGGTTTTGTCGAATACGGGATATCCCGATCTTTGTCGGCAGACAGCCGGGAACGCATATTCCAGATTTTCCAGCGGGCAAGAGCCGCCGGAATGGACTGGCTGGCACTCGAATGTGCCGTGTTACTGCATGCCGCCGATCCGGCGGACGGCCACATCGCTGATGATATTCGGCAGATACAGTCGGAACGGGGCATTCACAGTCTTTTTTCCATCCTCGAACCGGAATCCCCCTGGAAAACACGACTGCACGCCCTGGCCTACTCGCTGAATTCACCGTCCCGTCAAGCCCTTAAAGCCGGATCGCTGCGCCTTGTCTGGATCATCCGGATCGAGGCGCATCAGATCGAGCTGATCCCGCGGGAGCAAAAACTCGGCGTTTCCGGAAACTGGTATCCCGGAAAAAACATCCCTCTCAAGAATCTGTTCGGCAATCCCCAACTGGATTACCTCACCCGGCAGGATCAAACCATCCTTGCGAGCATTCAGAAAGTCAGACTCAATGCCCGCGTGTTTCAGTATTTTTTCGACTGGGATCAGGCGCTGCCGGCGCTGGTCGGTCATCCCCTCGTGTTTCTGGCCGATCAGCCGGATTTTCCCATCGAAGTGGTCCGCGGGGTTCCGAAAGTGCTGGTGGAAACCCAGGATGCCGTCATCCGGCTGACCTTCTCACCCAAAATGTTCGAACAACCCATCGCCGTTACCCGCGAAACATCGAACCGTTTGAGCATCGTCTGCCTCAATACCGAACAGCAGCGCATCGCACGAATCATCGGCGAAGACGGGATCGATGTGCCGGGATCGTCCGCCAAGGAAGTGCTGGATGCCATTTCCGGGTTGTCGTCCATCATTACGGTGCATTCAGATATCAGCATAGAGCCTGCCTCACACATCGACATCCCCCCCGACCCGCTGCCCCATGTTCACCTGACCGCCTGTGCGGCCGGTTTCCGGGTGGAGATTTTCGTCAAGCCCTTTCCGGGCGGCGGGCTCAAACTCAAGCCCGGTGAAGGTGCCGAACGAATCATCGGAGAGGTAGAAGGCCGGTCGTGCAGGGTCCGGCGTGATCTGTCAATGGAACTGATCCATGCTGAAAACATAAAAACCGCCTGCCCCATGCTGTTTCGCTTTCCGGATGTGGACTGGCTGTGGCAGATCACCGATCCTTATGATTTTCTGGATGTGCTCCTGGAGCTCAATATCCTTCAGCAGCAAGGCCGTATCGTTGTGGAATGGCCGGAAGGCGAGAAATTGCGCCTTACCCGGGAGATCACTCCGTCCGATCTCCGTGTGAAAATCCGGAGCCGGTTGAACGGTTTCGAACTCAGCGGTCAGCTTGTGGTGGATGATGCTGTCATGATCGAGATGAAGGAGCTGGTGGCCATGCTGCCGCAAACCCACCGGCGGTATCTGCCCATCGGTGAGGGCCAGTTTCTGGCGTTGACCGAAACCCTGCGCAATCAACTCAAAGCCATCACCGAACTCACCGAACTGCGAAACCGCGTGCTCCGGTTTCATCCGGCGGCAGCTCTCTCGATGGATGGATTGCTCGACAACTTCCCCCATCTCGAAACGGATGAAAACTGGGAAAATCATCTGCGCCGCATCAAAAACGGCCGGATGCAGGTTCCCGACATACCGAAAGATTTGAAAGCAACGCTCAGAACCTATCAGATCGATGGCTACATCTGGCTCTATCGGCTCTCGTACTGGGGGGTCGGCGCCTGTCTGGCCGATGACATGGGACTGGGAAAAACCGTCCAGGTGCTGGCCATTCTTTTGCAGCGGGCACCGGCAGGGCCTTCCCTGGTCATCGCCCCTGCATCGGTGTGTCTGAACTGGCTGGATGAGATTCAGCGGTTTACGCCCACCCTGAAGCCGGTCCGGTTAGAAGATCGGCTGCGGGAAAAAACCGTTCAGGAACTCAAGCCTTTCGATGTGATGGTGGTCAGCTACGGTCTGCTGATGAACGAGGCCGAGCTGCTGGCATCCCGAATCTGGGAAACCATCGTTCTGGACGAAGCCCAGGAAATCAAGAATATCAAGGCCAAGCGGTCTCAGGCCGCCATGTCGCTGAACGGCCGATTCCGGATCATCACCACCGGCACACCGGTGGAAAATCACCTTGGCGAACTGCACACGCTCTTCAATTTCATCAATCCCGGACTGCTCGGATCGGCCCGGCATTTTTACAACACATTCGCCGATCCCATCGAAAGACGACAGGATGAATCCGTCCTGGGCCGTCTGAAAAAAATCATTCAACCGTTCATGCTCCGCCGGATGAAACCCGATGTCTTGTCGGAACTGCCGCCCCTGACCGAAGTGATGATGCATGTGGATTTTTATCCCGGAGAAGCCGCTCTTTATGAAGTCCTTCGGAAAAATGCCGTCACCATGATTGAAAGCAGCCGGACGAAAAAGGGTGCGGATGATCACTTCCGTCTGTTCAGAGAAATTATGAAACTGCGGCAGGCCTGCTGCCATTCCCGGTTGATTCACCCCGCCAGCCGGCTTCCCGGTGCCAAACTGGATTTATTTGAAAATCTCATCTCGGATCTGCTGGAAAACGATCATAAGGTGCTGGTGTTCAGCCAGTTTGTGGGATACCTGTCGTTGATCCGTGAAGTGCTGGATCGTCGGGAAATCCGCTACCGCTATCTGGATGGTCATACGCCGCTACCGGAACGGAAACGGGAAATCGATGCCTTTCAATCCGGACAGGGGGATGTGTTTTTGATCAGCCTGAAAGCCGGCGGGATGGGGTTGAATTTGACGGCGGCCGATTATGTCATCCATACAGATCCGTGGTGGAACCCTGCCGTGGAGTCTCAGGCCGCCGCCCGTGCCCACCGCATCGGCCAACAGCGGCCCGTCACCGTCTATCGTCTCGTGGTGCGCAATACGATCGAAGAAAAAATCATGGGCCTGCACGAACACAAGCGGAATCTGGCCGGAACCCTCCTGGAAGGGGGGGATATTTCCGGCCGGATCACCGCACAGGAACTGCTCGAATTGATTCAGACAGAAAAAAAGTCCGGCGATCAGCCGATCGATGATGGGAAAATATCGGGCTGAAAATCACCGGTTCTCCGGTGGTTTCTTTTCTTCCACCAAGGCGATGATCCTTTCGAATTCTTCGATCGGGAAAGCACCGACCACAGATACGCCATTGATCAGAAACGACGGCGTGGCTTCGAATCCAAACGATTTGGCCTCTTTCATGTCTTCATCGATGATATCCGCCAATTCCCGGCTGCTCATGTCCTGTTTCAGCCGGGCGTCATCCACCCCCAGATGCGTGACGATTTCCTGGAGAACGGCTTCTTTTTCTTTGTGGATATCCTCCCGACGGTCGAAGGCCATATCGTGGAACTGCCATGCTTTTTCGAGGGACTGTCTGCCAATGGCTTCGAAATACAGGGCTTCTGTTTTGGACATGTCATGGAGGGGCACATGCTTGAACATCAGTTGAATCTTTTTGGGATATTTCGCCACCAATTGCTGAATGACACCGGAAGCTTTGCCGCAGTAAAAGCATTGAAAATCGGAATATTCTACCAGTGTGACAGGTGCATCCGGACTACCCAGAACCGGACGGCTTCTGTCGATTTTCGGTTTTTTGGGATTGGCGAGATCCTGTTTGATCCGCTCCTGCCGTTTCTGTTCGGCCATCTCCCGGCTGCCTTTTTCTACGACCTGATAGACTTCGACATTCCGTTCTTTCAGGATATTCATGACCAGATCCGGATTTTCCCGGATCGTTTTGATCACCTGTTCCTGGATGATTTCCGGATGGGCCTGCACGGCATTCAACGCCTCCTGCTGAACCGTTTCGGTTTTGGGTGCATCACATCCCACCAGCAGTGCCACCATAAACAGAACTCCCGCCATTTTTTTCATGAGTCCGTCCTTTGTCAGTGAATTTGTCATCAGTTGAAAATATATTACCGCAAAGGCGCAAAGGACGCAAAGATAAAGCCGTGTTTTTCTCAGAATTCTCTTTGCGTCCTTTGCGCCTTTGCGGTGAAAATTTTTTATACTGGTTTCATGTTTGCAAAAATCCGTTCACCTGTGCTATGGGAAACACATTATAGCACACCTTTTATCTGACGAGGAACAGCACTATGGCGATTTCACCCCTTGCCGGCCAGCCGGCGCCGGCAGAAATGCTCATCGATCCGGCGCGTATCGAAAAAATGTATTATGCATGCATGCCAGACACGCACAATCCCGACCAGCAGGTCAGCTTCGGTACCAGCGGCCATCGCGGCTCACCCATCCACGGCACATTCACCGAGTCACACATTCTGGCTATCACCCAAGCCATCTGCGACTACCGAAAAATCCGGAAAATCGACGGCCCGATCTATATGGGAAAAGATACGCATGCGCTGTCCGGCCCGGCCCAGCGCACCGCGGTCGAAGTGCTGGCAGCCAACGGTGTCGAAACCATTTTGCAGGAAAACGACGGCGTTACCCCGACACCGGTCATCTCACGGGCCATTCTTGTCTATAACCAGGGCCGGACGGAGCACTTTGCCGATGGCATCGTCATCACCCCGTCCCACAATCCGCCGGAAGACGGCGGTTTCAAATACAATCCCCCCAACGGCGGCCCGGCCGACACCGATGTCACCAAATGGATTCAGAACCGGGCCAACGAACTGATGGGAAAAAACGATGCCGACATCCGGCGACTGCCGTTCGATCAGGCCATGAAAGCCGCCTGTATTCATCCGCAGGACATGGTCCTTCCCTATATCAAAGACCTCGAAAACGTCATCGACATGGGCGCCATCCGGAACGCCGGTGTGCGCATCGCCGTGGATCCGCTTGGCGGATCGTCCGGTCCGTACTGGGAACCGATCCGCTCCCTTTATGGTGTGGATATCACGGTCGTGAACGATCGCGTGGATCCCACTTTTTCATTCATGCGGGTGGATCATGACGGCAAGATTCGGATGGACTGCTCCAGCCCTTATGCCATGGCGGGTCTCGTCGGGCTCAAAGATCAGTATCAGATTGCCTTTGCCAACGATCCCGATGCCGACCGTCACGGGATTGTCACCCGATCCGCCGGGCTGATGAATCCCAACCATTATCTGGCCGTCGCCATTCACTATTTACTGACGCATCGCCCAAACTGGTCGGCGTCTGCCATGGTCGGAAAAACCCTGGTCAGCAGCAGCCTCATCGATCGGGTGACGGCCGAACTCGGCCGCCGATTGTTCGAAGTGCCGGTCGGATTCAAATGGTTTGCACCGGGGCTATTCGACGGTTCCTGCTGTTTCGGCGGGGAAGAAAGTGCCGGCGCCAGCTTTCTCCGCCATGACGGCAGCGTCTGGACGACGGATAAAGACGGGCTGATATTGTGTCTGCTCAGTGCGGAGATCGTCGCCCGCACCGGCAAGGATCCGGGAGAATACTACACCGATCTGACCCAGCGGCATGGCACCCCTTATTACACTCGCATCGATGCGCCAGCCACGCCAGCCCAGAAAGCCGCTCTTAAAAAACTCAGCCCGGAGGCCGTCACCGCCACAGAACTGGCCGGAGAGCCCATTGCCGCCAAACTGACCCGGGCTCCGGGAAACGATGCCGCCATCGATGGCCTCAAGGTGGTTACCCATCAGGGATGGTTTGCGGCCCGGCCGTCAGGAACCGAAAATATCTACAAACTCTATGCCGAAAGCTTCAAGAGCCGGGAACATCTCGACGCCATCCTGGCGGCCGCTCAGGAGCTTGTAACCCGATCCCTGTCATAAGGATGAAATATGCCACTGCCAACACATAAAACCAAAATTGTCTGTACCATCGGGCCGGCTTCCCAGTCCCCCGACGTGATGGAACGCATGCTGCTGGCCGGGATGAACATTGCCCGACTCAATTTCTCCCATGGTGATTTCGTGCAGCACAAGGCGGTCATCGACAATCTTCGGGCAGCATCGGAACGGACAGGCTGCCGGCTGGCTTTGCTGGCCGATCTGTCCGGGCCGAAAATGCGCATCGGCAAAATCGCCGATGAACCCGTCGAATTGAAAATCGGTGAACGGTTCACCCTGACAACGGATGAAATCATCGGCGATGTCACGCGGGTGTCCGTTTCTTTCGACCGCCTGCCCCAGGCCGTCAAACCCGGAGACATCCTGTTTCTGAATGACGGCTACATTCAGCTCGAAGTGATTGAAAGCGCTGCTCCCAATGTACACTGCACCGTCAAAGTCGGCGGGGAACTGCGCTCTCGAAAAGGGCTGAACCTGCCGGATATCGATCTGGGCATCAGCGCCTTCACCGAGTGGGATCACCAGTGTCTGAAATTCGCCCTCGAAAACGGGGTGGATGCTGTCAGCCAGTCCTTTGTCGAACGGGCTGCCGATATCGAGGCCGTCCGCCAGGCATCCGCAGCACTTGGTTATGCGCCGTTCATCATCGCTAAAATCGAGCGCTCCGGCGCACTCGATCACATCGATGAAATCATGGCGGCGACGGACGGCATCATGATCGCACGGGGCGATCTCGGGGTCGAAGTGCCCATCGAACAGATCGCCGTGGTTCAGAAACGGCTGATGCATCTGGCCAACATGCGTGCCAAACCCGTCATCACGGCCACCCAGATGCTTGAATCCATGACCGACAACCGCCGCCCCACCCGAGCTGAAGCCACGGATGTGTCCAACGCCATTTTCGACGGCACCGACTGTGTCATGCTTTCGGGCGAATCCGCCATGGGGAAATATCCTGTGGAAGCCGTCGAGACATTGGCCAAGATTGCGGCCGCTGTGGAACCGCATCGTCCGATCGTCACCGTCAAAGAGCTGTTTCCGGGAATCAATCTGAGTGGCAAACTTCGGCCCCCCCATCTCATTGCACTGAGTGTCGAAACCTGTATCGAATATATGCACCCCGCAGCCGTTTTCACACCGACCCACAGCGGCGAAACCGCCCGCAGAATCGCGGGGTTTCGCCTGCCGGTCTGGACCATCGCCGTCAGCTCACGCCCATCGACCTGCCAGATACTCCAATTCACCCAGGGGGTGTATCCGGTCTGTGAACCCGAACATCCGGACGACTGGAACACCTACGCCCGAAAATGGCTTCAGACACACCAACTGACGGGGAATTATGCCCTTCTGACCGAAGGCCCGTCATCCAAATTCCCCAATGCCAACAACCGGCTCGAAATTATCGATCTGACCCGATAATCGATGACACATAACTTTCCTGCACTCCCTGTTCATTGGGTAGGGGGCGGGTTTCCAACCCGCCCTCACAAATAATCGAACCGATATCTACAAAGCAAACAAACAGAAATAACTTGACAACCCACCAGAGATTCCTTTAAGGATCTGGCTGTATATACAATCAATAATCCATTAGTCATGCAGGCCCCCTCGCAACAAATATCTTTCATCCACATTTATTGATTATGGAGAACGTCATGTCCTTGGAACAACTCAGCAAATTTATCGAAGACGGCGAAACCGATGCCGCACGGGAACTGGCCCAGACCATGCTGGCTGACGGCGCCGATCCCATCGAAATGATCGACAAACTTACCCGGACCATGGAGCATATCGGTGACCTTTTCGCCAAACTGGATATTTTTCTGCCCGAAATCATGATGGCCGGCGATGCCTTGGCCGCTGTCGTGAAAATCCTCGGCCCCTACCTTGAAAAAGTCGGCACCCGACAGTCCAAGGGAAAAGTCATTATCGGCGTGGTCAAAGGCGATTTGCATGAAATCGGAAAGAATATCGTCAAACTGATTCTCGAAACCAACGGCTTCGAAGTCAAGGATCTCGGATACGACGTCGATCCGCTGACATTCGTCAAAGAAGCCGAAGCCATGAATGCAGACTTCATCGCCTCATCCTCCCTGATGACCACCACCATGCCGCGTCAGAAGGAGATCATCGAGATTCTCAAAGACAAAGGCATGCGGGATAAATTCAAGGTCGTTATCGGCGGCGCCCCGACATCCCAGCTCTGGGCGGACAAAATCGGTGCCGATCTGTACTGCTACGACGCCAAGTCGGCGCCTGAAAAGATGCTTGCCCTGCTGAAC
This sequence comes from uncultured Desulfobacterales bacterium, assembly GCA_964495045.1. Classification (GTDB taxonomy): domain Bacteria; phylum Desulfobacterota; class Desulfobacteria; order Desulfobacterales; family Desulfatirhabdiaceae; genus RAAP-1. The sequence goes on along the minus strand of CAZBUL010000013.1, from coordinate 21,299 downwards.
ACATCCCCGTGATCTGGATTGGATGCAACGATACATCCCGATAACCACAACTGAACGTAAGATATGAATTGATATGGGAGAAACCCGATGGCAACAGCCTACCGACTTTGGGAAATTCTGGAACGCGCCCGCACCGGCAGATTTATGGACGAAGACGATTTTTTGCCAAGGCGCTTTACACCGACCCTAAAAAAACTGATCAAACAATACGAAATCAAATACGATCCCAAGAATCCCTGCCCCACCGACGATGCCATGGCCGACCGCATCTGGCAGGCGGCCTGGGATTTGTTTCGAGAAGTGGGATATTACAATACGGATTCTCACCGCATCATCGAGGTCACCGACGCGGAAATCAAGGAAGCGCTTTACATGGCCAACGACCAGTACTGGGTCGGCGGCGGAAAAGACGCCCGCCTGTGGAAACATCGCACGGTCGAAGATCGCACCCCGCCGTTTTGTATTATGAGCCCGGATATCACCGTGGATGAAAAATATCATCAGTCGATGTGCATGGCGTATTTGAAGGAACCGCTTCTGGACGGCCTCTGCGGACCGATTCTCGAAGAAACCTTCGGCCATCTCATTGAATCGGGCGGGCCCAGCGAAATCAGCGGCTGCATTCAGCACATCATCAACCAAAAAATGGCGGCCCGACTTTTGGGACGACCCGGCACCTTCATGGTGGCCGTTGGCACAGCCGAACACGATAGCGGCCAGATTGCCGTTTCCGACGACAACTGGGGCGTTCAGAAGACCGATTCCCGACTCGTTGGATCGCTCACCGAATTCAAGACCGCCGATACGTTGCTGAACCGTGCGCTGCACTATGCCCAGTACGGCTGTTTCACCGGCAATCTCACCGGCGCCATTTATGGCGGATGGTGCGGCGGTTCCGAAGGAACGGCGGTCACCACCGTTGCTTACAGTCTGATCGGTCTCCTGATCCATGGGGCGATTTACAACCAGCATTTTCCCTTTCATCTGAACTACTGCTCCAACACCACCCGGGAACTGCTCTGGGCCATTTCCATGGCCGGCCAAGCCATGGCCCGAAACAGCAAACTGCTTTACACCTCGAACGGTTTCGCCAATGCCGGACCGATGACGGAAATGCTTTTCCGGGAAACGGCTGTTCATGCCATGGTCTCCACGGTGTCTGGCTGGCATCTCTGGGAAATGGCATCGGCCCGCAACAAATACCGCAACCGGGCCACCCCACTCGAAGCCCGCCTTGGTATTGAAGCGGGCCATGCCGTAGCCAATCAGGGAATGAGCCGCACCCAGGTCAACGAGATCGCCAACCGGCTGCTGGCCACTTATGAAGATCATGCCGCAGACGCACCTCTGGGCAGTGAGTACCACGAATGCTACGACGTGGCCAAAGCCGTTCCCACACAGGAGCATCTGGACATGTACCGTCGAATTAAGGACGAAATTGCGGCCATGGGCGTCGAATTTCCGTTTTAAGTCTATTTTTCAGCTTTTTCCCCAACTGGGGTTACAATTATATATATTTGGATATGGTGAAATTTGTTTTTTCCCCACGCCGTTCCTCTTCATCTGAGGAACGGAGATAAATCATGATTGGCGAATATACAGGGTAATTTTCATAATCATTAATCGATTCGAAAAAACTGGATTTTGAATCTGTTCTGACAACCGTTTCAACCTTCATTTTTCGTATTTGGGCATGTGACCTGTTGATGAATAAAGATTTACTGAAACAAGCCGTGGAGAAAAAGTCTATCAACTGGTCAGCACATGCCCTGCGAACCATGTTTGAACGCGATATTTCCCGCCAAGCAGTCAAAAACATCATTTGCACCGGTGAAATTATCGAGTCATACCCACATGACCGGCCATTCCCCAGTTTTTTGTTGCTGGGCTTCTGGCGGAACTTACCGCTGCATGCTGTTGTTGCTTATGATACTTCTGGAAAATGGTTGTACGTAATCACCGCATATGTACCAGACGAAAAACATTTTGAATCCGGTTGGAAAATAAGGAGAGTGAAATGATCGGCCGAAACGAATCCCTTTGCCCCTTATGTGGAGGCATCAAAAGAGAAGGGAAGACAACTTTCACGGTGGATTGTAACGAGACAGTCATTGTGGTCAGGGATGTTCCGGCGACGGTATGCACATTGTGCGGTCATGAATGGATCGCCGACGATGTGGCCGCAGGCCTGGAGGACATTGTAAACGATGCCAAAACGAAGAAACATTTTGTCGAGATTACCGGATACCGGAGAGTTGCATGATTTACAGTTGTAAACAATTCTGTTCCAACAGAAATCAGATCCGATTCTCTCGAAATTAGCCTGACGATGAGCGTCCACTCCTTTTCCATAAAGAGTGAAACTATCAGGCCGGGAATCGAAGCGGTCGCTCGCTACTTCGGTGGATGTTCTTATACCCCAGACGATCGCACCCAGCAAAGAATCCAGTTGGCCATCGATCATGCAGACAAGATTGTTTCCCCCATTGCTGCATTTATCATCACCCCCGTTCTATCGGCCGATTCAGACGGAATGATCACCTTTTCCAACGAAATATCTCTGCCGTTGCCAAGCGGCGTCTGCCACAACAACGCATGCTTTCTATCCGCCGCCATCGGCACCCTCGGGACAGAGCTTGAAACAACCTGCCGACAAATGGCGGCAACCCACCATATTTATGAGTCCACCCTGCTCGATGCTGTGGGAACGGCCATGCTCGATATTCTGGAGAAAAAAATCCGGAACAAGATCACAGACACGTGCCGCCCCATGGAACTATTTATCGGAGCCCGCTTTGCACCGGGACTCAACGGCTACGCAATGGAACATCAACAGACCCTTTTTGAACTGGTCGATGGTTCGACCATACCTATTCGAATCAACGACGCATTCATGATGGAACCGGTCAAAAGCATATCGTTTTTTGCACTTCTTGGCCGTGACGAGATGTCCGTCCATCATCCCGACAAATGTGTGAGTTGCCGAATGCCGGCTTGTCTTTTTCGGAAACAGCCGGATTTCGAATCGACTGACATTATCTCCCGGAGTTTTTTCCCATGAAACCGATACCCGTTGTTTGGGGCGCTCCTTCATTCTGGATCGAACGTTTTCCGCTGTTCTATGGGATGGAAACAGGCATTTTTCAGAGAATGGGCGTATTTCCAGAAGTTAAAGTCCATCACGGCGGTCCCGAACTGCTCCAAGCCGTCCGCGAACACCGGATTGATGTGGGAGAAATCGGACTGCCACCGTTTCTCACCGCATTTTCTCAAGGGCTGCCAGCCCGGATCATCGCCAGCACTTTCATCCAAAACCTCGATCATTTTCTGGCGGCCAGCCCTGGCATTAACTCGCTGGATGCCCTGAAAGGTCGTAAAATAGGCATCTTGTCCCGCGGAAGTTGCGATGAGTATTTCATCCGGCGAATGTTGCAACGTCGGGGTATCGATCCAGATACCGATGTGACGTTGATCGCTTTGGGCAGCACCTATGGTAATCCCGCCAACTTCATCGACGGCCGCATCGATGCCGGTTTTATGGTCGAACCGGCTCTAAGTGCCGGTGAAAGCCAGGGGATTTTTCATGTCATCGCCCGCGTCGGGGATTTTTTTCCACATTACCAGTGGGGCGGCATTCTGGCCTCCAATGATTGGATTCAGCACCATCGGGACATATTGACGGCGCTGATGGCCGGATACCGCGAATCCGTCCGTCGTATGGCCGATGATCCGGATGCTTGCCTGCCTCTGGGAAGCCGAATTTTCGGGGTGGAACAGGCCGTATTCCGCCATGCGCTGGAACGACATCTGCCCAATATGGAACCGGATGCCCGCATCGATGTCGAAGGACTTGAGAACTGCATCCGCATTCAGCAAGAGCTCGGAGCCATTCCCACCGACTTCGATCCCAAAGAGATGGTTATCCAATTTTAGAGGAATCAGCCAGATGAACCAGGAAACATCCCACTGTACGCCCGCATATCGACTTTTGACTCCCGATCAGATCCAACGGATTCATCACGCCACTCTCGAACTTCTTGAAACCGTCGGTGTCCGGGTTCTTTCCCCCGAAGCGGTTGATATGCTGGCCGCTGCCGGATGCCGCATTCTGCCGGATAATGTTGTTTCGATTCCCGGTGACGTGGTGGAAACCTGCATCCAGAGTGCCCCGTCATCCATCGTCATTTACAACCGTCTGGGGCAGGAAGCCATGCGTCTGGAAGACAGGCGCACGTATTTTGGGATGGGAACCGATTTGACGCAGACTTATGACCTGGAAACCGGCCGGCTGCGACCATCTCGGCTCAGCGATGTGGCCAATGCCGCACGGGTGGCAGATGCCTTGAAAGATATTGATTTCATCGGTTCTTATGCCCTTCCATACGATTCACCGGCCAATCTGATGTATATCGATTCTTTCAAAACTGAGCTGGAAAATTCCGTAAAACCCATTTTCTTCACCGCCGCCGGGATTGAAGACATCCGCGTGATCCATGAAATGGCCGCAGCGGTCATGGGTGATAACGATGTACTGCGGGAAAAACCGAACCTCATTCACTATGCCGAGCCCTTGAGCCCGCTGACCCATTCGGCCGGTGCCATCCAGAAACTGTTTTTCTGCGCCGATCACGGCATCCCCGTCACCTACACGCCAGGGATGATGTCCGGCGCCAGCGCACCGGTGACCCTGGCCGGCGCTATCACCGTCGGCAATGCCGAAGCCCTGAGCGGCATCGTCCTGCATCAGCTTCGCGCCAAAGGGGCGCCCATCATTTCCGGATTCGGCATGTCCACACTGGACATGAGAACCTCGGCCTGTGTGTATGGATGCCCGGAATACCGACTGGCCATTTCCGCCTGCGCCGATCTGTACCATCATTACCGCATTCCTATGTGGGGAACCGCCGGGGCTTCAGATGCCCACTGCATCGACCCGCAGGCAGGCATGGAATGGACAGCCTCCCTGATGACAGCGGCGCTGGACGGCGCCAATCTCGTTCACGACGTGGGATATCTGGGACAGGGTCTGGTCGGTCATCCGGCAGCACTCGTGATGTGTGCGGAGATCATCAGTTACATTCGCCGCATGGTTAGAGGATTTACCATCGACACCGACCATCTGGCACTGGATGTCATCCGGGAAGTCGGACCCCAGGGGGATTTCATCTCCACCGATCACACATTCAATCATTTCAGAAAAGAGCACTGGCAACCGACACTATGCAACCGCTTGACATTGGACAACTGGCAGGCGGCAGGGGAAAAAACATGGGCCGATGCCGCCATCGACAAAACACGGGATATTCTGGCCAATCATCGGACGGTTCCGCTTTCCGGCGATGTGTTGTCAACATTGG
>CAZBUL010000013.1:3611-15842 GCA_964495045.1 uncultured Desulfobacterales bacterium | reverse complement strand
CACCGGTGAATCGATCTTCGATTTGGGCACTGTAAGTCTCCACACCAAATTCCAAGACAGATATTCGAAACGACACAATCTGAAAAATTGTGTAACTTTCTCCCGCCCAATACGTTACAAAGTCAAAAGCGCGCTGATAATCGTTTCAAAAACATCGGTACCAACAATCGTCTTGACAAATCATGATCACCCCAGTTTCACCCTGCAACAAATCGGGGTGGAGGCATCACCAAAAGGATGATCCGAAGAACAAAGCCCGATAATCAAATCCAAATATTCACTAAAAACAGTTCAAGAAAGGAATTCGCAAAATGAAAAGATTCAACAAGGTTGTGGCAATGTGTGCGGCAGCGGGATTTATGATGTTCTCGACAGCGAACCTGACAATGGCTTCCGAAATTATTTCCGGAAAAGAGTCCACCATATATGGAAAAGGTAATGGCTCTGGTAATGGTACAGGCAACGGCGGCAACGGTTCCCAAAACGGACCGGGCAATGGCACAGGCACCTGCACAAATCTGATTCCGGATTCTTCCCATGATGGATTTATGATCTCTGGTAAAGGTAACGGCAAAGGATATGGTCCGGGTGACGGTACGGGCAATGGCGGCAGCGGCCCCAAAGATGGAACCGGCAATGGCAGCAAGTCGGGCACCTGCACCAAACTGATCATGGATGCTCCCGAAGATTCCCGTATGAACTTATCCTGATTGAAATTTCAAATGTCCCCCCTCCCAACCTCCCCCCGCTGGGGGGAGGATTGAACGATCACGTTTCTGAAAACGATAATAAGGAGATTCGAAATATGAAATTTACCCATAAAAATAAAATAACTATTCGGTTTCTTGTTGGAACGGTTATGCTGATGATCAGCTTGATTTCGGTCGGTCAGGTATCGGCTGCCGCTTTGAGCGATACCGATGTGACATCGCTCACATGGATGCGTGAAGAAGAAAAACTGGCCAGAGATGTCTATATTTCTCTTTATAAAATGTGGAGATTGCCCGTTTTCGACAACATCAGCAAAAGTGAGCAGACACACATGGACGCCATCCTAACGCTTCTGAATCGATATGGTATTGATGATCCGGCATCATCCGATGTTGGTGTATTCAATAATCAGACGCTGCAAGACTTGTACGATGATTTGATTGCAAAAGGAAACAATTCCATCATCGAAGCCCTCGAAGTAGGTGTAGATATTGAAGTGTTGGACATCGCGGATCTGGCGGCTGAAATCGCGGTTACCAATCTCAAAGACATCAAACGGGTTTATACCAACCTGATGAATGGTTCATGGAATCACTACAACGCGTTCGTTTCAAATCTCGCCAAGCGGGGAGTTGTTTACGAATAATTTTCCCAATCATCTGCCGATAGATTGACAATCCCGTATCACCGTCATATATCCCATATCGATTTCCGGGTAGCGGTGGTATTGGGCCCATCTTCCCACAGCGCAACAGGAAATACTCACACGGATGATATGCCGTCCGTTAACGATCAGGTTGGATTTTTTATGGGGGACATCGACGCCTTCTACCGAGAAGGAAAAGACAGGCTGTTCAGCTATCTGGTCCGCATGACAGCCGACCGTGATCTCTCTGCGGATGTGATGCAGGAATCCTATACCCGATATATCGAGCATTACGGTTCCGGCCCCAACCAGTACCCATTGCTCTATCGCATCGCCCGCAATGCGCTGAACGACCACTTTCGCCGAAATAAACGATATATTTATTCCGAGAACGAAGTTATCGACGACTGCCCCGCCACCGACGAAACGATCGCCTCCCGCGATGCGTTTGAACAGGTGCTGAAGGCCATGCAGAAACTCAAACCCGATGATCGGGAGATTCTGTCCCTGGCCACCGGTGACGGCAATCTCAGCTATCATCAGATCGGGGAAATCACGGGCAACAGCGAGGCCAACATCAAAGTCCGAATTCACCGGGCCAGAACAAAGCTTCGGGAAATCCTGAAGAAAGGAGGCTTATGAAAGACGAATTGATCAGTCTTTTTATCGATGACGAAATGAATCTGGATGAAAAAATGGTCTTTGTGGAAACCATTCATGCCGATCCGGTCTTTACCGAGGAAACACTCGACCTCCTGCAACAGGAAAAACTGCTGACCATTCCCCAGTCGATCGACCGCCCGATGCCGCATCCGGCCAGGAACTCTTTTTCATGGAGAAACTTCTTTTCGTTTCAGTGGCCGTTCAAAGCTTTGGCGGCAGGTTTGGCCACCGCAATGCTCGTTTTTTTCATCATGGGCCCGGAAACGAAGTCGCAAAAAGTCATGCACCGGTTCGTCATTTTTGAACCGGGCATTGAACGGGCTGAAATCGTCGGCAGTTTTTCCCGCTGGGAACCGGTCCCCATGAAATCCAATGGCCGCAATGGATACTGGGAGGTCACGGTTCCGCTGGATCCGGGCGAATACGAATACAGTTATTTTCTGGACGGCAAAAAAACGGTTGCCGATCCGACGGTTCAGTTCCGGGAAGAAGATGATTTCGGCAACAGCAATTCCATAGTCCGCATCGGCGTATGACTCGTTTCCACGCTTCGATTCTGATCATTGTTACCGGACTCGTCTGTGGTTGTCATCGGCTGCCGGCGGTACCACATCCGCATGAAATCCGTTTCACCCTGATTCAACCGGAGGCACGGCAAGTACTCATTCTTACATCACTGAACCGGTACACCCCGGTTCCCATGAAACAAACTTTTTCCGGTGAGTGGGAAGTCTATTTGCCGGATAACGAAACTTTCGATTATTTTTTCAAGGTTGACGGCATTCCTTTTACGCCGGAATGCCGGCTGCAGCAGACGGACGATTGGGGAGGACGATTGTGCATCTACAGCCCCGGAATACAGGAACCATGAACGATAAAAGGACCATGAACCTACGGGCCGTCATCACATCTGTGCTGATGACGTTTATCCTGACAACGGCCGTTGCCTTCGCCGCCGATGCCGATCTGACAGCCCTTCCGGAATCGATCCGTTCCGAAGCGGCCCGTTTGATCGAAAATGGCATTCGGCCGGCGGATGTTCAGCGGCTGACAACCCAATTCATCGATCTCCAGGCAGATCATAAAACGATTCTTTCCGCCTACCAGGTTCTGACGGATACCGTGAAAGAAGGGCTGCCGCCCGAATCCGTTTTGAACAAGGCATTTGAAGGAACCGCCAAGCGGGTCAACCCTGAAATGATTGTATCGGCCATGCAGAAAGTGCTGGATCGATACCGCACCGCCTATCGGCAGATCCGCAATCTTCCGGGGGTTTCCAAGAACAGAGTCCAATCTCTGGGAAATCTGGCGGCAGAAAGCATGGCCGCAGGGCTCAAGGCCGAATCTCTTAACACCATACTGAATGAACTCGATTTACGGGGAAAGGTCATGCGGGAAGATGCCGCCCAGCATCTGATCGAAGCGACGCTTCTGACGGCCAGAGACATGAGCAGACTGGGAACATCTCATCAGGTGGTGACCGAAACACTTTCCGATGCATTGAAAAGTGGTATGGACGCCAATGCCATGATGCGATTTCATGATGAGATCATGAATCAGGCTTCACATGCCGGAGGCCATTCGGGCGGCCGTTTGGGAGGTTCGGCAGGTTCCGGTCATTCCGGAAGTTCCGGCGTTACAGGAGGCGGAAGCGGCTCCGGCGGCGGTTCTGGGGGTGGCGGCGGTTCCGGAGGTGGTGGTGGAGGTGGAGGTGGCGGCTCCAGATAATCGCCCAGACCTGTGCCACTTGCCTCGATTTGTTGCAGCAAATCCAGATACCGTTTCATCGTATGACCATCCGACACCCGCTTGCCGGATCGATAATATGTCACCTGACCGCTGCCCTTTTGCATCCTTTTCATGGAGGCCAGGATGTTTTTGAGATTACGAATCGTTCCAGAACTCCCGTCCATGATCATTGTGCCTGTCGAAAAGAACTCCCGGATATGGTTCTTGAAAAACGGGAAATGGGTGCATCCGAGAACCACGGCGCCGTACTGGTTCAGATCGCAGTCTTTAAAACGATCGGCCAGATAGGATCGAATGACTGCCCGATCGAACTGGAAGGACTCCGCAAAAGTGACCAGTTCCTGCAGCGGAAGATAATCGACCTTGCGGTGAATATCGACCCGGTGCAACAGCCCCATGAATTTGGATTCCCGAAGTGTCAGCGGCGTAGCAAATACCAGCACCCGTTTACCGGCAACGGAATTGACCGCCGGCTTGACCGCCGGTTCCATGCCGATAACGGGAAATTTGAAATTTTTGCGGATATCCTGAATGGCGGCACTGGTTGCCGTGTTGCAGGCAATGACAAGCGCCTCGATGTTCATTGCGGCCAGAAAATCAACCGCATCGAAAACGCAGCCGCAGATCTCGTCACGGGACTTGTTGCCATAGGGAACATTGGCATCATCCGCATAATAAACGTAATCCTCGTTCGGCATCTGCCGAAGCGCTTCGTACAAAACGCTCAGACCGCCGATACCCGAATCGAAAAATCCTATACTCATAGCCATTCTCAGAGTCTTCGCAAAAAGCGGCTCCTGGATATCCCCCAAAGAAATCCATTGATCCAGGTTCCCGCAGAATTTTATCAATGAAAGATTGTTCTCAATGAATGAGAAATAATACTCAATGGCTGCGTGCCTTGTCAAACAATGCCCTAAACTGCTGCCCAGCATCGGCAAAGTCCATCATGGCTCCGTCCAGTCTATCCCGATACGCATGCAGCAGACAATTTCGGAATTTGAAATATCCATCTGGGCTTATGGCTTCCACTGCCCCGGCATCGTCGGCTCCGGCTTCGCAGACAATTTTCTTCACCCATTCCCGGCTCGGATTACTTGACAAGGCTTTTTTCGGGCTTAGTCTATGCGCCATGACGGTGGGATGGTTGTTCAAATCCGAAGCGTTGCGGTCCACCTCGTCAAAAACATCGCTGTGTTCCATTTTGTTTCCTGCTGAATGCTATATTCTGGTGTTCATGCGGTTGCTTGACAAAAGCTTTCAAAATCGACAATGAAAGAGACACCCCATTAATGAGAATATTCTAAAATTTCAACGTATTTTCTTTCACTGAATATAGGAATGAATATTGCTTATACAAATGTCGATACTGTCATACGGAAAGGCAGTGCGATTTACCTGTAAAATATTCTTTTCAATTCAGTAAGATATCAAACAACATCATATTGCGGGAGACAAGATAATGACAAAATACGGAGCCATTGTCGATGAACTGAATCCAATTCCGCCATGGTTGAACTTGTACTTGAAAAAGTTCATCGACGATCTGGATAAAAGTGAATTGAAAGGAGCAATATCCCCTCATTTTATCATAGAATTTAGAGCCTATGAAAATTTGGAGCTGCTGGTCGAATAAATCGCACCATCATTTCAAAGAATACTTCCAATCTTCCCCCACTCTGCTGGTAACGCTCTGCTTTCTGATCATCCAGTATGGGTTCTGTGGAAGCATCTCTGGCAAGTGAAGGCTGGCCTTGATCCAGGCAATGGTTCAGGTCAACGGGATGCCATAATTCATATAGGCTGGGAAAATATCAGAAATGAATATTCTTGAAGATTTGGGAAGGAACAAACGTTGACCGTCCGCATCAACGGTCAACGGCATCTTTTTTGTGTTTTCTGGGAGAAATCACCTAAATTCCAAGATATGCTTTTTTGATGTGCTCGTTGTTCAGCAGCACCTCGCCTTTGTCCTTGAGCACCACCCGGCCGGTTTCAAGCACATATCCCCGCGTGGCGATGCGCAACGACTGAAAGACATTCTGCTCGACAAGCAGAATCGTCACGCCCTGTTTGCTGATTTCGGTAATGATTTTAAATATGGATTTGACCAGCAACGGGGAAAGGCCCAGGGACGGTTCATCCATCAACAACAGTTTGGGGTCTGCCATGAGCCCCCGTGCAATGGCCAGCATCTGCTGCTCCCCGCCGGACATGGTGCCGCCCAACTGCTTTTCCCGTTCCTTGAGCCGCGGCAGCAGGGCAAAGACCCGCGCCATGTTCTCTTCGCGTTTCAGTTTCGCTTTTTTGGTAAAAGAGCCCATTCTGAGATTTTCGGTCACGGTCATCTGTGGGAAAATTTTCCGACCCTCAGGCACCTGGACGACCCCGAGTTCGACCACCTCATGGGCCTCGAGCTTCGACAAATCCACTCCATTGAATGTAATGGCGCCGGGCCCTGGCTTTTCCAGACGGGAGATGTTGTTGAGAATCGTCGATTTACCGGCACCGTTGGCACCAACGACCGTAACGATCTCCCCTTCATCCACTTCGATATTCACATCCCACAAGACTTTGAGATCACCATAGCTGAAATTCAGGTTCTCGATCTTAAGCATCATTCCCCTCCGAGATAGGCGTCAACAACGGCCTGGTTGGATACGATTTCCTGGGGATTTCCCTCAGCCAGTTTTTCCCCGGAATTGAGCACCACGATCCGGTCGGAAATCCGCATGATCGTCTTCATGTCATGTTCGATGACCATCTGGGTGATTCCGATATGCTTGATGCTGAGTATCAGTTGGATGATTTCCTCACTCTCGGCCGGATTGAGCCCTCCCATCACCTCGTCGAGCAGCAAAAGCTTGGGCTGGGTGGCCAGAACCCGTGCCACTTCCAGTTTTTTGCGCTCTCCGATCGGCAGACTGCCGGCCAGAAATTGGGCACGGTTTTCGAGGCCGACGACATGAATTTTTTCCAAGGCCACTTCCCGGGCTTTTTTCAGGGAATTCGTCCGGCATAGGGCGCCAACCATGACATTGTCCACCACATTCATTTTGGCCAGGGGACGCACCTTCTGCCAGGTGCGCGCCATACCGAGTTTGCAGACGGCATCAGGAAGAAGGCCGTTTGTGCGATGCCCATCAAAGACGATTTCTCCACGGGACGGCGGATAATAACCGGTAATGCAGTTGAACAGCGTTGTTTTGCCGGCACCGTTCGGGCCAATCAACCCCATGATCATACCGGAAAACATCTCGAAAGAGACATCGGAATTGGCCGCCAGCCCTCCGAAAAACTTGCTGACATTTTTAATCTCTAAAATTGCCATCAGCGCGCCTCCTTTTGCCGTTTTGCCAGAAGCTTGTTCAGATATCCCAGAATACCGTCCGGCATAAACAGAATGACGACGACCAACAGAATGCCGTAGATCAACACATGAGCATGGGACAACTGTTCCTTCAAAAAGAACCCCAACCCGGAGCTTTCACTGACCAATCCTGAATCGATAATCGCCTGGGCGATCATATTGCTGCGCAGAGCCTCGGAAAAGGGCACCAGAACAACAGCTCCAATGACGGGGCCGAAAATCGTGCCGATCCCTCCGATGATGCAGGTCATGACGATCTGAACCGACAGATCCAGTGCGAGCACTGTGGAAGGATCGATAAACCCGACATAGAGGCCGTACAGGCTGCCGGCCAGCGAGGTGAAGACCACGGAACAGGCCAGCGCCACATTTTTATGAAAGGTCAGATTGATCCCCAAAGAATGCGCCGCATCCTGATCTTCCCGAATGGCTTGAAAATAATAGCCCAGCTTGGAATTCTGAATCGCCCAGGTGGCAATGATGGCGGCAATCAAAATGACAAGTCCGATGTAATAAAACGGCACCTTGGACATAAAATCGGTGATCACAACATCCCCGATTTTAAATGGCGGAATATCTGTGATCAGAATGCCTTCCGCACCATTGGTGAGCTTTTTCAGATTGAGAGCTGTCACCCGGAATATCTCGGCCACCGCAATGGATGCCAAAACGAAGTATGGCCCCCGCAGCCGAAAGCAGATGGTGCCGATGATCAGGCCGATGACAACGGCCACACCAATGCCTGCCCACACACCGAACCACGGAGCGATATGCCGGTATTGCATCAGGACGATTGTGGTGTAGGCACCGACACCGAAATAGGCGGCATGCCCCACCGAGTACTGTCCGGTATATCCGCCAAGAATATTCCACCCGGATCCCATGATGACGCTGATGAATATCAGTATCATGATATGGAGAGCATAGGTGCTCTCCACAAAACTTGGAAACAAAAAGAGCGCAACCCCCACAGCCCCAATCACCAGAATCAGCAGTGGACTCGTTCCCCGCATGTTGTGCATGAATCGTCTCATACCGTCTCCGCCCCCGTCAGTCTTTTGAAGTTCCCAGCAAGCCGGATGGCTTGAACAGCAGCACCAGCAGGAACACGATGAATACGATGACATCTTTCCATCCTGAACCGAAATACACACCACCGACGGATTCCGCAATGCCGATGATTACGCCGCCGAGGGTCGCCCCCACAATGCTGCCCATACCGCCCAAAACGGTGATCACAAACGCCTTGAGCGTAAAAACGCTGCCCACCTGCGGGAAGATATAATAGGTCGGCGATATGAGCGCTCCCGCCGTGCCGGCCAGTGCAGCTCCCAATCCAAAGGCGATGATAGACATCCGCTTGACGTTGATCCCCATAAGCTGAGCGGCCGCCCGGTCTTGAGCTGTTGCACGAATGGCCTGACCCGTGTCGGTCCGATACAGAAACCAATAGAGGATCAAGGTGATGATGATCGTGATCGCAAACGAGATGAGGAGCGGCGTGGAGACCGATATGCCCAGGATGCTGAAACTGCTGGAAGAATATGTCGTTGACAGAATCTTGTAATCCGACGTGAAGGCCAGCATGATGGCATTGCTCATGACAAGCCCCATGCCGATGGTCAACAAAATCTGATTCTGCGGGAGAGCACCCAGCACACGATTGATGAAGACCTTTTGCAGGAACGCCCCGAACAGAAACATCATCGGAATCGTCACGACAATCGAGACGAACGGGTCGATGTGAAGCAATGCAAACAGAAAATATGTCATGTACATGCCGATCATCAGCAGGTCGCCATGGGCAAAGTTGATGACACGCATGACCCCGAAAATGATGGTCAGGCCGATACCGATCAGGGCGTACACACCACCGATCAGAATGCCGCTTAACATGGATTGAAGAAATACAGCCATATCGCCTCGGTGTCTGATAAATGAAGAATCAAAAACGGACATTGATGGAGTTGAAATGTGAAAGCGTGAGGGTGCAGTTATTCGGACCCCACACCTTCACAATTTCATATTACCCATCATACCATATTCCGTTATTTCGTCCATCCCGGAAAAGGCCAGATCGGTTTCTTGGCAGACAGTTCGGCCGGCCAAACGGTTTCGTGTTTGCCGTTCTGAACCTGTTCCACAAGCATTTGGGCCTTCCGCTGGTTCTGATATCCATCATAATCCGTAAAAGCCACCTCACCCAGGATACCGTTCCATTTTCCAGTGCGCAATTGCTGACGCAGTTTCTCCCGGTCACCGCCGACGGTGGCGGCTGCCTGCCCCATGATCATCATGGATTCGTAAGCGCAGGCTGCATGATAGGTCGGCGATTTGCCAAACTTCTTTTCATAACGCTGGTACCATGCTTTCGAGTTTCCCCAGGGTACGTCTTCGGTCCACTGCGTCGATGAGAAGATGCCATTACTGATCTCTTTTTCAGCGGCGAACTGGGCTACCGAGAATCCAGCACCTGCTCCCAAAAAGGCCATCGGAGACAATCCGATTTCGCGGGACTGCCGCATGAGCAAAATGGCATCCGCCACATAAGACACCATGAAGACCAGATCCGGTTTGGCGTCTTTGGCTTTGGCCAGGGTGGATCGGTAATCCGGCGACCCCTTGGAATAAGCTTCTTCAAAAACCAGTTTGATGCCCAGTTTTTCGGCCACAGACTTGGCGCTGTTGGCTGCCGACACACCAAAGTCGGTATTTTCGTTTAGAATGGCAAGGGTCTTGGGCTGTCCCAGTTTAGCAGCCATTTCCAACAAAATCGTTGCATAATCCCCGGTGGTTCCCGATGTCCGGAATGTCCACTGAAGATTCTGGCGGGTGATTTCTTCCTTGGATGCGGCCGGTACCAATAATGGCACTTTGTAGCGTTCCGCCATTTTGGCATCGGCATTGGATGTTGCTGATGTGTAAGGACCGACGATACCGACAACTTTGTCGCGCGTGGCCAGTTTCTCGAGAGCCGCCATGGATTTTTCGGGTTTACCCGTATCGTCTTCCTTGATCAAATCCACATCGATGCCTTTTTCTTTGAGATCTTCAACGGCCAGCATGACGCCATTGGTCAAATTTTCACCGATCGGGGCTTCCGGACCGGTGATGGAATTGATGAAACCGAGCTTGACGGGCTCGGCCGTCACCAACGCTGGTAAAAAACAAATCAACGCCAACATCGATAGCACTACCGCTTTTTTCATTGTCGCTCCTCCTGTTTCGTTTGAATGATAAAATAACCTGGATTTTACCGAAAGGCTGTATAGTCTGGTCATCGCTACCACGCAGAAAAAGTGCCATGATAACTGAAGCACCGAATTTTTCATGGCCGATTTCGGAATCAATTGCAGAGCGCCCCGAATAAAACTGCAACCCGCTTCCATATCCCTATCATTACCTGCATGTTTTACCTATAACATAGATCGGATAATTTATTCAAACCAAATTATATTTTAAAGTATATTCATTATTTTTATTTACCTCAGATAATTCCCACCTGGCCTTCCCCGCTGCGGGAGTGATGTATCGGAAATACTGTTTATATCCGTTCAAAGTATATATGCAGGTATTCTTTCATCGACAATGAATTCAATTACCCAGTTATTCATCAATTGACGAATATTCAGTTTCAAATTGACGTGTAAGATTATTTCAGATATGGAGTCCGATAAAACAACAGACAAGGAGATATTATGGAATCATCAACACAATTAATAGAAAAACTTCAGCAAAAGCAGATTCAAGCCCTTGCCGGCGGGGGGGAAGACAAAATCCGCAAACAGCATGAATCCGGCAAACTGACCGCTCGAGAACGCATATTCCAATTGCTCGACCCGAATACCTTCGTTGAAATCGATCGGTTTAAAACGCACCGGTGCAGCGACTTCGGTATGGCTGATCAAAAGGTTCCCGGAGACGGTGTGGTCACGGGTTACGGCATGCTCCACGGCAGACAGGCTTTCGTTTTCGCTCAGGACTTTACGGTGCTGGGCGGCTCTCTATCGCTGGCCCATGCCGAAAAAATCGTCAAAATCATGAAAATGGCCATGAAAACCGGAGCCCCCGTCATCGGCCTCTGCGATTCAGGCGGCGCCCGCATTCAGGAAGGTGTCATGAGCCTGGCCGGTTATGGAGATATTTTTCTCATGAATGTCATGGCATCGGGTGTGGTTCCGCAGATCACGGCCATCATGGGACCTTCAGCAGGCGGTGCGGTGTACAGCCCGGCGTTGACCGACTGGATTTTCATGGTCGAAAAAACCGGCCACATGTTTATCACCGGTCCCGAAGTCATCAAATCTGTCACCCGTGAAACTGTCAGCAAGGAAGACCTCGGCGGCGCCATGGCCCACAATGCCAAGAGCGGCGTGGCCCATTTTGCGGCACCCGACGACAGTGCCTGTCTCGAGATGATCCGCGAACTGATGGCGTTTCTGCCCCAGAACAATATGGAAGATCCACCCCGGTCTGCCACCCAGGACGATCCCATGCGCCAGGACGAAACCCTGCGGGATATCGTTCCATCCGATCCCAATAAGCCCTACGACATTCGCGGCATCGTTCGATCCAATATGGACGACGGATATTTCTTCGAAGTCCACCAGCACTGGGCGAAAAACATCGTGATCGGTTATGGTCGGCTGGACGGCATGACCGTCGGCATCGTGGCCAATCAGCCCAGTGTCATGGCCGGATGTCTCGATATCGATGCTTCCATCAAAGGGGCCCGGTTCGTTCGGTTCTGTGATGCCTTCAACATCCCGCTCATCGTCTATGAAGACGTGCCCGGTTTTCTGCCGGGAACTCATCAGGAACACGGCGGGATCATCAAACATGGGGCCAAACTCATCTATGCTTTCTGTGAAGCCACGGTTCCCCGTATTACCGTCATCACCCGCAAAGCTTACGGCGGCGCCTACATCGTCATGAATTCCAAACACACCCGCGGAGATGTCGTTCTGGCCTATCCCGGCGCAGAAATTGCCGTCATGGGAGCGGAAGGAGCGGTCAACATCATCTCCAGAAAAGAGATCGATGCATCAGCCGCACCGGATGAAGAACGCAAACGCCGCATCGAAGACTACCG
>CAZBUL010000013.1:0-3511 GCA_964495045.1 uncultured Desulfobacterales bacterium | reverse complement strand
CCCAATCTGACGGGCGGCAATGTTCTGATGATCGGCGTTGGACTTTTTTTTCTATATCTGGCGATCGCCAAGGACTACGAGCCGCTACTGCTGCTGCCCATCGGTTTTGGTATCTTCCTCGTCAATTTTCCGCTCACACCGCTGATGGGGTTTTCCGAACACGGTACCCCCGAATTAATTCGGGCGTTCTATAAATACGGCGTCGAATGGGAGATCATCCCCTGTGTCATTTTTCTGGGACTGGGGGCGATGACGGACTTCGGTCCGCTGATTTCCAATCCCAAGACCCTGATCATCGGTGCCGGTGCCCAACTGGGTGTTTTTGTCACCTATCTGGGAACACTTTTTTTTGGTTTCACACTGAAGGAAGCCGCATCCGTAGGCATCATCGGCGGTGCGGACGGCCCCACCACCATTTATCTGACGACCAAGCTGGCCCCCCATCTGCTGGGGGCGAACGCTCTGGCAGCCTATTCCTATATGGCCATGGTGCCTCTTATCCAGCCTCCGATTATGCGATGGTTGACGACACCGGTCCAGCGCCGGATCAAGATGCGGCAGCTCAGACCCGTATCCGCCAGGGAAAAGCTGATATTTCCACTCGTTGCGGCAGTACTGATTGTGCTGCTGATACCGGCTGTCGCCCCCTTGATGGGTATGTTCATGTTCGGCAATCTGATGCGGGAAAGCGGCGTTGTCAAACGTCTGTCGGATACGGCGCAGAACGCCTTGATGAACATCGTCACCATTTTTCTGGGCCTTTCGGTGGGTGCCACCATGCAAGCCGAAGTGTTTTTGAACTGGAAACCCATGCTGATCTTTGCATTCGGCCTTCTGGATTTTGTGGTCTGTACCATTGGAGGCATATTGACGGTGCACATCATGAATCTTTTCCTGAAGGAAAAGATGAATCCATTGATCGGCTCTGCGGGTGTTTCGGCCGTGCCCATGTCGGCCCGCGTTTCTCATTCCGAAGGGTTGAAGGCTGATCCCGAGAACTGGCTGATCATGCATGCCATGGGGCCCAATCTGGCAGGAGTTATTGGATCGGCTGCTGCCGCCGGCATGCTGATCGCCATGTTCCAATAGAAGGAGGCATCATGAGACTCTGTTCTTTCTTACGACTGCGTTTCTTTGTATATTGTTGTGCACTGATTCTACCCATGGTCTTTCAGAATCCGTCTCTGGCAGCCATTGGGGAAGACATGGAAAAGCCGGCTCCTGAATTCACCCGGTCCGAAAAATCGATCACCGCCAAGCTGATCCCCCGGGCAAAAAGCACGAGCGTTTTGATCGATTTCACCACAGCTCAGGGCCAATTGCTGGATGTCAAAGGGATTGATTTTGAAACGATCCAGACGCCGGAACTGGACATCAAAGAATACAAATCTTCATTTTTTGATGCCTCTGTCGAAGTTTCCACCGGCTCTGAAGCGGATATCGGCATTTCGTCTCCCTTTTTCACAATCTCAACGGAATACTGGGTTTACAATACCAGGAAACCGGTTAAATGGTTCAATTCCGGCAGCAAGGCTGCACAAGGAAATGATGGTTCCGTCCAATTCACAATTCGGGTAAAGGACGGCGGTGATATGGATGCCGACGGAACGGCCAACGGTCGGATTCAGTTCATCGGAGGACCCAAAGATTATTTTTGGAGTTATGCACTCGGCACCTTGATCGTTCGTTTTTTTGGAATCTTTTTGGTGTTGTCGATGCTGATGATTGGAATGATGGTTGTCGGACAATTCTTCGTCATGCTGGATAACAAGCGCAAGAAACCGACACCTCCAGAGGGTCGGCCCGCTGCGCCCCAGCCATCCGCTCCTTCCACATCAATCCAGACAGAGGAACAGCCATCCGGTCCGGATCCGGACATGGTAGCGGCCATCGCAACGGCGCTTCACTTGCACCTGACTCCCAAAACACAACGTGATTCCACCGATGCCAATAAAGTCGGGTCGAATGCGTGGGTGCAGTATGGCCGTGTCGAAATTCAAAATACACGGACACAAACATTTTTACGGCCAATCAAGCCCAATAACCCTTTCTGATCAAACGGTACGGATGAATGATGCGAAAAAACCTGTCATTTATCCGATTGTGAGGCAACCAATGAAATATCATATAGAAATCAACAAGAAAAACTTTGATGTCGCTATCAACAACATGTCGGCCAATGCAGCCCGTGTTGAAGTAAACGGGCAACCTTACGATGTCTTTTTCAGCCGACCGGCCAAGCCTGGTCAACCAGTCGCTATCACCCAGGCAGCTGAGACTCAGACCCCAGCGGTAGTAAAAAAATCCGAAACCCGTGCGGAACCGATTCTGCCTGGCCAAGAATACATCGTAGCACCCATCCCTGGTTTGATTCTGGAGATCAAGGTCAAAGTCGGAGACATCGTCACAGCCGGTCAGGTGGTAGCCATTCTCGAAGCCATGAAAATGGAAAACAGCCTGACCAGCCATGTATCCGGAACAATCAAGGAAATCCGTATCGATAAAGGCTCCGAAGTGTCCACCGGTGATGTGGTGATGATTGTAGGATAAGAGAAATTCCCTCAAGACTTTGATCGATCATGAACGATGTCCAAAGGAGGAAAAATGACAGTACGTGTTCTCATGACACGCAAGATGCCGAATATGTCGAGCGGACTGCTGGATACCACCCTGATGGCCAAACTCACTGATTTGCTTCTTGAACTCCGGGACATGGCAAACCACCAGTATGGCTACATTTCCGGTGAGACCATGCGCAATGTTGAAGATCGTAACGAATATCTTGTCATCAGCACATGGAAATCCCTCGAAGCATGGCAACGATGGTTTGCCAACGAAAAACGTGAGCAAAAGGAAGGGATGGTCGATGCGCTTCTCGGATCATCCACTGTGTATAAAATTTTCAGCTATGATTGAAAAGTAAAAAAGGGGCTCGATGGCGAGCCCCTTTTTCATCACAGGTGTTAAGACCTTACTGTTATTCGATTTTGATCTGAATTTGTTTTGGCTTCTGTTCTTCGGGTTTCGGAATTTCAATCTCGAGAACGCCATCCTTAAAAGTCGCCTTGATTTTGTCCGGATTGATGGCCGAAGGCAGTGTGAAAGCCCGGTAGAATGAGCCAAAACTCCTCTCTTTCCTGAAAAATTTGTCTTCACTCACCTCCTTGACTTCAACCCGCTCCCCTTTCAAAGTCAGGACGTTATCCTTGACTTCGATGGATACATCGTCCTTCGTCACTCCGGGAAGTTCGGCATGGATTATGATTGAGTCCGTTTTGTCGAAAATGTCCACCACGGGTTTCCATGTGCTCAATGCCACATCTTCATCCGTCATGGACCGCGGGAAAGCATCGTTGAAAAGTCTGTTGATGCTGTCCTGCAAACTCGCTACCGCTCCATAAGGTTGCCATCTGACAAGTGCCATAATTTCACCTCCTGTGATCGATGTGTTATTGTGCCAACTGCTTCTGCACTGGCCTGATTAAATCATTAATTCAGATAGTTAATTTTT
>CAZBUL010000012.1:0-32668 GCA_964495045.1 uncultured Desulfobacterales bacterium | reverse complement strand
CATGATTCAATCGCTTCAAAAAAAAATAGCCGGCCAGGTCTTTACGGATCAAATCCGAACCGGACTGGTTTCTACAGACGGCAGTATCTACCGCATCCAGCCGGCGGTCGTGGTGTATCCGGCATCGGTCGAAGACGTGGTTCAAACAGTCCGTTTCGCCGCTGAGAATGGGATGCCTGTCCATGCACGGGGAACCGGCAGCGGTTTGTGCGGATCGGCATTAGGAAATGGCATTGTTCTGGATTTTTCCAAAAACATGAACCGCATGCTGCATCTCGACATTGAAAATCAATGGATGGCATGCGAACCCGGCTATCGGCTGGGAGAACTGGAAGCGGTTTTGAAAGGAAAGGGGCTTTTCTTTCCACCCGACCCGTCCAGCGGAGAATATGCCTCGTTCGGCGGTATGCTGGCCACCAATGCCAGCGGTGCCCATTCCGTCAAATATGGCAATGTCGCCGACTACATTCTGGATGCGCAGGTCGTTCTCGGCACCGGTCAGGTGATTGTTCTGTCCGATATCCTGAATACCCCTTACCCAAACCTGCCCGAACCGTTTCGAGGGATTTTCGATCTCTACACCCGGCATCGGGCGGATATCGAAACCGCCTACCCGGACATCCGTTGCAACACTTCAGGATATAACCTGCGGTCACTCGTTCACGATGACCATCTCGATCTGACAAGGCTGTTTGCCGGAGCCGAAGGCACATTGGGAATCGTCACCCGCCTGAAGTTCCGGCTCCTGCCCAAGCCAGGCCATGATGCGCTGGTGGTGGCCTATTTTACCGATATTCTCTCCGCCGCCCGGGCCGTTCAGGATATTCTGCCGCTGGGACCGTCCGGCATCGAAATCATGGACAAATCACTTCTCAATTTGGCCAGGGATTTCGATCCCCGACTGAACAACCATATTCCGGACGGTATCGACAACGTGCTGCTCATTGAATTCGATTCGGAAAAGCCGGAATCTTGCATACGTCTATGTCAAGAATCTCAGCGGATCATGGCGGATCGGGAATATACCAAAAATTCCCACATTGCGGTCACAGACCAGGAAAAGGAAAATTTTTGGGCGGTTCGCAAAGCAGCGGTACCGATTCTCTATAAACTGAAAGGACAGAAAAAAATTCTGGCCCTGATCGAAGATGCCGCAGTTCCAACCGACCGGCTGGTGGACTATTTCAAAGGAATTTACACACTGCTGAACGATTGCCAGGTTTCATTTGTGGTGTATGGACACATCGCCAAAGGGCTGCTTCATACCCGGCCTCTGTTGAATCTGAAAGACCCGGTCGATATCGGAAAACTCAAACCCATCGCGGACAGAACATTCGATCTGGTTCATTCCCTGGGAGGCGCCGTTTCCGGTGAACATGGAGACGGGCGGCTCCGAAGCGCCTACATCCGACATCAGTATCCCACGATTTTCCCGCTGTTTCTGAAAATCAAACGCCTTCTGGACCCGTTGAATATATTCAATCCGGATATCATCACGTCCGACAATCCGAACCAGTTATCCCGAAACCTCCGCTATGGACCGGACTACCGCGCATCGGATTTGGCGGACAAACATCTCTTGTGGCCCGAAGATTTTGTGAACGAAGTCGAAAAATGCCATGGGTGCGCCAAATGCACTACCGTCACCACAGCCACACGGATGTGTCCGGTTTACAAAGTCACCCGGGATGAACCCGCAGCGCCTCGTGCCAAGGCCAATATTTTGCGAATGCTGATCAGCGGTGTCTTCGATGATGCCATGCTGTATCATGAAGCGTTTCAGGATGTCATATCCCGGTGTATCGCCTGCGGCAGTTGTTTTCATGAGTGTCCGTCAGGTGTCGATATTCCCAAAATGGTTATGGAAGCCAAAGCTGCGGCGGTTTCTCGCTTCAGTCCGACCTTTCATGAAAGCTTGATGGCTGAAACCGAACGAGCCGCAACAACCACCGGAAAACTTGGCCGCCTGGCTATGCCGGTTCTCAACATGCCGCTGGTTAAACGTCTTGGCGAAAAAATCACCGGCATCGATTCCAGACGACAGTTACCTGTTTTTTCGAACAAAACACTTTTTGAGCAGATTCCCATGGTCTCCGGCCAAGGATATCCAAAGATTCTTTATTTCACGGGATGCTATGCCGCCTATTTGAAACCATCCATCGGAATGGCCACGGTATCCGTCCTGACCGCCATGGGGATGACCGTATATGTACCCGCTCAGCATTGCTGCGGTCTTCCCCTGTTGACAAAAGGATCGACGCGTTCCGCACGGGAGAAAATCATCGCCAATTTTGCAATCTGGGGGCCGATGATAAGATCGGTGGATTACATTGTGGTATCATGTTCTTCCTGCGGACTGGCACTGATGCAGGAATGGAGTTTTCTGGAGGATTCCGTTTTTATTCAAAATGTCCGAGACAAGGTGATCCATGTCAGCCGGCTGATCAACCAATATTCCGAGCGACTGAAAACAGCACCGGCCTCCCAACGTCTTTTTTATCATACCCCTTGTCATTTAAAAGTTCAGCCGGAGCCCGACAGTTCGATCGATATGCTTCGTCGAATCGATGGCGCTGCCATCGAGCATCCGGCCACCCGATGCTGCGGTATGGCCGGTACCTGGGGGCTATCGGCAGATCATTATGACCTGAGCCTTGCTATCGGATCGACAATGCTCGATCGGCTCGATGCATCCAATGCCGATGTCGGTGTTACCGACTGCCCGACGTGCGCCATGCAGATGGCTCAGTTCAGCACCAAACCAATTCGCCACCCCGTAGAAATCATCGCATCAACACTTCTATAGACATTCAAAAAATTCATTTCGCAAGGCAGCGGATCAAAATGTTTATAGGTCAACGGGATATCAAGGTGAAAAAATGTCCGAATGGACATCGATGCCGTATTTCTTCATGCGCTTCCATATCGTCACCCGGCTGACATCCAGAATCCGCGCCGCTTCTGATTGGTTGCCGCTGACCTGACGAAGAATGCGGATCAATTCTTCCCTTTCCTTCGTATTTTTCGGATTGTCCTTGAGAGATTTCGATATTTTCGATTCCAGATGAATCATTTTCACCGGCAGATGGCCGACTTCGATCCAGCCGCTGGAACATAAGACAAAAGCATAGTCAATGGCATTTCTCAGTTCCCGGACATTTCCCGGCCATGAATAATTCATCAGTTTTTCCATCGCATCCGATGTCAATCCCAAAATTTTTTTTCCGGTCTTTTGGGTGTTTTGCTCGATGAAATTCTGAACAATCATGGGAATATCTTCTTTTCGTTCGCTGAGTGAAGGACATCGCAACGGAAACACATTGATCCGAAAAAATAGATCTTCCCGGAAAAGACCCTGCGAGATTAATTCCTCAAGATTCCGGTTGGTGGCTGAAATAATCCGGACATCGATCTGAATGCTCCGATGATCGCCTACCCGTTCGATTTCTTTTTCCTCCAACACCCGTAACAGTTTCACCTGAGTTTTCAAGGGAATGTCCCCGATTTCATCCAGAAAAATCGTTCCTTCATGGGCAGCTTCGAATCGTCCGGTACGGGACCGGTCTGCACCGGTGTAAGCCCCTTTCACATGACCGAACAATTCACTTTCCAGAAGATTTTCATTGAGCGCAGCACAATTCACCTTGATAAACGGCTTGTTGCGCCGTAGGCTGACATCGTGGATAGCTCTGGCTACCAACTCTTTTCCGGTACCGCTCTGGCCCTGTATCATCACCGGCGCATCCGACAGAGCGACATTGTCGATCAGCTCAAAGAGTTGTTGCATGGCCGGAGATTGGCCGAGAATGCCCTGGTATCCATCATCCACGTGGAAGGTTTTTCGAAGGGACATAATTTCCTGCTGCTGACGCACAATCTCGGACATGTCCGTAAACGTTTCCACCGCTCCAATCGCCTGTCCGCCCGAATCCCTCAGCACAGAGGCGTTCTTGATGATTTGAATCGCCCGCCCATCTTTTCGAACAATCACACATTTTTTTGCCCGGGTTTCACCTTTCAAAAACAACTGGCACCATTTTTCACCATGGCCCTGGTTAAACACTTCACAACCTGTACAGTTCAGCCCTCGGCAATTACTTCCTATCAGTTCTTCTGCCGAATACCCGGTCATTTTTTCAGCAGCAGGATTGGCCGCCACAATATTCCCTCCGGAATCAACAACCAGCAAACCGTCCTGAAGCGTGTCCACAATCGTTTTCCAGTATCTGGCAATATCCATGAATTGAATTTCCGTTGAGCATCCGATGTGTAATCCTGTTAAGTTAATAGGTGTTAACATATCAATTAATGTGCATTTCATCAAGCGACGTTTCATATCATGAATATCTAAATAAAAAGCTATTAACACAATATGTTATAACTATAAGAACACGATATTTCATTTTGGCATACGAATTGCTCAACTTTTTATAGGTTTTCAGAAATTCATTTCGATTTTTTTATACATCTGAGATTACAGGAGGTGTTGATGGATTCAAAACGTTACCTGTTCTATCTAATAATTGCGATGACTGTGATAACGGGATATCCACTCGTTTTATGGTCAGCTCCGGTGGCGGAACTGGATGAAAATCAGGCTCCAGGACGGACCATGGCGCAGCAGGCAACCAAAGGAAAACAAATCTGGATTACCGCTGATCACAGCCAACATGAAGCTCTGAAAAGTGATTTCAAATCCGGCCCGGAAGTCACAGCAGCCTGTCTTACCTGTCATGAATTGGCTGCCGGCCAGTTTCACAAGACAATTCACTGGACATGGTTGGATCCGAAATCTGATCCCCAAAAAAAAATCGGAAAAGGGGGTATTTCGATCAACAATTTCTGCATCGCCCTGCCGTCCAATGAGCCGCGCTGCACCTCCTGCCATGCGGGCTATGGATGGAAAGATAGTCATTTCGATTTTTCAAATCCAAATGCTGTCGATTGTCTAGTCTGTCATGAACAGACCGGTACTTACAAAAAATTTCCTACCGGAGCCGGAAATCCGGTCACTGAGCCTACTCTTTTCAAATCCGAAAATGTGATGTTCAATCCGCCAGACTGGAACAAGGTTGCCCAGAGTGTCGGCCGTCCGACCCGTCAAAATTGCGGTACTTGTCATTTTCATGGTGGCGGCGGAGACGGTGTAAAACATGGTGACTTGGACTCGTCTCTGACCAAACCCAATAAAATCCTGGATGTTCATATGGGAATAGACGGCCAGAATTTCGATTGTGTGAGATGTCATACCACACAACAACACCATATTGCCGGACGGATTTATGCCACACCGGCTTCGACCTCTCGTAAAAGTCTGGTTCAGGATGATTTGACGCCCAAGATCATGTGTGAATCCTGCCATACCGCAACCCCCCATAAACCCGGTTTCAAGGCAAATGATCACACCGACCGGATCGCCTGTCAATCATGTCATATTCCCGCATTTGCTCGAGTCAACGCCACAAAAATGCAGTGGGATTGGTCAAAAGCCGGTAATAAAAAAGACGGAAAACCATATAATGTAAAAGGTCCGCATGATAAGTCCACCTATGACACACTGAAAGGGGAATTTGTCTGGGAGAAAAACGTCAAGCCGGAATATTATTGGTTCAATGGAGCTATTACCACCCTGACTGCCCGAGATACCATTGATCCAGGGCAGGAAGTCAAAGTGAGCTGGCCTCTGGGAAATATGAGTGATCCAAATTCCCGCATATTTCCTTTCAAAGTCCACCGAGGCAAACAACCTTATGACAAGATCAACAATACCCTGCTGATTCCCAAGCTTTTCGGTCCGCCTGGCAGTGGAGCTTATTGGTCAGATTATGACTGGAAAATGTCATTCGAAAAAGGTATGTCATCCGTCAATCTTCCTTTCAGCGGAGAATATGACTTTGTCAAAACTGCTTATGTGTTTCCCACAACGCACATGGTTGCACCGAAAGAAAATGCAGTTACTTGCATCGAGTGTCATCGCAGAGAAAACAGCAGACTTTCCGCTTTGACAGGTTTTTATATGCCCGGCCGAGATCATTCGCGATGGTTGGATTTTATTGGATGGGCCACTGTATTGGGACCCTTGGCAGGAGTAGCTCTTCATGCCGGCGGCCGAATCATTTTTCGAAATCGGAAGGAGATATGATATGAATGAAACCCTGAAAATCGTGAACATGTATCTTTATACCCGATATGAACGTTTCTGGCACTGGCTGCAGACCCTTTTAATCTTAATTTTGCTTCTGACCGGATTTGAATTGCATGGACTTTACAATGCATTCGGGTTTAAATCCGCAGTGGATATTCACAATGTACTGGGAATCGCCTGGCTGATTGCCTTCGCTTTTTTCATCTTCTGGGTCTTCACGACAGGAGAATGGCGTCAATATATCCCTACAACCAGAAAAATGGTCCAGGTAATTCGTTATTATCTATATGGAATTTTCAAGGGAGAATCCCATCCGGTACCTAAACGAAAAGAAGCCAAACACAATCCGGTGCAACGGTTGACTTATTTGATCTTAGCAGCCATGTTGCTTCCGGTTCAGATGCTCAGCGGATTTTTATATTGGGGTTACAATTCATGGGATCGCTGGGGAGTAACCTGGCTGAACTTGGAAGTTGTCGCTTTGATTCATACTTTAGGAGCATTTGCTATATTATCCTTTTTGATTGTCCATGTCTATATGATCACCACAGGCCATACACTATTTGCACACACCCGAGCTATGTTGACCGGTTGGGAAGAAGTGGAAGAAGGGGATCAGGTTGAAGACTGGGAAAAAGCACGAACGGCAACAGCCTATAAGTCTATTTCCTGAACGGTAGCAGAACTGTGATTTTTTGGACTTTTACAAACACCTCGTGTATGATGCGTCATAATGTCGATCATGTCACATATCAGAGAGGAATCCATGAATCGTTCAAAAATTCACAGTCTGCTCCAGTCCCCAACTCCCATCGATCAGGTTCTTGTAAATGGATGGGTTAGAACCCGAAGAGATTCCAAAGAATTTTCATTCATTGAAATCAATGACGGGTCCTGTCTGAAAAACATACAGATCATTGCTCCCGACAGCCTTCCCAATTATGACGATATCCAACATATTACCACAGGAACCGCCGTCTGCATCATCGGCAGACTGGTTCCGTCACAAGGCAAAGGCCAGAGTTGGGAGATCGTCGCAACGGAAATTTCAATTGTCGGGTCAGCTCCAGAAACATTTCCCCTCCAGAAAAAACGTCACAGCGATGAATTTCTTCGCACCATCGCTCACCTTCGGCCGAGAACAAACAAATATGGTGCGGTGTTTCGTATCCGCTCAGAACTATCCTATGCGATTCATACATTTTTTAGAGAACGGGGATTTTGGTATATCCATACCCCTATCATCACCGGATCGGACTGTGAAGGCGCCGGAGAAATGTTTCGGGTCACGACCTTGAATTTCGGCAAACCATCCATACCCAGTAAGGAGTTGAGTGCAGAGCAGGATTTTTTTGAAAAAGAAGTCAGCCTGACGGTATCGGGACAGCTTTCCGCGGAGATGTTTGCTCTGGCTTTGGGGGATGTTTATACCTTCGGTCCGACGTTTCGTGCCGAAAACTCCAACACCCGTCGTCATGCGGCCGAATTCTGGATGATCGAGCCGGAAATGGCTTTCTGTGATCTTTCCGGAAATATGAATCTCGGCGAGGAACTGATCCGGTATATCATTCTTCATGTGCTTGATAGTTGTCCGGACGATATGGCGCTTTTCGGAAATTTTGTGGATAAAACGCTGATGGATACACTCAATCACATTGTATCCTCTGAATTCGTTCGCCTGCCCTACGGTGAAGCTGTAGAAATTTTGAAAAAATCACGACATCCATTCGAGTATCCCATAAGATATGGTGTCGATCTTCAATCCGAACACGAAAAATTTCTGACCGAAATTCACTTCAAAAAGCCTGTCATACTTTATAATTACCCTAAAACCATCAAACCATTTTATATGCGGCTGAACGATGATCAACAAACCGTTGCGGCCATGGATATTTTGGTTCCGGGCATTGGAGAAATCATCGGCGGCAGTCAGCGGGAAGAGCGGTTGGATTTACTTGAAAATAGAATGGATGAAATGGGGTTGATCAAAGAAAATTACTGGTGGTACCTGGATTCCAGACGCTACGGATCGGTACCGCACAGCGGATTTGGTATGGGGTTCGAGCGGTTGATCATGATGATCACTGGTATTGCCAACATCCGTGATGTCATCCCATTTCCTAGAACTCCGGGAAATATCGACTTTTAAATTGACTCATGGCAGCTCTTCATAGTTCGCAGACGGGCCAATTCCCAAATATAATCATATAAGTGAAGACCTTTACTGGCGGCAATGATTTCACCATCCTCGACACCAATTTCTTGAGCCATGTATTCTTTAAGCATTTGAATGGCTCCAAGATTGGCAGGAAAACCATTCCACAGATCCCATGAGCGAAAATACACCATGAAATGCAATTTGCCATATCGAATACGGGTATCGATTCCCCGAAGGCAGGGTGGGTCTTTTAAAAACAATGCCTTCGGATCTCCGACCGTCATATAAGCCTGATTGGTGCCATGACCATCCTGCCGATACATGCGTATCACTTCGGCAATTTGTGATTCGAGATATTCCCCATAAGTGTAATCTTCATTGGGCTGTTTTTCGGCCGTCATCAAATAGGGTAGATAACTTTCGATATAACCGTCAGCTACCGGATTTGGAATACACAAAGCCTCTGGAATATCGGGAATAAGCGGGCGGGTTCCCGGAAATCGGATATGAATCGTAACATAGTCGAACTCAAGCCGTTCCTGACCTTGAAAACTTCCTCTGTCGATCTGATAGCGATGGCCCTTGTCGATGATTTCATAAACACATTGAAACCATGCATCCGGGATATCTCTTGCCTGAATTGTCGTAATGTTCAGTGTCATGATTATATATCGAGCGTTGTAACCCGCAACGCATTATTTTGAATGAATTCTCTGCGGGGTTCAACTTCTTCCCCCATCAGCACCGTAAATATTTCATCGGTTTCGACCGCATCCTCTATTTTTACCTGAAGCAATATTCTTTTTTCAGGGTCCATTGTCGTTTCCCATAGCTGGTCAGGATTCATTTCTCCAAGACCTTTATACCGCTGCACACCGATTCCTTTTTTTCCTTCTTCGATGAGCGAGTCGAGGAGCTGATGAATATCATCCGCAATAATGGCTTCCTTGTCCTTTCCTGTTTCAACAATTCGAAAAGGCGGAATGTTGTAAGGTGCAATTCGCTCGCCCAGCGTCATGCATTTCTGAAAATCTTTAGAGAAAACAAGGCCTCTGCCGATGCGGACTGGTTTAAAATCCTTTTCGGTTCTCTCCGTCAACAACCGCTTGAGCTGATCCGATTCGGGACTCGACACCGTCATTTCATATAAATATTTTTCATCATTCCACAGAGGTTCAGTGACATCAAAGCCAGACTGAATAATGGATTCTCTAAGAACCATCATCTCCTGAATATCTTTGATGAACTCCCTGTTGCGGACACCCGCCTGAATCAAGCATGTCATCAGTTCGGATGGGTATCCCTGAATCGTAAACTTGTTGAGCATCGAAAAATATTCCGACAGATCATTGACCCATGTCAGCAGTTGACGGTCGGTAATCAATTCATCACCCGAACTGGTTTTGACCCCTTTTTGTTGACAGACCCTTTTCAATATAAATTCGTCAAACGATTTTTCGTTTTTTAAATAAATTGCCTGATTGCCTTTTCCCACGCGAAAAAGCGGCGGCTGAGCGATATAGAGATAGCCTTTTTCAATGATTTCACGCATCTGACGATAAAAAAATGTCAACAACAAGGTACGAATATGCGAACCGTCCACATCCGCATCGGTCATGATGATGACTTTATGATACCGAATCTGCTCTGCCCTGTAGTCTTCCTCACCAACACCGGTTCCCAACACTGTAATGATATTTTTGATTTCTTCGCTTTTGATGACCTTGTCGAACCTGGCTTTTTCCACATTCAGAATTTTACCCCTGAGGGGAAGAATCGCCTGAAATTTTCGGTCTCTGGCCTGCTTGGCGGAACCGCCAGCCGAATCTCCTTCCACCAAAAACAATTCTCTTTGCTCCGGATCGGAACTTTGGCATTCCGCCAGTTTTCCTGGAAGTGTCGAATCAAGCAGTGATCCTTTGCTGCGGGCAAGATCACGGGCCCGGCGGGAGGCTTCTCTGACCCGAGATGCTTCAACGGCCTTCTCGATGATTTTTTTACCGATAGACGGGTTTTCTTCCAGAAAAATGTTCAATTTTTCGTTGACCAGCGATTCGACCAGTCCCTTAACCTCGCTGTTGCCGAGCTTGGTTTTGGTTTGACCTTCAAATTGGGGAGATTTAATCCGGACACTGACAATGGCGGTCAAGCCTTCTCGCACATCATCACCACTGATTTTAGCTTGAAGATTTTTGGGCAGACTGCCGCTGGATGCATATTGGTTCAGTGTTCGTGTCAATGCCGCCTTAAAGCCGATCAAATGGGCTCCGCCTTCTATGGTGTTGATATTGTTAGCAAAAGAAAATAGTTTTTCATTATAGGTGTCATTGTACTGAACGGCGACTTCGATGCTGACATCATTTTTTATGCCATCGATAAATATCGGCGGATGAAGAGGTGTATTACGGCGATTGAGATATTCTACAAATGATATCAACCCTCCTTTATACTGCATTTCCTTTTTTATTTCAGTACGTTCATCTTCAATGGAAATTTTGACACCCTTGTTCAGGAAAGCCAATTCCCGAATCCGGCGCAGGAGAATATCGAAATCGTAAGTCATAACGGAAAATATTTCGGGATCCGGTAAAAAGTGAACTTTGGTACCTCTTTTTTCGGTCACTCCAATAATTTGAAGCTCGCTGGACTTTTTTCCTTTTGTATAGGTTTGGTAATAAATCTTGCCATCGGAGTATATTTCCAATTCAACTAGCACAGACAAAGCATTGACAACGGAAATACCGACACCATGCAGTCCGCCGGAAACTTTATAAGAACTGTCATCGAACTTTCCACCGGCATGCAGCTTTGTCATGACAACTTCAACAGCAGGCACATTCTCCTTTTTATGAATGCCAACTGGAATGCCTCTGCCGTTATCTTCAACAGTGATACTGTTATCTGCATGGATAATCACGTGGATATCGTCACAATATCCGGCCATGGCTTCATCGATGCTGTTATCCACAACTTCATAGACCAAATGATGAAGTCCTTCGATATCAACATTTCCAATATACATGGAAGGTCTTTTGCGGACCGCCTCCAATCCTTCCAGTATTTTGATATTATCTGCAGTATAAGTTTGATTTTCCATTTATATTCTCATGGGCATAATGACATAGAGACAGCTTTTGTCTTTTTCACCTTCGACCAGACAGGGATTCTGATCATTGACGATATTCATGATAACCTGTTCATCTTCGATCACGGAGAGTACTTCGATAAAGTAGCGCGGATTGAATGCAACTTCGATAGGTTCATTTGCATAGACAATAAACATTTCTTCTTTGGATTCCCCTATTTCAGGGTTGGTTGAAGTAACAATCAGTTTATCATCATTGAGATTGAAGATAACACCTTTATAATCATCCGTTGAGAAAATGGACATCCGTCTGAGCATCATCGTGAACATCTGTTTGTTCAGAATGATCTGTTTGGCGTTCTTGGCAAAAAGAATATCGCTGACATTGGGAAATGTGCCATTGATAAGATGAATACTGATGGTTTCTTGATCCTGTTTGATGAACAGCTTATTATCCAGTTTCCCGATGGAAAGGTTTCTTTGCGGAATGATAATTTTTGAAAGTTCGTTCAATCCTTTTTTCTGCACCAAAAATGTTCGATCAAAAGTAATGTCGGATTCATTGACACATGGATAATCCACTTTGGCAAGACGATTTCCGTCTGTAGAAATGATCCGCAGCCAGTTTTCTTCTTCTTTCTTGAATGTCTCTAAGCAGACTCCATGTACATGCGCCCGTTTATCTTCATTAGCTGCCGACATCATGGATGTCTTGTCGATCATTTTCTTGAAATTTTTGGAATCAATATCAATGAAAGGAATTTCTTCTATTTCCGGAACCTGTGGAAAAGATTCTGGATTCATTCCGACTATATGATATTGAACATTGAAGTTGCCGATTTCAACCCAAAAGTTTTCGACTTCATTAACAAGGATATCTTCGGTTGGAAAATCCCGAACGATTTCATACAGCTTTCTGGCATTAATGGCAATTTCACCTTCGGTTTCCACTTCAACCGGATAAAAACCGATAAAACCGGTTTCATAATCAGTAACATAAATTTTTATACCATTTTCTATCGCTCTGATAAGAACACAAGAAATGATAGCATTACTGGTTTTCTTAGCGGCAATTCCTTGGATTTTTGCCAACGTATCCAAAATTTTCGATTTTTTCAGAGTAAACTTCATTGAACGGACCTTTCAACCCAATAATGACAAGAAGTTGATTTACTGAAATATCCATTTTTTTATGCGTACAACTTCGCCTTCCCATTCCGTAGAAAGCCTGAGTTTGACAAAATAGCCGTAAACGGCATCCAGCCAGTCAATGACTTTTTCATACAAGAAAAATTTTTCGAGTATTGCACCTTCTACATCTTCACTGGTTTCAACTTGACCTGTTTCTGGAACTTTTAGATTACTGATATTCAAACTTTCCCCTTTTAAAGTCAGTTGCCATTCATTATCGCTTTCCGCTATTCGAAGATGCATTTCTATAACCAAAGCCCCTTTTTTCAGAGCCAACTTTCCTTCTTCCAGACCGGCGTCATCACCTTTGATCGTGATGGTTTCCATGGCATCATGGACGGCATTTTCCAACATGATTCGATTTCCAATGGAAAAATTAATTGTATCGGAAAGAACGGAAAATAACCGATCTGGATCATGTTCGATCGCAAACCACAGCCATGTTAAAAATTCATGACCAAGAAATTTATATCGGTTATATGCAACAGAAATGTCGAGCACAGAGTCACTCCATAAAACGGGACGGTATCAGTTTATTTAACATATCCATTTCAATATCGGAAAGAAATTCTTGAGCTGCGGTATAAGGAAAACGTCGAATGAGGTTCAATTTAAAAGTTTTTGTGAAAAATATTTCAAACGCTTCATTCGCCGACTTTTGTGTAGAGAAAAACCAGAGAATCGATTTTTCATAATTCCAGAGAATATCAAATACATTGGGAGTAGCCGGTATTCGAATGGCAAGTTGACGAAGAACTTCTTCTTTGATTTGTTTTTTTTCATTCCGAGAAAGAAATTCTTTGTCGCTTTCTTTCAGATGTTTTTTCATTTCCAAAAGATATCGTTTAGTTATAACTTTTGATGGAATCGCTTTTTTATCGATCCGAAATGAAAAAACGAAATGAGACCCGATGACAAAAGATGACCCGGTAAAATTGGGCGTGAAAGTATCTTTAAAAGATGTCCATCCTATGGACTGATCCATATCTTCATCATCGATTTCAACAATTGCATTCTGTGTGAGAAGATGCGTAATCGTATCCATGAGCGGTTCTGGTAGTTGACCCAGCACCCGATAACGCATCAATGAGACATTATTGGAAAGAAGACCCATAATATTCCATAGTTTAAATTATTAAAAATAATATTTTAACCTCTTTAACAGTGTGTGACAAGCTTTATTTATTTAGGCACAAAACATGCATATTCATGACAATAAATGATTTCTATTTTGAAGCAATTTTTTCATCTATTTTTTCTTTTTAATTTTAAAAGATAGATAAAGATAGTACTTTGATTATTGTGTTTATAATATTTTAACTTTCTGTTATTTATATTTAATTTGATATTTTTATTGTTTATAAGTTTTATGATTTTTTCTTCTAATTGAACAGGTACAAATTTATTGTTCAAAACATATTTTTTTTAAACAATCCATCAGCAGTCATATTATAAAATGAGATTCATTGCCGATTTTCATGTTCATTCCCATTTTTCGCTGGCTACTTCCAGAAATCTTGATCTTGAACATATATATATTTCAGCTCAATTGAAAGGTATTACCATCGTTGGAACTGGAGATATTACCCATCCTGGATGGTTTCATGAAGTCAGTGAAAAACTGGAGCCTGCAGAACCGGGATTATACCGTTTGAGATCAGATATTGAAAAAATTTGTGATAAATTAGTTCCAGAATCCTGTAGAAACAAGGTTAGATTCATACTGAATTCAGAAATCAGTTGTATTTATAAAAAAAACAGTAAAACAAGAAAAATTCACAATTTGATTTTTCTACCGAATCTGGCGGATGCAGAAATTATGAATCGTAAACTGGCACATATCGGTAACATCACAGCGGACGGCAGACCGATATTGGGGCTGGATGCAAAAAATTTACTTGAAATGGTTCTTGAAACGGGTGATCAGGGCTATATGGTTCCTGCTCATATATGGACGCCATGGTTTTCACTGTTGGGTTCCAAATCCGGTTTCGATTCCCTGGATGAGTGTTTCGAAGACCTCAGTGATCATATTTTTGCCGTCGAAACAGGCCTTTCTTCCGATCCGAACATGAATTGGCGGGTTTCCTTTCTGGATCGTGTTACATTAATTTCCAATTCGGATGCGCATTCTCCAGATAAGCTGGGAAGAGAAGCCAATATATTCGATACGGAACTGTCTTATTTTGCTATCAAAAAAGCCCTGGAAAATAAGACATCCCGGAAATTTCTGGGGACTTATGAATTTTATCCTGAAGAAGGAAAATATTATTTTGATGGACACCGGAATTGCGGTATCTGTTTCAGCCCGGAAAATACTTTCGCCAATGACGGGAAGTGTCCGGTTTGCAATAAACGACTGACAATAGGAGTATTGAATCGTGTTGAAGAATTAAGTGATAGAAAAATAGGAGAACGGCCGCATCAAATTTTATCTTTTTATTCCAGAATACCCTTGAAGGAAATTATAGCCGAAGTTTTGAATATTGGTATCAATACCAAGAAGGTAATGAAATACTATTGGCATGCACTTACTGCTCTGGGACCAGAATTGGATATCTTGGATACAGTCGAACTATCGAAAATAAAAACAACTGGAATTCCACTATTGGCTGAGGCGATACTAAGGACACGAACTGGCCGTGTTCATATCACTCCAGGTTATGATGGTGAATTTGGAACGATTCGAATTTTTGATGAAAAAGAGAAGATTCATATTCGAAAATAATATGAAAGCCTGTGCGATTTGACTTTTGTTAAAAATGCCGGTATCTATAAATACATGCCAATGTGACAATTCGCATAATATTTCACTAAATTGAAGTAAAACTATTTGAAATATTATATTATAATGGTTTTTTTTCGAATTGAGTATTTTTAGTTAAATAATAAAATGACAAAACCGATCATTACAATTAATCTTGAAAATGGTTTGACTTTATCAATTTATGATGAATCGATAAAAATTGCCGGAGATAGATGGCAAGTCAACTTAATTGTCAGGATTCAAATAGTTACGAACCAAATTCAATTTTCTCGTTTGGTTTTTGAAAAGAGACCTGAAGTCATTCAGACAATTGGCGAACAAATCAGCTATGAAAAAAAACTGATTCGAAATTTTGTTGCAAACAACGAAAAGGAGGAAATTATATCAGGACTGTGTGCATCGTTTCTTAATAATACCAAATCATATCTTTCTCACCAACAATTTGCAGAACGATTTGCACTCAAGTGTTACGCCGATTCTCTGGAAAAACGCAAATGGGTGAATAGTTGACAGAACCGATTCGGGTCCGAACTATTAAAGTCTTGTAAAAATTTCAAGGAACGCTCGACTTCTGAATAGCGGGATTGAAATGGTCCTGCAGTGCACTGAGAAGCGGCGAAACATGACCTGAACAGTTTTACAAGATTTCAACCTATCATTGAAAGGAGAAATCATGAAATATTTGCAGAAGAATAAGTGGATTCGATTATGTTTTTTAATCATTACGTTATTCGTCTGTATTCCCTCTGCTAGATCCGATATTTATGTTTATAGGGACAATACTGGTGTTCGTCATTTCACCAACACGCCAACATCCCCCAAATATCGTCTTTATATGAAAAATATTCCTGTCAGATATTTTGAATCCAATCTTGGCGGAAGATTTTCCACCAATTTCAATCCCGATCAATATGATCATCTTATTTTAAAAGCTTCATTAGCGCATGATATTGATTTTTCATTATTGAAATCCATCATCAAGGTCGAGTCGAATTTTGACTGTTATGCTGTATCTCAAAAAGGCGCCAAAGGCCTGATGCAAATCATGCCGGAAAATTTCTCTTTTTTGAATATCAGAAATCCATTCGATCCAGAAGAAAATATTATGGGGGGAACACTTTATTTCAAGCAGATGCTCGAAAAATTCAATAAAATTGAATTGGCATTGGCTGCCTACAATGCGGGGCCTAGTATGGTTGGCAAATACAATGGTATTCCTCCGATTTCCGAGACCAAAGGATATGTCAAAAAAGTCATGTCCCATTATAAAGGAATGACAGAAAATAGAAAAAGAACGTCATAGAAATATTTGGATAACATGATAATGGGATCTCGGTTCAAACCTTGTAATTGTCGATCATTACATATTATTGATTATTTATAATTTAAATGGTCATATGAAAACAATCGAAAATAATCAAGTTAATGAGTGGGTTAAATCCGATTCGATGCTGAGTTCGTTTGAATCTATCATCAAGAATCGCTTTGAAAATCGGTACAAAAAAAAATTAGACTTAGAAAAAAATCATCAATCTTTATATAATTTTGCCTCTGCACATACCTATTTCGGTCTTCATTATGAGAATAGTCGATGGGTTATCCGGGAATGGGCACCTTTTGCAACGAAAATATTTTTTATAGGAGATGTCACCGGATGGCAGGAAAAGAAAGAATTTCAACTTACCCGTATCAGTGATGATGGAATATGGTTTGTTGAAATTTCCGATACTGTTCTTCGTCATGGTGATTTGTTTCGGATTCGAATCCATTGGAAATATGGTCATGGTGATAGAATTCCCGCCTATGCCCGCAGAGTGGTCCAGGATCCGATAACACAAATATTCAATGCTCAAGTGTGGTATCCGGAATCACCTTATCGATGGAAATCGTCCATAGTTAGCAACAAATCCTCTCCCCTGATTTACGAATCACATGTCGGAATGGCTCAAGATGTTGAAAAAGTAGGTTCATTCAGGGAGTTTATCGATAACGTCATTCCCAGAATTGTAAAGTCTGGATATAATATACTTCAACTGATGGCCATTCCGGAACATCCATATTATGGTTCTTTCGGTTATCAAGTTTCCAGTTTTTTTGCCGTTTCTTCCCGATTTGGAACTCCGGATGAATTTAAGGAACTAATTGATACTGCACACGGCTGTGGATTGAAAGTTGTTATGGACTTGATTCACTCTCATGCCGTTTCCAACGAGGTGGAAGGACTCAGCCGTTTTGATGGCACAATTTATCAGTATTTTCATAAACCACCTCGTGGAATTCATCCGGCATGGAATTCACGGTGTTTCGATTATCAGAAAACGGAGGTGTTGGCTTTTCTTTTGTCCAACTGTCGATATTGGCTTGAAGAATATCGGGTGGATGGTTTCCGTTTCGATGGTGTAACCAGCATGATGTACAACCACCATGGATTAGGTATGGTATTTGATGGTTATCAGCCGTATTTCGATGAATCGGTGGATGAAGATGCTCTGATTTATTTGTCTTTGGCAAATGATTTGATTCATGAAATCAACCCAGAGGCCATCACCATCGCTGAAGATGTCAGTGGAATGCCGGGGTTGGCCGTACCAATAAATGCTGGTGGTATCGGTTTTGATTATCGGTTTGCGATGGGCATACCCGATTACTGGATTCGTCTCATAAAGGAATATTCTGATGAAACCTGGCCAATGGGTCATTTATGGTATGAACTGACCAATCGCAGGCCGGATGAAAAAACCATTAGTTATGCCGAATCTCATGATCAGGCGCTGGTTGGCGATCAAACATTGCTTTTCCGACTGATGGGTTCATCCATGTACGAAGACATGTCTCTGCTTCGAAACAACACACTTGAAGTGGACAGGGGTATGAGTCTTCACCGGTTGATCCGTTTTGTTACGATCGCCACAGCCGGAAATGGATATCTGAATTTTATGGGAAATGAATTTGGACACCCAGAGTGGATTGATTTTCCACGTGAAGGCAACCACTGGTCTTATCGATATGCCAAACGCCAGTGGCATCTGTTGGATGACAAAAATCTGCGGTACCATTTGTTGGCGTGTTTCGATCAGGAAATGATTGCACTGATCAAAAAATTTAATATTCTTGAAGATTCATTTATCTGTCTTCGTTATGTAGATAATGATGATAAAATTTTGGCTGTCGAGCGCGCCGGACTGCTTTTTATTTTCAATTTTCATCCTATCAGTTCTTTTGACAATTATGAAATACCATTCTCGCCTGGAAAATATCGCATGATATTTAACAGTGATTTGAAAGAATTCGGTGGACATGGTCGTTTGACTGCCGATCAATTACATTTCACAAGAATGCGGTATATAAATGATAATCCCACCCATTTCATCAGTCTCTATTTACCTTCAAGATCCGCCCTTGTACTTCTGTCTGCCGATTCATGAGATCAGATTATTGATAGTGAATTGTTCCGGCACAATCTATAAAATTTATTATCTCTCTGAATAACTTATTGAAAACCGGAGAAAATATGAAAATTGGTATTATCGGCTGTCCAGGTTCGGGAAAGACAACCGTTTTTGAAGCTCTGACCCGTAGCCTTTCCTCTTCATCTGGGAAATCGGAATTACGAGTCAGCACACTCCATGTACCGGATTTCCGAGTGGATATATTGAGTAGAATGTATAAGCCCCGTAAGACCATTTATGCTCAGGTTGAATACCTTTTGCCGGGAAAACAATCCACAAAGAAAGATTCGGCAAAAGATCAGACGGCCTGGTCTCAGGTGCGAGACTGTGATGCTATCATCCTTGTCATCCGAAATATTTCCGAAATTGGGGGTGAATCTCCGCAGCTTCTGTCTGATTTTCAGAAGATCGATCAGGACTTGATACTTTCTGATCTTGTTGTTGTGGAAAAGCGTCTCGAACGCCTCGAAAACGATAAAAAACGCGGAAAAAAAGTTGAACCCGAAGAATTACAGCTTATCACACAATGTCTAAAGCAATTGGAAAATGAAATTCCTCTCAGAAAAACACCGGTTTTAGCGACAGCACCGATATTGAGAGGATATGCATTTATGTCCGCCAAACCCATGATGGTGTTGTTTAACAATGCGGATGACGATGATCTCATGCCCGAGGCTGTTATGACAACCGAACATTGTATGATCATCAAGGCCAAACTGGAGCAGGAACTGAATCGAATGACCGACGAAGAAGCCAAGGAATTTCTGACAGAATTCAATATCACTGCATCTGCTACAGACCGTGTAATTCAAATGTCCTACAGTTTGTTAGGACTCATTTCTTTTTTTACGGTTGGAGAAGACGAAGTCCGAGCGTGGACAATCAGTAAGGGAACAACCGCACTAGATGCCGCTGAAGTCATTCATTCGGATATCAAGAAAGGTTTTATTCGTGCGGAAATCATTTCATACAGTGATTTGATGGATGCAGGCAATCAGGCGGAAGCCCGAAAGAAGGGAAAGTTTCGATTGGAAGGGAAAACCTATGTAGTTCAGGATGGAGATATTATTAATTTCCGTTTTAATGTATAAAAAATATCCATTTTTCAGGAATAAAATATCCAACTATTTGAAATTTAATATTAAAATAAATTTATAAGATAAATGTTATTTCTGGCAAATAAATTGCGTATACTCAAGTCAAACCTAATAATTTCTTCATCTTTTTCCTCCTTAAAAACATTCGGCCGGGGCGTTCCTAGCCGAATGTTTTTTTTGACCTTGTCAATTCATCAACCAATGAGCTTAATCTTCCTGTATTTCTTTAATAGTTGCATAAAAATCAAGCACTTGAGGGTTGCTCAAAGCATCTTTATTTTTAACTGGCTGATTCTGGATTACTTTTTTGACGGCAAGTTCGACTTTTTTCATATTGAGTGTATAGGGAATGGCCGGCACTTCGATGATTTTAGCCGGTACATGTCGAGGAGACGCATTAGCCCGAATGACTTGACGAATCTTTTGTTTGAGCGTTTCTGTCAGGCTGAAACCCGCCATCATTTTAACAAAGAGAATGATACGAACATCGTTTCTCCAATCTTGTCCGATGACCAAACTGTCTTCAATTTCCTCAAACTGTTCCACTTGACGGTAAATCTCGGCAGTGCCGATGCGAACACCGCCAGGGTTCAATGTGGCATCTGATCTTCCATAAATTACCACACCACCTCTTTCGTTAATTTCAATAAAGTCTCCATGTCGCCAGACATTGGGATAAACATCAAAATAGGCGGAGTGGTATTTTTTTCCATCCGGATCATCCCAGAAATAAATAGGCATGGAAGGAAATGGCGCCGAGCAGACGAGTTCACCCTGCTGTCCGAGGACAGGTTTTCCATCACTGTCAAAGGCTTCCACTTTCATGGCCAGCCCGCGGCATTGAAGTTCTCCGGCATAAACCGGACTCATCGGATTTCCCAGTGCAAAACATCCGTTTAGATCGGAACCACCTGAAATGGAGGCAAGTTGAAGATCGGCTTTGACAGCATCGTATATAAATTCGAATCCTTCGATGGAAAGCGGAGAACCTGTTGATAGCACCGCTCGAACAGAGGACAGATCGTATTGGTTTTTTGGAACCAGTCCGGTATTTTGAAGGGCACCGATATATCCTGCACTGGTTCCGAATACGGTAATTTTTTCGTCTTGAGCCATTTTCCATAGTGCTCCGGGTTCCGGATGAAACGGATTGCCGTCGTAAAGAATTAATGTCGCGCCGCTGGCCAGACCGCTGACCAGCCAATTCCACATCATCCAGCCGCAGGTCGTAAAATAAAAAAGTACATCGTTTCTTTTCAGATCTACGTGAAGAACGTGTTCCTTCAGATGGTGAAGTAAAATTCCGCCGGCACTCTGCACCATACATTTGGGTAAGCCGGTAGTGCCGGATGAATACATAATATAAAGTGGATGATCGAAAGGCAGTTGTGTGAATTTGATTTCTGGCGTGTCACCGGAAAATTGAAAATCACGGTAATGCACGGCATTCGGAATATTTTGGATATCCGGTTCTTTTTGTGTGTAGGGAATAACTACCACTTTTTCGATGGAAGTCAGCTCTTTGAGGATACCGGATATGCGATCCAGACAGTCCATCGCCTTTCCCTTGAACCAATATCCGTCGGCAGTGAACAGAATTTTAGGTTTGATTTGACCAAATCGGTCTAAAACTCCCTTAATTCCGAAATCCGGTGAACAAGACGACCATACAGCTCCCAAGCTGGTTGCCGCCAGCATTGCGACAACGGCCTGGGGCATATTTGGAATGAACCCTACAACACGGTCTCCAGGTGCGATGCCGGCGGATTTTAAAGACGCTGCGACCCTGGCCACTTCATCATAAAGTTCGGCGTATGTGGTTCGGGTGGATGGCTGTCCTTCTCCTTTAAATATCAGAGCGATGTGATCGTCTCGATATCTTAGTAGATTTTCGGCAAAGTTCAATTTTGATCCGACAAACCATTTAGCTCCGGGCATCCGCGTTGGATCATCCACCACTTCGGTATAGGGTACAGAAGCCTTGATTTTTACAAAATCCCACAACAATGACCAGAAATCGGATATATGATCGATAGACCATTGATAAAGGTCGGTGTATTGCGTAAGATGCAAACCATGGTGAGCGTTGACGGCATTCATAAAATTGAACATATTTGTCTGACGAATCGACTCTTCCGCAGGTTTCCACAACATTTTTCCCATGTCATCATCCTTTCAGTGTTGATGTCAAAATATTTGAATTTCTTTACAGATTAAATTAAGAGATATGAACATTATTCAGATGTTCCATAATGGATAATTAATAAACTTTCAATTCAAAAATTTTTTATTTTTTTCTTTCAATATCATTTTGCTCAAATAATGAAAAAAAAAGATATCGATATTCTGATTGTCGAAGACAGCAAGAGTCAGGCGATATACCTGAAAAATTTGCTTGAAAATCATGGATACCGCATTTCGGTTGCCCATGATGGTCGTCATGCCGTCCGCATACTCGAAAAAGAGTATATCCCTCATATTGTCATCAGCGATATTGTCATGCCATATATGAATGGATATGAGCTATGTAGCCACATCAAACGTCAGGAAAGTCTGAAGAACATTCCAATTATACTTCTGACAGCTCTATCCGACCCTGAAGATGTCATTCAGGCACTGGCATGTGGTGCAGACAATCTGGTGACCAAACCATTCAGTGAATCGCTGCTGCTCAATCGCATCCATGCGGCACTGTTGAATAAGGAACTCAGATCTGGAACCTGTTCTCAGGATGGTATCGAAATTCATTACGCCGGAAAACAACATGTCATTTCCGCCCGACATCAACAGATCATTGACTTGCTGTTTTCGACGTATGAAAGCGCCGCATATAAAAATCGTCAACTGGAAAACGTCAATGCCCAATTGATTGCATTTCAGCAAAAACTGGAAAAGGACATTATCGAACGGAAGCAGGCCGAACAAAGGCTGTATGAGTCTGAACAGCGACTGAATCTGGTTCTGAATACGGTTCAGGCAGGAGTTGTAATCAGCGATGCCAAAACCTGCTTAATCACCGATGTCAATCAATATGGCGCGAATTTGATCGGCCTTTCTAAAGAGCATATCATTGGGAAATCCTGCCGAAAGTTTCTTTGTCCTGATTTATCAGGCACATGTCCATTGACAAAATCCGATGCAAAAAATGACAGTACGGAGCAAATTCTGATTCGGGCTGACGGCAGTTTTATTCCAATTCTCAAAAAAATTTCACCAATTCAAATCAATCAGCGGGAATATCTGCTTGAGAGCTTCTCAGACATTACTGAACAAGTTCACGCCAAAGAAGAAATTCTCAAAGCAAAAATAATGGCAGAAGCAGCCAATTCAGCCAAAAGT
Organism: uncultured Desulfobacterales bacterium; assembly: GCA_964495045.1. Taxonomy (GTDB): domain Bacteria; phylum Desulfobacterota; class Desulfobacteria; order Desulfobacterales; family Desulfatirhabdiaceae; genus RAAP-1. The sequence continues at coordinate 9,437 of CAZBUL010000012.1, read as the reverse complement.
GAATTCTTGGCCAATACCAGTCATGAGATAAGAACGCCCATGAATGGTATCATCGGCATGACAAGCTTGCTGCTGGATACGCCGATGACTCCCGAACAGCGGGATTATGCTGAAACCATTCGAAACTGTGCCGATTCCTTGATGTCGATCATCAATGACATCCTGGATTTTTCCAAAATCGAGGCAGGCAAAATGGATATGGAAATTTTGGATTTCGATATCCGTGTCATGATGGAGGAAATGATGGATCTGCTGGCGGTTCGGGCTTTTAAAAAAGGTTTGGAATTGGCCTGTTTTGTAACTCATGAGGTGCCTTCACTGCTGAAGGGTGATCCTGGAAGACTGCGGCAAGTGTTGATGAATCTTGCCGGGAATGCCATTAAATTTACGGATCATGGCCAAGTAATTGTTCAGGCTGCACTGGATGGAGAAAGCGATCGATCTGTGACAGTCCTTTTTACTGTTGTAGATTCCGGCATCGGTATTCCCGAAGATAAAAAACAACGGTTGTTTCAATCATTTTCACAAGTGGATGCTTCAACCACAAGGCGCTATGGCGGCACCGGTTTAGGATTGGCCATTTCTAAGCGAATTGTCGAAATGATGCATGGAACAATCGGTTTTGAGAGTCGGGAGGGGGTCGGATCAACTTTCTGGTTCACCGCAGAATTGGAAAAACAGACGGAAATATCGAGAAGAGAAACGGCATTTCATGTTGATATTCAGAAACAACGGGTCCTCATTGTCGATGACAATCGGATAAACCGGATGATATTGAGGGAGCAGTTGAAAAACTGGGCTTGTATCGTTGATGAAGCCGATAACGGCGAAGCGGCGCTGAAAATGCTCGTGCAAGCCGCAGAAGAGAATAACAATTTTAGTATTGCCATTATTGACATGATGATGCCAGGAATGGACGGTAAAACTCTGGGAAGAAGAATAAAAGCCAATTCGCTGATTACTGGCACAGCTTTGGTGATGCTGACTTCGGCAGGCAAGCGTGGTGATTCCGAACAGCTTCAGGATATCGGTTTTTCGGCATATTTGACCAAGCCGGTCAGACGGCATCAATTATATGACTGTCTGTCTGTAATATTAACGAATCCACAGACTGTTGTGACAAAGCCATCTTTACCCATTGTCACTCGACACAGCTTGTCGGAAAAGAAAAAACACGGTATCCGTATTTTGATAGCCGAAGACAATCCCGTAAATCAAAAAATTGCTCAGAAAATGTTGGAAAAATTTGGTTATTTTTCGGACGCTGTTTCAAACGGTCTTGAAGCGCTGAAAGCGCTGGGTATGATCGATTATGCTTTGGTTCTGATGGATGTGGAAATGCCGGACATGGATGGTATCGAGGCCACAGCACAAATTCGACGTTCCGAGTCGAAGGTATGCAATCACCAGATTCCCATTATAGCCATGACTGCTCATGCCATGAAAGGAGACCGGGAAAAGTGTCTGGAAGCCGGCATGGACGATTATTTGTCCAAGCCGGTCAAACCTGATGAACTACTTGAAATGATCGAAAAATGGGTTCAAAAAATCAGAAAGGATATGTCAAATTCCACTTTTTCCGCTCATGCGTTTGAGAATCAGACAAGCGTTGGTTCCGCCAAAACCGAATGAATTGGACATGGCATAGGTGATGTGCTGTTTTCTGGATTGGTTGGGAACATAGTCCAAATCACATTCCGGAGAGGGGTTGTCCAGATTGAGCGTAGGAGGAACGATTCCATGATAAGTGGCCAGAGCGGTGAAAACAGTCTCGATACCACCGCCGCCACCAAGAAGATGACCGGTCATGGATTTGGTGGCACTGATGGCGATCCGATAGGCATGTTCCCCAAAAACTGATTTGATAGCCATGGTTTCATACAAATCGTTCATCTGTGTCGATGTGCCATGGGCATTGATATGGTCGATTTCGGTTTCCGCTATGCCAGCATCCCGAATAGCTGCCTTCATACAGCGGGCAGCTCCTTCACCGCCGGGAGCCGGTGCGGTCATGTGATAAGCATCACCGCTCATACCATATCCAACCACCTCCGCGTAGATTCGGGCGCCTCTTTCGATGGCCCTGTCCATGGTTTCGAGTATCAAAATGCCGCTGCCCTCACCGACAACGAATCCATCCCGCTGACTGTCGAAAGGACGAGAGGCTTTTTGCGGATCATCATTTCGGGTGGAAAGAGCTTTCATGGCATTGAAGCCCGCAATGCAGGTAGGTGTGATGACCGATTCCATTCCACCGGTGATCATCACATCCGCCGCTCCTCTTTGGATAATTTTGAAAGCATCTCCTACAGCATGGGTGCCGGCGGCGCATGCCGTGGCAACCGAGGCATTCGGTCCTTTGGCGCCGAAATGGATGGCGATCATACCGGGTGCCATATTGCCGATCATCATAGGAATGAAAAACGGGCTGACCCGCCCGGGACCTTTGTCTTGAAGGATACGGGCCGTGGATTCAAGAACCGATAGGCCGCCGAGTCCGCAACCCGTTAAAACTCCAACACTTTCTGAATTCGATTCGTCGATTGTCAATCCCGCATCTTCCACGGCCATGCGAGCCGCTGCAAGGGAATATGCAATAAATCGCTCCATTCGTCTGGCTTCTTTTTTCGGTAGAAAATCCTCTGGATTGAAGTTCTTGACTTCACCGGCAATTCGGGTTTCAAAACAGGAGGTGTCAAAACGGGTGATTTCTCCAATTCCTGATTTTCCGGCACACAACGCCGACCAGGTTTCGTCCTTACCGATTCCTACCGGCGTTACCAGACCCACACCAGTTATCACAACCCTTCTGTTCAATGGATCCTCCTTATAGTTGCAGCGAACTCAACATCCGATTTCACGATAAATCAGTGAGAATTGATAAAATTGATGGCATCTTTGACACGAACGATTTTCTCAGCCGCTTCATCGGAAATTTCGATATCGAATTCTTCTTCCATGGACATGATAAGTTCAACCAAGTCAAGAGAATCAGCTCCGAGATCGTCAACAAAAGAAGCTTCGGGAACGATTTCGCTCAGATCCACACCGAGTTTTTCAGCTATGATTTTTTTGACTTTATCTTCTACCGACATAAAATCCTCCTTAATATGATAGCACATGGCAGGGTTATCTTGTCTGCCATTTTGTATTTATTGATTTATGTGATAATTAAAAAAACCTGTATAAATTTTGGATCATTAAATCCATATATGATTACATATACATCCCGCCGCTGACATGAATTACCTGTCCAGTGATATAGGCAGCGGCATCCGATGCCAAAAAAGCGACCACCGAAGTGACATCCTGCGGTTTTCCAAAACGGCCCAACGGAATCTGCTGCAACATGGTTTCTTTGTTTTTTTCTGTCAGAACATCTGTCATGTCTGTTTCGATGTACCCTGGTGCAATCGCATTTACGGTAATTTGGCGAGATGCCAGTTCTTTGGCGACTGCTTTGGTGAATCCAATCATCCCGGATTTCGAAGCGGCATAATTGGCCTGGCCGGGATTACCGGTCACTCCTACAACCGATGTGATGTTGATAATTCGGCCTGTACGCTGTTTGATCATGGTTTTTGCCGCTATTTTGGTGCAAAGGAACGCCCCTTTCAGGTTTACATCCATGACGGTGTTCCAATCGCTTTCCTTCATTCTGACCAGTAGCCCATCACGGGTCAAACCGGCGTTGTTGACCAATACATCGATACGACCGGTTTCAGCCAGAATCTTTTGAAAAAATTCCGAGACTGCGAATTCTGAAGAAATGTCTGCACAGATGCCGACAGCATGCCCGCCGGCTGCTCTGACCAATTCTTCGGTTTCAGCCGCCGCTTGGGTATTGGAAGCGTAATTGAAGAATACGATAGATGTCGGACCGGCCAAAGTGGAACATATCGCCCGGCCAATTCCCCGGGAACCTCCGGTGACGACAATGGTTTGTTTTTCGGAACGGGCTGTCACAGCTCTTATTGTTTCCTTATTATTTTCGACCGCTGAATTTGTCAGGTTATTTTTCGTTTTGAAAGATGATGGCGCTGATTTGGTCCATATCTTGAGTGGACTTTATCCAGGCAAATGGCAGGTGCTGGCATGATATAGATTCCAATATACTCAATACATCTTCCTGATTGAACAAGCCGTTTCCCATGAGAATTTTCAGCATATTTCGATATACCAGGTCTGCAACTTCGGCGGCGAAAATTCGGGAAGCTGTCAAAATTTTCCGACGCTGCGAATCATTGTCATGGCCTACGCCAACTGCTTTCCGGGCGAGACTAGCCCCGATTTCGACGTATGTCATCATATCGGCCAGACAGAACATGACATGTTGACTTCGAGTCAGTTGTTTTTCATGGGCCGTAAGAATTGTCTGGTTGAGCGCTCGTGCTGCCATGCCATAATACAGACAACCCGCCTGTTCATTTTGCCGATGCAGGGTATCCATTTCTTCGGCGATGGATCGATAAAATGCGCCCTTGGTCTTCCATGTTTTTTTCCAACGGAACATACTGATGATATTTTGAAGAATTTCGCTGGTGCCTTCATAGATACAGGTGATGCGAACATCTCTTTTAATTTTTTCGACTCCGAATTCCGTGATATACCCATACCCGCCAAGTGCTTGAATGGCATCATCGGCTGCGCGGTTGGCGGTTTCTGAAGCAAAAAGTTTGGCGATGGCACCCTCGACTTGAAGATCTGAATCGCCACTGTCGATTCGAAGCGCCACTTCATCCAGATAGCTTGAAGCCGCTTCGAACCGGACGATATGCGGTACAATCAATTTGTGGGTATATCCTTGCTTTTCGGAAAGACGAGATCCGAACTGAATCCGATCTTTGGCATAAGGAATGGCGATCGAAAGAGCAGCTTCTCCAGCACCAAGAGCCATAGCGGCCACCATCAGCCGGGTATATCCAAAAACCGAATTGGCCTGCTTCAAGCCTTGGCCGGGCACTTCTCCTACGAGATTTTCAACGGGAACAAAAACATCGGTAAATGTCAGTGGAGAGGTGTTGGATGCGCGGATGCCGTGTTTTTCTTCGCTTTTTCCCTGTACAAAACCCGGTGTGCCTTTTTCTACGACAAAAAACGAAGGGCCCTCTGGAGTTACGGCCAGAACGGTGACAAAATCCGCATATCCGCCGGTGGAAATAAACTGTTTCGAACCATTGATTTGATATCCGGTCACAGTTCCTGTGGCGTCAAAGACCGGATCGGCCTTGGTTTTAAGTGATGCCAGGTTGCTGCCTGCGTTGGGTTCCGTTACGGCATAGGCTACCAAGGAACGTCCTTCTGCGATGGCACCCAGCCATTTTTCTTTTTGAGAATCAGTTCCGCCAACAATCAGGGGGTCGGCACCCAATTGAATGGCAAAAAAAGCGGTTGCCACACCAAGACAAATACCGGCCATTTCACGAGTCAGTGCACAACAGTCTCTGGCACCGCCGCTCATGCCGCCGTAGGCCTCAGGAATGAAAAGAAGTTGCAGTCCGATATCCGGACCCAGGAGCGTTCGGATGATTTCTTCAGGGAAGATTTCTTTCCGATCAAATTCGAGAATATTTTCTCGGGTTAACAGTCGTGCTTTGATTTTGGGAACGACATCCAGCACTATCTGCCGGGATTCGTCATCCAGACCATAGAGCTGAACGTCGGATACTTGTGCTGAAGAAGACATCCGTTATCAATCCTCTTTTTCTTCTATAATCTGCTTACCTTTATATTTGCCGCAGTTTGGGCACACGTGGTGGGGAAGTTTGGCTTCACCGCATTCCGGGCAGGTGGAAATGCTCGGAGCTTCAAGATTGTCGTGAGAACGACGCATATCGCGTTTGGATTTGGATGTCTTATGTTTTGGTACTGCCATGAGTAATCTCCTAACTAACTGTTTATAAAAAAAATGTTTTTTTAATCACTTGTTAAAAAATGTTGCCATTAGTAATTGAAAGCAGCGGCTTTGTCAAGTTTTTTTGTCAAAAAGAATTTTTAAAAGATTATGTAATAAAGCTTTATTCCTCAGAGTCGAAAATAACTATCTGAAAAAAAACTATAATATTTATCGAAAGGGAAAATCGCCAAAATTGATCCTTATTACCTCGTGGTTGTTTGTAAATAAAAATTATGATAAGGGTATTAACTCATATTGAATTCAGGGTACGATAAACTATCTTTTTATATCTTGTTTAATTATTAGTTGATCTATTTTTTTATAACTACTTAATTTGCTATTGATTATAGTATGTTTGTCACTGTAAAGAGCTATCCATTTAATTACTATTTCTGTTTGCTCAATATTGTCTTTTTTGTATATTAACATTTTGTAATAATTATATTATCATTTTACTTATTGTATTTTATCAGGTGAATTGCAATGCGCACAGTTATTACTCGTTTTCCACCTAGTCCTACGGGATATCTTCATGTTGGCGGAGCACGGACTGCTTTGTTCAACTGGTTTTACGCGCGCCACACAAAAGGACGATTTATTCTTCGCATCGAGGATACAGATACGGTTCGTTCTACCCAGGCATCGGCGGATTCCATTTTCGAAGCCCTCGAATGGTTGGGTATCGACTGGGATGAAGGGCCATATTTTCAATCTCAACGATTTCATATTTATGCCGAATATGTTCAGAAACTATTGGATGACGGGCATGCGTATTACTGTACCTGTTCTCCAGAAAAACTCGACGCCATGCGTCAGCATGCCATGGCAACCGGCGGCAAGCCCAAATATGACGGAACTTGTCGGGAAAAAAATCTTCCAAAGAGCGACAATGCTGTGGTCCGATTTCGGGCTCCTCTGACTGGAACCACCGTTATTCATGATGTCGTCAAAGGAGATATCGTTTTTCAGAACACCGAACAGGATGATTTTATCATTCAACGCAGTGATGGTACACCGACATATAATTTTGTTGTGGTTGTGGATGATGTAACAATGGGCATCAATACAGTAATCCGCGGTGATGACCATGTCAACAATACCCCGCGTCAGATTATGCTGTATAAAGCGCTGGGTGCGGAAATCCCGGTTTTTGGCCATTTGCCGATGGTTTTGGGTAAAGACAAAACCCGACTCAGCAAACGTCATGGTGCCATGTCTGTCACCGCTTACCGAGATATGGGGTTTTTGCCTGATGCCATGATCAATTATTTGATTCGTCTTGGATGGTCTTATGGCGATCAGGAATTTTTTACACGGGAGGAATTGATAGAAAAATTCTCGCTCGACCATATTGGAAAATCTGCCGGTGTTTTCGACATGGACAAACTACTTTCGCTGAATGCCAATCATATCAAAATTACACCGCCCCGTGAGCTGACTCCGCATCTTCTGCCTTTTATGAAAGCAAAAGGATATGATGCAGAAGCAGGCAAGTATCTGGATCAAGTGATTCAGACATTGAATGCCCGTTGCAAAACGCTTGATGAGATGGCGGAGGCATCCCGATTTTATTATGTTGATATCGTTAGTTATGAACCAGCGGCAGCCGACAAGTTTTTCAAACCAGAAGTGGTTGAACCTATTAGAATGCTGGTTCAGAAAATGGAAACAGCCCCGGAATTCAACAATCAGACGCTTGAAGCAATATTTGTGTCGGTTATGGAGAGTACGGGTCTGAAACTGGGGAAAATTGCACAGCCTGTTCGTGTTGCACTGACTGGAAAAACCGCCAGCCCTGGGATTTTTGAAATCATGGAAATTCTTGGAAAAGAGCGTGTCATTGCCAGATTGAAGCAGGCGATGAGCTATATTGAAAAATAACGAGTTTTCTTCATATCATAGACTTAGAGAGGAATTATGATCAGAGTCAAAGATATCATGACATCAGACGTCATTTCGGTTTCACCGGAAACTGAGATACTTCAGGCCGCCCGGATCATGGTGGAAAAACGGATTAACGGTCTTCCGGTACTGGATGGCACGGGAAAGCTTGTTGGCATTCTTTGCCAGAGCGATTTGGTGGCTCAGCAGAAAAACGTCCCCATTCCATCGCTGTTTTCGCTGATGGATGGATTTATGCCACTGACTTCGTTGAAAAAGATTGAAAAAGAGGTCGAAAAAATAGCGGCTTTTACTGTTGCCCAGGCCATGACTCGCAAACCGGTCTTTGTTTCGCCGGAAACCAGTATCGAAGATGTGGCATCCCTGATGGTTGACAGAAACTTTCATACCCTGCCTGTGATCGAGGATAACAGATTGGTTGGCATTGTTGGCAAAGAAGATGTTTTAAAAACGCTGTTGCCGTCCGGATAGCGATTTTTCTTTGCGTTATAGCGGTGATATAAAAGATGAAATCTGAAGAAAAAAGAAAAGTTAATCAATTTAACGAGCAACTGTCTCATAGCATTAAGTTGCGTCTTGTGAAAACACGAAACGAAGCGAGCCATATCATTGAAGACTTTTGTGCGGCTCTCCAGAATGCTGCACCGAAAATTATAGTTATTCATGAAAAAGAAGATTCTGATGTACCTTTCGAACTCAGGATTCATTCCCGCATCAATTATAGTTCCGTTCCGCTTGGCCATGAATTGAGTCCGTTTCTCAAAGCGCTGATGTGGAGTTTCGATATTCAGATACCGCCTCCCGTACCGATATTGTTGAACGATCTGACATTGCCTGTGGAATTGAAGCTCTATATTTCCGAGCACTGTCCATATTGTCCTGTAATGGTTGAAAGTCTGCTCCCCCTGGCCCTGTCGAGCACATGGGTGCGGCTGACAGTGATAGATGCCGGACTATTTAAAGAAGATGCCTGTAAAGACCATGTCCAGTCGGTTCCGACGCTCATTATGGATTCTCAGTTTCGATGGACCGGCTCTATAAATGTCCGGGAAATCGTGGAGGCGATGATACATCGCGATCCTTCCCGACTTGAAGCTGATACTCTGATAAATATGATTTCAGATGGCAATGCTGGATTAATGTCTCAAATGATGTTGGAAAAAGACATGATTTTTCCGGCATTGATCGATTTGTTGATTCATCCCAAATGGCCTGTTCGCCTCGGTGCCATGGTTGTGGTGGAAACGATTGCTTCTGAACGTTCCGATCTGGCTCGTCAGATTATTGCACCTTTATGGGATCGATTTGATTTTGTGGACGACAAAGTCAAAGGGGATATTCTTTATCTGGTTGGGGAGTTTGATGTCGGTGCATCCGTTGAGAGGATAGAAAAAATTCTGAATCGAAGCTCCGAGTTCGATGCAGAGATTATCGAAGCTGCGGAAGAGGCTCTCGATAAACAGAAAAAATTCATGTAATATCAGATAGTAAAAGCATTATCGATTCTTGCAGAACATTTTTTTTATTGACGAAAAGTCCACTTTTATGTAGAGTAAATCAAATTATGAGGGATCGTCTAGAGGCAGGACGACGGGTTCTGGCCCCGTTAACCAAGGTTCGAATCCTTGTCCCTCAGCCA
>CAZBUL010000011.1:19689-33146 GCA_964495045.1 uncultured Desulfobacterales bacterium | reverse complement strand
CTTTCCGCAAACATGCAGTTTCATGATCGACGGCGGAGCGTTGTGGCGGGGCTGCGCGGCGCTGCCGGGATTCAGAAATCGGACGCCGTTCTGCATGGCATCGGAGGGCCGGTGGGTATGTCCGTGAATGACAGCGGACATGCCGGCCGCCGCCGGATCGATATCCAACTGGTTGACATCGTGCAGGACATACAGCAGACATTCGCCGATTTCAACAGCCTCGACGGGATTGAGGGATACCGCCCATCTTCCCCGATCCATGTTTCCCCGGACGGCCACCACCGGTGCAATCCGGTGCAATTCGTCGAGCACGGCCGGGGTGTCGATGTCTCCAGCATGGATGATCAGGTCCACCCCTATCAGCATTTTCATCGCTTCGGGAGATAGCATCCCGTGGGTATCGGAAATGACTCCTGCGGTCAGGCAGTCTGCGACTTTTCTCATCGTTTTATCCAACATCCTTTCTCAGGAAGTCATTTCGTTCATGAGCAATTTCATGTCCTCCCACACTTCCCGTTTTTTGTCCGGACTTCGGAGCAGATAGGATGGGTGGAAGGTGGGGATCAATCGAATGCCTTTGTAATCGAAAAATCGGCCCCGCAATGTGGATATCGGCTCGTCCGTCTGTAAGAGCGTTTGGGCTGCAAATTTCCCCAATGCACAGATGAAATCCGGCTGAATTGCTGCAATCTGGCGGTTCAAAAAGGGAGTGCATGCCTGAATTTCATCGGGTTCCGGATTGCGGTTTCCCGGAGGGCGGCATTTGATGATATTGCAGATATAGACATCTTCCCGTGTCAGATTCATGGCCTGAATGATCTTGGTCAGAAGCTGTCCGGCCTTGCCGACGAAAGGCAGTCCTTGCTGATCTTCATCGAAACCTGGTGCTTCACCCACAAACATCAGTGCAGCGGATGGATTGCCCGTTCCGAATACGATGCGGGATCGGGTGGCCGACAGTTTGCACCGTTTGCAGTCTTCCATGTCGGCAAGGATGGCGTCCAGTGAGTCGGTGTTTCGTGAAAGACAGACATCGGGGCGGGTCGGTGGTGAATCTTCCTGCAGAGAAGCCGCCGAAACGATGATCTCTGCAGATTCGGATCGTGCCGGTACAATGCGTGCAGGGTGTTGGGAAATGCTTTTCATGGCTGGTTGTACGACGGCTGCCACCGGCTGTCCGGCGCTTGTTTCCTGTCTTCCATGACGGGGGGAATGGGCCCAGGATTTCACTATGGACAGCGTATGTTCGGTACAGTCGAATCCGGGGCATCCTTTTTCGGCCAGATACCGCAGTGAATGAATGGTCTCGTCGATGATGGGCGGAACGGATGGGTGACGGCTCATGGTGTTCCCCAGATGGGTCTGTTGAAGAAATGCATGGATGGGTTATGCTTTTTGATTGAGGCATTCCGCCATCCGATCCAGAATGATGTCGGCGACGGTGTGCTTTGGCATCAAGGCAAGGGATTCACTGGCGCCGCTGTTGTAGAACAGGATGACTTTGTTGGTATCGGTGCCGAAGCCGGCATCTTCTTCGCCGATGATGTTGCCGACGATGAAATCGAGATTTTTTTCGAGCAGTTTTTGTTTAGCATAGTCCTGAAGCGATTGCGTTTCTGCGGCAAAACCCACCAGAATCTGATGCTTTTTTCGGTTGCCCAATTCTTTCAAGATGTCCGTTGTTTTTTCGAGTGTCAGAATAATTTCATCCGAGCCTTTTTTGATCTTGTGATCCGATGTTGTTTTGGGTCGGTAGTCGGAAACTGCGGCTGTTTTGATAACCGCATCGGCGTGATCGAAGAAAGAAAAAACGGCATCAGCCATTTCCTTGGCCGAAACCACCCGGATGACCCGAACGTTGAAGGGATCGGGCAGCGCAGATGGCCCGGAAACCAGGGTGACATCGGCCCCGCGTTGGGCCGCGGCCCTGGCGATGGCAAATCCCATTTTCCCGGAGGAGGGATTGCTGATGAATCGAACCGGGTCGATATATTCCCGTGTCGGACCGGCGGATATCAAAATGTTTTTTCCCGAAAGGTCTTTTTCGGCGAGTGACGTGATCAGCACATCGAGAATATCCGCAGGTTCCGGCAGTCTTCCAGGGCCTGTTGTGCCGCAGGCCATGAGGCCAGAGCCGGGTTCGACAATCTGGTATCCCCTGCTTTTTAGGATGAGAAGATTCTGCTGAACCGCGTCGTTCAAATACATCTGGGTGTTCATGGATGGACAGATCAGTCGGGGAGCGGTGACTGCCAGCATGAAGGTGCTCAAGGCATCATCAGCGATGCCGCCGGCCAGCTTGCCGATGATGTTGGCGGTTGCCGGCGCGATGACCACGGCATCGGCGGTTTGTGCCCATTCGATGTGCTGGATGCTCGTATTGCCGCCGCTTTCGAACAAACTGCGGCATACCGGCTGACCGGAAAGCGCTTCGAACGTGAGGGGGCCGACGAATTGTTCGGCATTTTTCGTCATGATCACCCGCACCGATGCGCCGCACTGGGTGATGAGCCGGAGCAGCTCGACGCTTTTATAGGCGGCGATGCCGCCGCTTACTCCGAGAACGACCGATTTATCGGTCAACGATGTCAGCATGGCAATGGTTCCTGAATTATTTCAAAAGCCCGGCATCGGAATTTCCAACCGTAGGCGCGACCCAGATTTCCGCATAGGTGTTGAATGTTTCCTCGTGGATATTGATGACCGACCAGCGGGTTTCCTTCCGAAACATCATGATGGATTTGGGCGACTTGAAAACGCTGACCATTTTCCAGTTGTCTTTGGCCATGTTGTTTTCGAAGAAGGCGATCAATGATTCGGTGTCCACCCTTCCTTTGATGGTGAGAACGCCTGCGGTGAATCCGGATGTGGAATAGATGAATGACGCATCGGGAACCGAATCCATTTCGCTGGGGATGAGTACATCCCCGAATTCACGATATAATGGCGTCGATCCCTGGTCTTTCTGAATCGCAGCATCGGATGTTCCCTCTGATGAATTGGCGCCGCTGGTGGCGCAGCCCGTTGTGGAGATCAGCAAGGCTCCAAACAGAATAATGGTCATAAAACGAAGATGTGTCATGGGCGAACAGCCTCCTCTGAAAGCGAAAAGTTGAAACATAAACTGCCATTATATATTTCGGATAACGGAAACATAGTGTTTTATTTACAATCGGATGATGATAAAAGTCAATTCCAATTAAACAGGCAGAAGTTTCACAACAGCGCATACCTGTACGCCATCCGGTCAGCCGAATGGATGGATTCTGCGGAAAAAATGCTTTGACATGGTACAGCTTCTTTATTAAATAAAAAACAATCATCTCCCTGCTGTCTTGCGAAATGAATTTTTTGAAAGTCTATATGATGCCGATATTATCTTGATGTGAATGACGAAAATATTACAAGGGGAGGTTTCATGGCAGACATTATTTCGTGGAACTGGCAAACTCCGGAAAAATCCATCCCTGTCGGAACGTGGAACAGTCAATTCGAATGGGTCGAGGAGTTCTATGCCAGTGATGACGGAGAGCGGGTTGCCGCCATTGTCAACACCGCCGAGGGGGAATTCACGGTTTGTGTCAACGGTGAGACCTGGGAAAATCCTTTTGAAAAAATTTGGCATCTCCGCTTTACTCCCGATGGACGGTTGACAGCGCTGGTTATGGATGGCGGAGAATGGACGCTGGCGGTGGACGGATTTCCCTGGGAAAATCGATTCGGTTATGTGTGGAATCCGATCTTCAGCAGAGACGGTCGATGCATTGCCGCATGTTTTCAGCAGGATCGGCGGTATGGAATGGTGCTGAACGACGTTCCCTGGGATGAAACCTACGGAAATCTTACCAATCCGATTCTGAGTCCGGATGGAAATCATACGGCGGCATCGGTCGAAGTGATTTCGGCCGGAGAGGTCGAAATCCATAAATTCCAGCAGGGGACGATGTCCGCGGCTGTAGATGGTACGGTCTGGGATCGGCCCTTCGTCAATGTCTGGAACAAGGCCATGAGCTTAAAAGGGGATCTTGCCGCTGAAGTCCGGCTGACCCTGTATGATTATACCATCGCTGTCAACGGCATTCCCTGGGAGAAATCGTTTGGGGGCGTGTGGGAGCCGGTTTTCCATCCGACTCGCGGAACGGTTGTCGCGCCAGTCCGAATGAAAGGGAAATGGTATCTGGCCGAAGACGGCCAGTTGCTGTGGAATACGGCCTTCGATCAACTCTGGCAGCCGCAGTTCAGTCCGGATGGCAATCATCTGGCCGCAATTGTTGCAACGGGGTTTGGAAAATGGAGCGTGGCTGTGGATGACAGATCATGGAAGTATATGTTCAGTGATTTAATCACAGATCTCACTTTCAGCCCCGACAGCCGAAAAACCGCCGCGGTGGTCAAAGACAACGAACGATGGGGAATGGCCGTTCAGGGAACAGCCTGGAATGACACATTCGACATGGTCTGGAAACCGGTTTTCAGCCCGGATGGTTTGCATGTGGCTGCCAAGGTCGAGCGCAACGGCAGATATTCGATTGCGCTGAACGGCCGCGTGTGGTCGAAAGAGTGTGACGCCGCATGGAACCCATGTTTCAGTCCGGATGGAACCCGGCTTCTTGTACGAACCATCGAAGACGGTGTGTATTTCCGCCGGGTCATTCCGGTCGGTGAATTCGGATGACAAAAGGAGAATAACGATGCACGACATATATCAATTCGTGAGCGGCCCTCTGGCAAGGCTGGCGTTTACGGTCTTTGTCGGCGGCAGCCTGTATCGTGTGGTTCAGATGCTCGTTCTCGTTCATCGCAAGGAAAGGTTCATTTTTTCATTCATGAGCTGGAAATACAGCCTGCGCTCCATTTTTCACTGGATCATCCCTTTTGCAACGGTCAATATGCAAAAACATCCCATCCTGACGCTGGTAACCTTCACATTTCATATCTGTTTGCTGATAACGCCCGTTTTTCTGCTGTCCCATTCCGTCCTGTGGGATGAATACTGGAATCTCCGATGGTGGAGTCTGCCCGACACCCTCTCCGACATCATGACCCTGGTCGTGATTGGTTGCTGTGTATTTTTCTGGGTGCGGCGGATGAAACTGCCGGAAGTGCGGTATCTGACCACCCCATCGGACTATGTGATTCTTGCGATGATCGCCGTTCCGTTTATCACCGGGTTTGTCGCATATCATCAATGGATCGATTATCCGCTCTTCATGGTGTTTCATGTTTTGTCGGGCGACATTCTACTGATAGCCATCCCCTTTACCCGACTGAGCCACATGCTGTTTTCACCATTTACCCGGGCCTATATGGGATCGGAATTTGGAAATGTACGACATGCCAGAGACTGGTAATGCGCCGGGGCTTCAGCGCAGCGAGGAGACACGATGAATATGAATGAACCAGTGAACCCAGTCGTAGAAAACACGTCGGATGAGGGAATTGAAACCGGGCTGGAAAGGCTCACCGAGGAGCGGATCGAACAGACCATTCTCCGCGTATTGAATACGGAAGCGGGTGCCCGTCTCAAGGTCTATGTGGATACCTGCGTTCACTGCGGGCTGTGTTCCGAAGGCTGCCATTATTATATTTCCCACGACAAGGATCCCCGTTATTCGCCGGCCGGCAAGGTCAAGCAGACCTTGTGGGAAATGATTCGAAAAAAAGGAAAAGTCGATAAGGCGTTTATGCGCCAGGCGGTCGTCATTGCCGCCACCCAGTGCAATTTATGCAAACGGTGTGCTATGTATTGCCCATTTGGCATCGATGTGGCTTATCTGATGGCTCTGGTTCGGCGCATCACCCATCTTCTGGGGCTGACACCCCAGTATATTCAGGCCACTTCGCACAGCCATTCCGTAAGTATGAACCAGATGTGGGTCAAGGAAGACGAATGGCCGGATACGTTGCAATGGCAGGAGGATGAAGCCCGAAGCGAAATGCCGACCCTTCGCATTCCCCTGGAGAAAGAAGGGGCGGACATCATGTATTCGGTGATCGGGCCCGAACCCAAGTTCCAGGCGCAGCTCATCTATCAGGCGGCCATCATCATGAATACCGCGGGCGTCAACTGGACCATGCCGGCCACTCCCGGCTGGGACAACAGCGATATGGCCATGTTTACCGGCGACAGCGAACTCATGGGCCGGCTCAAGCGGCTGCATTTTGAAACGGCGGCCCGCCTGAAAGTCAAAAAGATCGTGATGGGTGAATGCGGACATGCTTTTCGGTCGGTTTACGATATGGGCAACCGGTGGCTCGGATGGAAAATGCCGCCGATTCCTGTCACACATGCCATCGAGTTCTATTATGACATGATCCGGGAGGGCCGGATCCGGATTGCCCGGAAATATGCGGAACCGGTGACATTTCATGATCCCTGCAATGTTGTCAGAGGCCGGGGGCTTCACGAAAAAGCCCGGTATGTGGTGCACGCAATATGCGAAACCCTGATCGAAATGCATCCGAATCGGGAACACAATTATTGTTGCTGTGCCGGCGGCGGCGTGATCAATTGTGGACCTCCTTTTAAAATGGCGCGGATCGACGGCAACCGCATCAAGGCGGAACAGCTTTTTGCCGTCAAAGCCAGGGGAGCAAAAGTTCTGATCGCACCCTGTCATAACTGTCATAGCGGCCTTGAAGACATCAATCATCATTATGGACTCGATCTGCAAATCAAATTTCTTGGGGATATTCTGTATGAGGTCATGGAAAAACCGTAATGCGTGAAAGGAGCGGTCAGAAAATGAATAGACAGGTGGTCTTCCTGCTTGTTTCTGTACTGGTTCCCCTGTGTATATGGGGCATTGTCTGCGCTCAGGAAAACATGACGTCTGTGGACAATCGGGTTTTTGAAAAATCCGAACGCACCCGTGCTGTGTTTCGGCATGAATCGCACAATGAAAAAGCGGCGATCACCGCCTGCAATGAATGTCATCATGTGATGAAAGACGGAAAAAAACTCGAAGATGAATCTTCAGAAGATAAACAGTGCGCGGACTGTCATGGTCTTTCGGAATCCGCAAGCACGCCTTCGCTGAGAAAGGCGTTTCATCTCAATTGCCGCGGGTGTCATGAGAAATCTGGAAAAGGGCCGGTGATGTGCGGGCAGTGTCATCCGAGAGAAGGCCGGTAGATGGGAGAGGAGATATGGCGAAAAAAATAATGATCATCGATGATGATCCCTTGATTGTCAAATATCTGGTAACGCTGTTTTCAGACAGCGGCTATGATACCTGCACCGCTTCTGATGGCGTTCAGGCATTGGAAGCGGTGCAGACGGCACATCCGGATTTGATTACCCTGGATCTCGAAATGCCTCAGGAATGGGGGTCACGGTTTTACCGGAAGCTTTCGAAAGACGAGAATCTGAAGAAAATTCCCATCATTGTGATCAGCGGGCTTTCGGGGGGGCATGCGGTGAAAGATGCGGTGGCATTCGTCAAAAAACCGTTCGATCCGGAGAAACTGCTCGGAATCGTAAAAAAGACGATCGGCTGAAAAAAAGTGCCTACGCTATCTGAAGAAAGCCCACCACAAATAAAAAATAAATGACGCCCACGATAGAAGACAAATGATATACGATGCTGCGGCTACGGGATGTTCGGCCATACCGGTTTTTTTATTCAGTTTTCCCACCCGCTTGTTGCATGCGAAGCAAAAACGGTCTTCCACAGACAGGTGATTTTCGCAATACGGACATTTCTTGGAATCAAACGACGACGGAGGAACCTGACCCTGTCGATTCGGCATAACGTGTCATCCTTCCACAATCAGCGGGAAAAAGGCAGGTTTCTTCTGTCGTTTTCCTCATAGATTTCGACCGTTCTCAAACTGTAATTTCAGAATTCCCCAGCACCCATCTTGTAATTCAGTCAAGTCCCCCCTGGGAAGGGGGGGACGGGGTAGGAAAAATTCTACGGATTACATATATCCATCCTCAACGACGATTTTACTGGCGTTTCTAAGGGAGGTCAACATATCTTCATATACGCGGCGCTGCTTCTGGGTAACCAGCATTTCGGATATCTGATCTTTTTCCGGAGCCAGACCGGACGGATCGGCGGCTTTTCTCTCCGCAAACACGATGACATAATATCCTTTCTGACCTTTGATGGGTTCGTCGGGATATTTCTTTTCAGAAGACAGACCAAAAGCGGCGGAGGATATCTCGCGCTCGAAGCCGATATCCGGTATCCGGTCCCCGCGTTTGAAAAAATCGGTGGTTCCTGTTTTGATGGTTTTTTTCCCTTGAAAATCTTTCAATGATTTGCCGCTTTTTAAATCAGCGAGGCACTGCTTGGCTTCCTTCAATGCCTGTTCATCCTGTTTTTCCTTCGTGAGGTCGGCCCGCACCTTGTCGGTGACCTGCGCGAATTCGGGAATGGTTTCCGGAATGTCTTCAACCACTTGAAGGATATAATAGGTGCCCTGTGAATCGATAATATCACTGATGGTGTCGGGTGCCAGTTCGAAAGCCGCTGAAGCGAATTGAGCCGGGTTTTTAACGCCTGTCGGGCCGCTTCGGCCGAATGGCTCTGTGGTGACGAGCGGCAGATTCAACGCCTCGGTCGTCTTTGCAAGGTTTTCGGCATTCAGGGCGGTGTTGTAGGCGGACAATGCTTCTTCATAGGCCAGATTTTTGGCTTTTTCGTCACTGAGTTTCTGGATGATTTTCGGCGTTGCCTGTTCAACGGTCAGGATAGCGGCATCATTGATCTTTTCGAGTTTGATGATATGCCATCCGAACTGGGTGCGTATGGGTTCACTGATTTCACCGGGAGACATGGAAAACGCTTTTTCACCGAAGGGTTCGACCATGGCATCCCGTTTGAAAGCACCCAAGTTACCACCGGTTTTGCCGCCGGGATCATCAGAGTATTGTTTGGCCAGATCGGCGAAATTCTTGCCCGCCTTTGCCTGCTTGAAAACATCCATCGCCTTTTCTCTGGCTTTCTCGACGATTTCGGGTGCGGCATTCTGATCGACCTTGATCAGAACATGGCTGGCCTCGACGGTTTTCTGTGTATCGAATTCACCGGGGTGGGATTCAAAATAGTCTTTCGCTTCCGCATCGGGAACAGTTATTTTGGCAAGATACATTTCCGGAGTGAATTGCAGATAGGCCGCTTTCCGCTTGGCCTCGATCTGGTAGTTGTTTTTGTGGGATTCGAAATATGTCTTCAGTTCGTCGTCGGATAGCCGAATGTCTGTGACGACGGATGGGTCATATAGAACGTAATCGATTTTGATCTGTGCATTTTTCCATTGATACGAGTCTTCCACTTCGGTATCGGATACTTTGACGCTGTCGGTGACAAAGGTTCTGATTTTATCCATCAAAACGTATTCCCGCTGCCTGGCTTCAAAAATTTCAGGTGTCAAGCGGTTTTGGGTCAATACGGCACGGTATCTGCGGCTGTCGAACATGCCGTTTTCCTGAAACGCCGGAATGGAACTGATCGTAGCAGCCAGCTCGTCATCGCTCACACTGAAATTGAGACGTTTGGCTTCAGCCAGCAGCAGCCTTTTTTCGATCAGTTGGTCCATGGTTTGTTTCTTGATCTGAAGCATCTTGAGCATTTCATCGTTCAGACGATTGCCGTATCGCTGTTTGATCTGTTCGAGCATGCGATTGTATGTATCGTTGTATTCTTCAACCATGATCGGCTCTTCGTTGACCATCGCGACCCGTCCGACTCCCTGATCACGAAAACTGCCGACCCCCCAGAAAACGAACACGATAACGATGGCGCCTAAAAGAATTTTGATTAACCAGGTTCCTGCATTTTTTCGCATTAAATTGAGCATTCTCATTCCTCACTCGGTCACATGATATTTCAACGGAAATATACCGGTTAATAGAACCATCAATCATCCGTTGACTGAAATCGGTAATGCCATTGGCAAATTGTTCATAAATCGAATTGCTAACTATATTTTTCATGCGATTATTTGTCAATAAATTCCCTGATATTCGAAGGCTTCGAGATTTGTGATGGGGTGTGCAATTTCGTGAAAACCAGAGAATGGCCGGTAGGGTGAGCACTGAAATCCACCTTGATCTTGTATTTCTTTTCATAATATGATGAAATCATGCTTATAGACAGTACGGCGTGAAAAAACATTTTTTATCGTATAATTGGCCATGATCTTCATGATGGCACGCGTCCGGTTTCAAGGAAATCGTGAATGACTTCAAGCATTGAACAGGCTGTGGAAGTTCTGAAAATCGAGGCGGATGGCATATTGCAGCTTATCGACCGGATTGACCGGTGTTTTGAAGAAATGGTCGAAGTCGTTTGCAGTGCCAGCGGCAGGTTGATTGTCAGTGGAATTGGAAAATCAGGAATTGTCGGCAGAAAAATCGTGGCGACACTGAACAGCACCGGCACCCGCTCGTTGTTTCTGCATCCGGTCGAGGCCATGCACGGTGATCTGGGGATGGTCAGTCCAGATGATGTGTTTTTGGCCCTTTCCAACAGTGGGGAAACGGATGAACTCAATATGTTGATGCCCAGTATCCGAAAAATCGGATGCCGCATCATCGCTTTTACCGGCAATCTTCGTTCAACCCTTGCCGAACACAGCGATATCGTGATCGATGTCAGCGTCGCAAGAGAAGCCTGTCCGCTCGGTTTGGCGCCGACTGCCAGCACAACGGCACTGCTGGCCATGGGGGATGCCCTGGCTGTTGTGCTGATCAACCGGAAGCATTTCAAAACATCCGATTTCAGGCGGGTGCATCCCGGTGGAAATCTGGGGCAGCGACTGTCCAGCCGGGTGAAAGATATCATGTTGAAAGATATCCAAGTTCCTTTGGTTTTTGTTGGCACCGCCATGGAAGATGCTGTCCGGGAAATCAATCGACTGGAAATCGGCGCGGCATTGGTGGCAGTGCCGGATATGACATTGGCCGGAATTATCACCGATGGCGATATCCGAAGGCTGATCGCTGGAAAACGGCCCGTATTCGATCTGATGGTGGATGATGTCATGACCTGTCATCCACGGGTCTTGTTTCCGGATTCTCTGGCATGTGATGCCCTGAATCTCATGGAAAAACATCAGATTACCGTACTGCCGATCGTGGACGGGCAGAAAAAAATTCAGGGCGTGCTGCATCTTCATGACATTCTCGGAAAAGGAGAGTTTAAATTCAACGGCCATTGATGCGGATTACACACAACCCCTAATGTTGTTGGCTTCTGGTAATAGTTTTTGGGAGGAATATGGATTACGAAAGTATAGATACTGTTATACCGACCTTGGGAGAAAGAAAAGTTCCCTCTCCCATCAAGAATCGGGAAGAGACCAACGTTTTCATATCAGATGCCGATCAGGTGATGATCGATGTCAATCTCGGCCATATAAAGTCTGCTATTCAAGAGGGAAGACGGACACCGGCTTTTGAAATCGCAGGTCCTCGGGAAAAAATTTATTTTGACCCGAGCAAAGTCCGCTGTGCGCTGGTTACCTGCGGCGGGTTGTGTCCCGGTCTGAACGACATCATTCGATCCATCGTTTTGGGGCTGTATTATGGTTATGGTGTCACCAATATTTACGGCATACGCTATGGGCTGCAGGGCTTTATCCCCAAGTATGGTCATGATGTGATGCCGCTCACGCCCGCAACCGTTTCCGGAATTCTCGACCGCGGAGGATCGATTCTGGGCTCCTCCCGCGGGCCTCAGCCCCTCGATGAAATCGTGGATTGTCTTGAACGCATGCATATCGGCGTACTGTTTATGATCGGCGGCGATGGTACGTTGAAAGCCGCAACCAAGATCGCCGACTGCATTACCGAAAGAGGGTTGAAGATCAGCGTCGTGGGTATCCCGAAAACCATCGATAACGACATCTTTCTGGTGTCCCGTTCTTTTGGGTTCGATACGGCCGTGGATATTGCGACGTTGGCTATCAAGGCGGCTCACAGTGAGGCGGAAGGGTATCCCAACGGGATCGGCCTGATCAAACTGATGGGCCGGTATTCTGGTTTTATTGCATCCACCGTTGTTCTGGCGCAGCAGGATGTCAATTTTGTACTGATCCCGGAAGTGGATTTCGATATAGACGGCCCGAGGGGACTGCTAACAGCGCTGGAAAAACGCCTGCATGATCGGAAGCATGCGGTGATTGTGGTTGCGGAAGGGGCCGGACAGAAATTTTTTATTGACGAAAATCCGGGCCAGGATCAGTCCGGAAACATCAAACTGAACGATATCGGATTGTATCTGAAAGAAGCGATCCAGGGATATTTCTCTGCCAAAAAAGTGGAAATTTCCCTGAAATATATCGATCCGAGCTACATCATCCGCAGTCTCCCGGCCAATGCCAACGACCATGCCTTTTGCAGTGTTCTGGGGCGGGATGCCGTTCATGCCGGCCTGGCGGGAAAAACCCGGCTGCTGATCGGCCATTGGAATAACCATTTTGTTCATATCCCCATGAGCGCTTCGGCCGATAAGCGGAAGCAGGTGGATACAAATGGCAAATTGTGGCGCAGTGTTCTCGAATCGACAGGCCAGGGATCGCTGATTAATTAACCATCCAACAGGCGGAAAATGACATCGGCATGTTTTTGGGCTGCGCCTTGGTTCATTTCGACGGCCTGACGCGCCGCCCTGCCGATTTTTTCAGCTTGATCCGGCCGGGTGATCAGAAAAATCGCTTTCTCGGCCAGGTCGTTTGCGTCATTCACTTCGATGCCCCCGCCTGTACTTTCCAACAGGTGCCTGGCATCCAAAAAATCATCCATGTATGGGCCGTATAAAACGGGTTTGGCCCATGCTGCCGGCTCGAGAATGTTCTGGCCGCCAAGCGGTACCAGGCTCCCCCCGCAGAAAACGACAGTGGCGATACTGTAAGCATCCCGAAGTTCCCCCATGGTGTCGAGGATGATGATGGGGGGGGGGCTGTCGCCGCTGTTTCTTCCAAGACGGGTTCGGCGTTGGCAGCTCAGACCTCGGGCCATGATCATTTCTTCGATGATCGGGGTACGTTCGATGTGCCGGGGTGCCAGGATCAAAATGGTGTCCGGCGCGTCTCGAAGTATCTGCCGATAGGCGTCCAGGACGATGGCTTCTTCGGAATGCCGGGTACTGCCTGCCAGAAAAACCGGTTCCTTCCCGCTGATGCCGAACCGTTTTCGCATTTCTGCCTGAATCCCGCAGCCGGCCGTCTCCATCGTCAGATCGTATTTGGCATTGCCGTTCACCCATATCCGCTCCGGCGGGGCGCCGATCTCCCGAATCCGTTGGGCATCCTGGTCATGAATCATACTGAAAGCATTCATGTTTTTCAGCGTCTCACGCATCAGGGGGCGGATTTTCATATACCGTCTGCCTGACTTTTCGGAAATTCGTCCGTTGACGATGGCTGTCTTGATGCCCATTCGGTGAGCCGTCATCAGCCAGTTCGGCCATAATTCCGTTTCCAGGCAGACCAGCAGATCGGGA
>CAZBUL010000011.1:0-19589 GCA_964495045.1 uncultured Desulfobacterales bacterium | reverse complement strand
TGCAACAGGGTGTTTCGGTGACGTCCGGTCACTCGGGTATAGAGCAGTGCATAAGGCAGGGCGAATAAAAACAGCCCGGTTGTGATGCCGAAATAACCCAGCGCGGCTGGATTTATGAATAACATGCGTTCGGTCTTATGGCGGTGTGATTTCAACAAACTGCTCGCCCTTGATTTGAAGCATAATCAGATGTTTCAGGACTTCCCGGTCCGCGTTGAAATGAAATTTTCCCGTAACGCCCGAAAAGCCTTCGGGTCTGAGCAGTTCTTTCTGAATCGAACTGCGGAAATGAATGTCGGGGCTGCTGATGATCTGAAGCATCATCATGGCCGTATCGAATGAAACGGCCTCGATATATCCGGGAATTTCCCTGTACGCGTTCTGAAATGCCTTGACGAACTGCTGCACAGATTCCACTGGGCTTTCGGCAAAAAAACCTTCGGGCAGAATGCTGCCCTGAATGGATGGGCCGCCCATGGTGATGAGTTTGGGAGAATGCCACAGATTGGTTCCCAGCAGATATGCCGGACGCAGTTTGCCAAAAGCCAGTTGCGGAACAATCACCGCGGCTTTTTGAGGCGAATCCGGAATGAAAAGGGCTTCGAATTCTTCACTGGATGCAGGATTCCCATCGGTTGCCATGAGTGCCGGCTCCGGATTCACTCCGCCCTTGGGTGGTTTGATATCATCGGCCACCGGCTGATATCGGCCGGACAGTTTCTGTAAGGTTTCGCGGAAATCGGTTTGTGCGGGGTCGTAAACCTGCATGGAAACGATGCGGCAGCCTGCCATTTCGGCCTGTTCCTTGAAAAGGTTCATGAAATTGATGCCATAAGGCTCATCGGGGTAGAGAATGGCAAAACGGCTCAGACCGAGGTTCCGTGATGCAAAAGAGACCAATGCCGCCGTCTGGGCGCCCGGTGTCATGAAATTTCGGAAAACGGAGGCGCCGATTTTGGTGATCTGGTCTTTCTGGGTCAGCGTAATGATGGGAATTCCATATTTTTGCGCTTCGGCCGCTGCAATATCGGCCGTGGCCACCGGTCCGATGATGGTCGCGACTCCGGCATCGGCCATATCTTTGACGGCTGTGATGGTTTTCTGAGGGTCGGATTCCGTGTCTTGAATGTGAATGGTCAAGGGCAGATCCGGATGGAGCAGTGCAAACTGAGTCTTTGCCAGCTCGATTCCTTTCAACGCTTTTTTGCCGTACGCTTCATAGGTTCCGGTCAGGGGAAGCAGACAGCCGATCAAGTGATTCTGGTAGGCGGATTCCGCTTTGATATTTTGCAGCATCTCCATGGCCTGATGGGCTGCTTCCTGGTCGGGATATTGTTCGATCAATGCGGACAGGATGCTGGATGCGGCTTCCAGCTGACCCGATTCCAGAGCGTTCTGCCCAGCCATCAGCAGCATTCTGGATTGGGTATCAGGTGATGCCGGGCGTTTCAACAAAGCGAGAACCTCGGATGCCGAGAGTTTCGATACCGCATCTTTCAGCTTTTGTGCAATGCGTTCCGAATCGGTTGGAAGCGATATGTCGAGTGTGCGGGCGTATGTGTCCGCAGCTTTGGCAGGCAGTCCGGCCCGGAAGAAAGCATCGCCAAGGATTTCCATGCCTGTGCACGTGACATCGGCGGATCGGTTCTTTTTGAGAAAAGCCTGCCCCTGTGCGATGACTTTCTGATATTCACCGATGGCAAAAAATACTTTCAGTATGCCAAGTTCGGCCGCTTCGACCGATTGGCTGCGGGGATACCGGGCGATAATCCGCTGATAATAAGGAAGCGCCTGGCCGGGATTGTTGGATATCATATATAGGTCTGCGGTTCTGAGCAGCGCATCGGCCGTTCGGGAGCCTTCGGGGAAGGAAGATAGATATTTCAGATAAGCGCTCAAGGCCTCGGAATAACTTTTTGCCAGATACGATTTTTCAGCAGAAGCAAAGAGTTCATCGGCCGGACTGACGGCAGCAGTCGGCGGGAGTTTACCCGGCTGCGGAAGGGGGGCTGTGTAAATAATTCTTCTGGATGTACATGACATCAACAGAGTCAGCGAAAGAAAAATAATGGCGTAGCGATAATATTTCATAAAAATAACATTCGGTTGAATTCTGCAAGAAAAAAAGAATCGTTCGATAATTCAACTTATCATAGCCGAAACCATCCAACCGGTCAATCACCGGTTCATCCGATGCCCTGCCTATCGCGGCTGGATACAAGCAATTACAGAATTCTTGACTCCGCCATTTTGATGCAATAAAATACCCTGTTTATAAAATGGCATTTTGGCAGGGGAAAGTACAGGGTCGATGCATAAATGTTTTCTTTGCTGCTGAAGGAGATGTTGTCATAACATGGTGAAATCGATGTCAAAGATAAAAATACTGTCTCTTGTTGTTTTGGCTAACGTGGCCATCTGGCTGGCGTTCAACCGTCCGGCACCGCTGGTTTCTTCCTGGACAGACAAAATTGAAGGGGTTTCTTTCAGTCCCTATCACAAAGGGCAGAACCCCATGGAGAACGTTTATCCGTTTCCGGATCAGATTGACGGAGATCTGAAAATGGTTCGTGGGGTCACCCGAAGTGTGCGCAGTTATTCTTCTCTGGATGGGTTCGAGAACATTCCTGGAATGGCGGTCCGATACGGTTTGAGTGTCACGGCGGGTGCCTGGCTCGATCAGAACAAGGAAAAAAATGAAAGAGAAATCCGCAGTCTGATTCGAAACGCCCGCACCTATACCACAACGATTCCGCGGGTCATTGTCGGAAACGAATCAGTGCTTCGCGGCGATCTCACGGTCAAACAGCTCATCGAATATATCCGCCGGGTCCGCGAACAGGTGCCCTGCCCGGTCAGCACCGCAGAACCCTGGGATGTATGGATCAACAATCCCGAACTGGCGCGGAATGTGGATTACATTGCCATCCATATTCTTCCTTACTGGGAAAAAATTCCGCTGGAACATTCTCTGAACTGGGTTGTGGATCGGTATCGGCAGGTTCAACAGGCGTATCCCGACAAACATGTTCTGCTGGCGGAAGTCGGCTGGCCCAGCCACGGTGAACGGCGGGGGCCCGCCAAGCCCAGTACGGCCAACGAAGCCTACTTTTTGCGTGCGTTTATGAATCGGGCAGCAGAACTCAAAATCGATTATTTCATAATGGAAGCTTTCGATCAGCCCTGGAAGGTGGATCTGGAAGGGGTAATGGGAGCCCATTGGGGTCTTTTCGATAAAGATCGCACTCTGAAAATCCCCATGGAAGGTCCGGTGAAAGAAGTCTCGCCTTTCCCCCTGCCGCTGGCGATATCCATTCTGCTCTCCATCATTCCTGTTTCCCTCTATCTGCGGAAAAGAGAGGATCAGCCTTTCAAGGGGCAGCTCTTTTTCGCCATGGTCATTCAACTGAGCATCTCCACGGTCGTGTGGATTGTCTCCACCCCATGGATACACGAGCTGCTGCCGTACGAAACCCTGATCTGGGGGATGTTGCTGCCGTTGCAGGTCGGGCTGCTGGCCGTCGTGCTGATCAATGGATTCGAGATGGCCGAAATGCTCTGGCCGGCCGGGCTGAAGCGGGTGTTTGCTCCGTTGATTCCTGAAAGCGGCAGAAAATTCCCCAAGGTATCGCTCCACCTCGCCATTTATAACGAACCGCCCGATATGGTCGCCAAGACCCTCGACGGTTTGAACCGGCTCGACTACCCCAATTATGAAGTGCTGGTGATCGACAACAATACGGTGGATCCGGAAGTCTGGGAACCGGTGCGGAACTATTGCGAAAAACTCGGTTCGAAATTTCGGTTTTTCCATCTGGGGAAATGGCCCGGATTCAAGGCGGGGGCACTCAATTTCGGTTTGAGCGTTACGGCTCCGGATGCCGAGATTGTCGGCATCGTTGATAGTGATTACATCGTCCGTCCGGATTGGCTGAAATCCCTGATTCCGTATTTCGATAAACCGAAAGTGGGATTTGTTCAAGCGCCGCAGGATCATCGTGAATGGAACGACAGTCTTTTCAAGGAAATGTGCAATTTCGAATATCACGGGTTCTTCCAGATTGGGATGGTTCATCGAAACGAACGGGATGCCATCATCCAGCACGGCACCATGACACTGATCCGCAAGCAGGCGCTATTAGAAGTCGGCAATTGGGCCGAGTGGTGTATCTGTGAGGATTCCGAGTTGGGGCTTCGGCTGATGAATGCCGGATATGAATCCGTCTATGTCAGTGAAAGTTTCGGTCACGGTCTGACGCCTGACTCCTTTGCCGGATACAAAAAACAACGGTTTCGATGGGCTTATGGAGCGGTGCAGATCATTCGGCGCCACTGGAAATCGTTTCTGCCCTGGAATGACGAATCCGGTTTGACCCTGGGTCAGAAATATCATTTTGCCACCGGCTGGCTTCCGTGGTTCGGAGATGCCCTGAATGTTCTGATCACCTGGGCGACACTCTTTTGGGTGGCCGGGGTCATCGTTCTTCCCCGGTATTTCGGTCAACCGCTCTACCTGCTGCTGCTTCCGGCGTTAGGCGTCGTTGGGTTCCGGCTGCTCCATTTCTTCTGGCTCTATAAAGTCCGAGTCGATTGCACGCTCAAACAGCGGATCGGTGCGGCCATCGCCGGTATGTCTTTAAGTCACACCATCGGCAAGGCCATTCTTTCCGGACTGATTTCTAAAGACAAACCATTTATGCGCACACCGAAATGTGAGAATCAGCGGGCTGTGATCCGGGGTGTGCTGATGGCATGGGAAGAAGCGCTGATATTCTTGACATTCTGCCTGTCTTCGGCCGCGATTATCGCCAGGCACGGAACCGACAACCCGGAAATCATGCTCTGGATCGGTGTGATGCTCATGCAGTCGCTGCCTTATGGGGCAGCACTGCTGGCGTCCATGATCAATGTGATTCCGGCACTGGTGCCGCGGGTGTCTTTTCAGCAACTGTTTCTGCCGCGCAAAACCAGCTTTCGATTCTTTGTCGATCGTACTGAAAACGGGTAAGCTGGATGTGGAATCATCTCATGAAAAGTGACATGACAATCAATATTTGTATTGACAGATCAGATACAATACAATAAATATATCAAGTTTAGATTATTAAATCAGGAGATAACCGTGAAGAAATACACCTACAGTGCTAAAGATTCAGACAATCCAGGCAAATGGTATATCGTCGATGCCAGGGAAGCCGTGCTGGGAAGGCTGGCGTCATCCATTGCCGCCCGTCTGAGAGGAAAATGCAATCCACTGTTCACCCCCCATACCGATATGGGAGATTGGATCGTGGTCATCAATGCCGACAAAATCAATCTGACCGGCCGAAAATGGACTCAGAAAACCTATTACCGCCATAGCGGATATACCGGGGGGCTGAAATCTATTACAGCGCAAAAGCTGCTGCAGAAGAAGCCGGAAGATATCATCCGTATCGCTGTAAAAGGCATGCTGCCCAAAAACAGTCTGGGTGGAAAAATGCTCAGCAAGTTGAAAGTGTATGCTGGAGACAAACATCCACATGAAGCCCAGCAGCCTGAACCGCTGACAATATCAATATAATCTGCATATCATATCGGGGAAAAAATGGATAAAGAAAACGTTTACTACGCAACCGGCAGAAGAAAAAGTGCCATTGCCAGAACATGGCTGAAACCCGGAAAGGGCGTCATCATGGTGAACGACAAGCCGGTCGAAGATTACTTCTCCGTCGCCGCAGCCAGAGCGATGGTCGTACAACCGCTGATTCTGACAAATAACCTTGGGTCTTATGATGTAATGATTCGGGTTCTGGGAGGCGGCATCAATGGTCAGGCCGGTGCCATTCGTCACGGGATCACCCGTGCTCTGATGCTGGTCGATCCGGATCTCAGGCCGTCGTTGAAAAAAGCCGGTTTTGTCACGCGTGATCCCAGAGTCAAAGAACGGAAAAAATACGGTCAGCGTGGCGCCCGCGCTCGATACCAGTTCTCCAAACGATAAACAGCCATTTAACGGCGCATCCAGATTCAAACGAAAAAGGAACGGCATCTTTGCTGTTCCTTTTTTATTTGATAGCCATGAGGGCTGTTTTAAACATTCAGAAAATAACAATTTCGCTATGTTATCAGCTCTCAAACGACGATGGCGTTCTGATCGAAAACCGTCAG
The DNA here is from genome assembly GCA_964495045.1 of uncultured Desulfobacterales bacterium. GTDB lineage: Bacteria > Desulfobacterota > Desulfobacteria > Desulfobacterales > Desulfatirhabdiaceae > RAAP-1. The sequence continues at coordinate 13,439 of CAZBUL010000011.1, read as the reverse complement.
GGGCTCCAGTCCATTTGGCGTGACCAGATCCGAATTATCGATACCGAAAGGGATATCCTGTATGGAAAAAGCAAAAAATGTTGAAGAATTCATTGAAAGGCAACGGATGGCCATTGCCCAAAATCCGGAATGCGGCAACTCGCATTACAATCTGGCCGTTGCGCTGCTGGGTCAGCGAAAATTCGAAGAGGCCGAGACAGAGCTGAAAATCGCCGTTGAATGCAGTCCGGGACTTGCCGAGGGCTATGTTCAACTGGGCGGTATTTGCCTGAATCGGGGAGACATGGAAGGGTGTCTGGCATATAACAAAGCTGCTGTCAAAGCCCGTCCGGGCTTCTCAGAAGGATATGGAAACATCGGTTTTGTGGAACTGCAGCGGGGAAACATCGATGAGGCCATCACGGCACTGGAAAAGGCCACGCATTTCAATTTTCGTTATATTCAAGCATTCGCGACCCTCGCCAATGCCTATCTCATGAAGGGGATGATCGATAAGTGCATCGAAACCAATTTGAAAGCGCTGGTGCTGGAACCCGATTTTGCCGTGGTTCACAACAACCTGGCTATCGCCTATCTGGAAAATGGCAATAAGGATTTGGCCATCACGCACTGCGATAAGGCCGTTGCCCTGGGATACGATGTCGCGATGGAAATCCGAAACGAGCTCGATCCGTTCCGTAAAAACCCATCATGATGCCTCCGGATCGGCAGTTCCTGCAGAGACTGGAATCGCCGCCGCCGACATCTGCACCCGTTTCATTCAAATATTTTTTGGCGGATCGATCCGATCCTGTTACAGAAGACGGCGATCTCTGGAACGCCTCGATCCCGCTTTCCCGAAATCCACAGGCCGATGACTTCGCCAATCCGGCCGGTCCGACTTATGGAGATTATTTTACCGCGGTCCGGCATTTTCTCGAAGACCGGCAATGTCAGGTGCTCACTGCAGCCATTCGTGCCGCCGGCAGCAGACCTTGTTTGGTGGAAGATATCGAAGGTATCGATATCTTTCTCGTTAAACACGGCCAATTTTATCATCCCTGCCGGGTTGATGTGCTGGTGAAAAACCATTCCTGCGCATTCGTTGTCAACGTTGCCGTATCGACATTTGGTAAATATGCCATTGAAAGGGAATTCAACCTGCTGAACCATTTGGCATCGATTCACTCCAGCCATTATGTGCCAGTGGTCTATGCTTATGGCGCAATTACGATGCCCAGTGGTTTTGAAGTAAAAATGTTTCTGGCAGAATGGTTCGACGACTTCCATGAATTCCATCTTTCCCGCCACCCGATATCTGATCAAGTCAGAATCCGGGTGTGGCACGCCGATCACCCCCCCCGATATCTGACGGATGCAGAGACGGAGTTTCTGTATCAAGAGATCGCAAAAATTATAACCTGCTGCTATAATCCGGAGACATTCGAACAAATTCATCCCTGGCATCATGCTGCCGGAGATTTTGTCGTCTGTTATTCTGGCGATCCGCTTCAAGTCAGACTCATCACGGTGCGAAATTATGGTGCCCTTCTTGAAAACGCCAACTGCGACGAAACAACCCTTCTTGAAGCCATGCTCTTTTTCCTGACCAATCTATCCATACGCACCCGCCTGGATCGACTCGATGGGGTGGGCGATATTGTGTGGGCCGATACCCTGGCAGTGAACGGTACGGTTCAAGGCTTCATGGACGGACTGAAATCGAAGATCCCGCGATGGGATCATCGATTCAGACAATTCCTGAAATCTTTTTCTGTATTGGATTTCATTGAAATCTGTGAAGCAACAGCCGATTCCTATCACCCCCTGGCTCCAGAGATTCCAGTTATTCGCCGCCACTTGCAGCAACATGCCACTGAAGTATATGAATCCATGACGGCGTTTCTGAAATGAAAACCGCTATAGACATTCAGAAAAATAATTACGCGGCGTTTTCGGTCGGAGATATACTACAGTATAATCTCCTCCCTGCTGCCTTGCGAAATGAATTTTCTGAATGTCTATATTCCCCAAGCGTCATTACCTTTTTCGTTGACAAATATCGGGATTGATTCTATACCTTGCCCTTGATTGAAAATATCCGGGAAATATCCCTTTCAATAAATGCCGATCGATAAATACATTTGCACATTGAAAGGAGGTGGCTTTCATCACCCGATTGCGGGTATAATTTGTATCTGTTGAGGTAACGGTTTTTCAATATCAATCATACTGGAGGTAAACGATGGCAAAACATGCAACCCCATTGTTGGACCAGCTTGAATCCGGCCCTTGGCCGAGTTGGGTGTCCGACATAAAGCAGGAAGCTGAAACAAGAGCCAAACAGGCAAGCACGATTGAGTATCAGATTCCTGTAGATGTATGCGAAGATGTTCTGGGCTTGATGGAACTGACGTACGCGCAGAAAAGAACTCACTGGAAGCACGGCGGAATTGTCGGCGTTTTCGGCTACGGCGGCGGCGTTATTGGAAGATACTGTGACCAGCCCCAGGCTTATCCCGGCGTGGCCCATTTTCATACCGTCCGCGTGTCTCAACCTGCCGGCAAATACTATTCCACCGCATATCTGAAAGATATCTGCGATCTGTGGGAACGACGCGGCAGCGGCCTGACCAATATGCACGGTTCCACAGGTGATATCATCTTCATCGGTACCACCACCCCGCAGCTTGAAGAAATTTTTTATGAACTGACCCATAATCTGAATCAGGACCTCGGCGGCTCTGGCTCCAACCTGCGAACTCCGTCGGACTGCATCGGTTCCTCCCGCTGCGAATATGCCTGCTATGATACGCAGGCACTTTGCCATGCCATGACCCTGGATTATCAGGATGAATTGCATCGGCCTGCTTTTCCGTACAAATTTAAATTCAAATTCGACGGTTGCCCCAACTGCTGCGTTGCCTCGATTGCCCGTTCAGATATGTCCTTTATCGGCACCTGGAAAGACGATATCCGCATCGACCAGAAAGCCGTTCAAGCCTATATCGGTGGCGAGCTGAAACCCAATGCGGGCGCCCATGCCAGCCGTGACTGGGGAAAATTCGATATCGCCAAAGAAGTTCTGGACCTCTGTCCGACGAAGTGTATGTGGATGGATGGTGGAAAACTGGTTATCGACAACAGGGAATGTACGCGCTGTATGCACTGCATCAACGTCATGCCTAGAGCACTCCGGATCGGCCAGGAAACCGGTCTGTCGATTCTGGTCGGCGCCAAGGCGCCTATTCTGGATGGTGCACAGATGGGTTCTCTGCTGGTTCCGTTCATCAAGGTCGAAGAGCCCTATGATGAAATCAAGGAAGTCATCGAGAGCGTCTGGGATTGGTGGATGGAAGAAGGCAAGAACCGTGAACGTCTGGGTGAATTGATCAAACGTCAGGGCTTCCAGAAACTGCTTGAAGTCACCAATATCGAAGCCATGCCGCAGCATGTTCAGGAACCGCGCCACAATCCGTACATCTTCTGGAAAGAAGAAGAAGTCGAAGGCGGTTTTGAACGGGATATCAACGAATTCAGAAAACACCATCAGAGATAGGGGGTAACAACAATGGCATTTATTTCATCAGGTTACAATCCTGACAAGCCGATGGAAAACAGAATAACCGATATCGGTCCTCGGCATTTTGATGAATTCTACCCGCCGGTGATCAAAGCCAACAAAGGGAAGTGGCTGTATCATGAAATTCTCGAACCCGGTGTTTTGGTACATGTATCCGAAACCGGCGACGAAGTCTATACGGTTCGGGTCGGTGGTGCGCGCCTCATGAGTTGCACCCATATCCGCGAAATCTGTGAAATCGCAGATAAACACTGTGACGGATATGTCCGGTTCACCACCCGTAACAATATCGAGTTCATGGTTGACAACAAGAACAAAGTGGCCGCCCTGAAAGCCGATCTCGAAAGCCGCAAATTCGCAGGCGGTTCCTTTAAGTTTCCGGTCGGTGGAACCGGTGCTGGCATCACCAATATCGTTCACACCCAGGGATGGATTCACTGCCATACGCCGGCCACCGATGCTTCCGGCCCGGTCAAGGCCACCATGGATGTCCTGTTCGACGACTTCAAATCCATGAGAATGCCGGCCCACGTCCGGGTGTCTCTGGCCTGCTGTCTGAATATGTGCGGAGCGGTTCACTGCTCGGATATCGCCATTCTGGGATTTCATCGCAAGCCGCCGATGCTGGATCATGAATATCTCGACAAAATGTGCGAAATTCCGCTGGCCATCGCAGCCTGTCCGACTGCTGCCATTCGTCCGTCCAAAGTCGAACTGGCCGGTGGTGCCACGGTCAACAGTGTTGCCGTGAAAAGCGAACGCTGTATGTTCTGCGGAAACTGCTACACGATGTGCCCAGCCATGCCGCTGGCCGACGATGCGGGCGATGGTATCGTTCTGATGGTGGGTGGCAAGGTTTCCAACCGCCTCAGCAGACCGACTTTCTCGAAAGTCGTAGTTGCGTTTATTCCCAATGAACCGCCCCGGTGGCCGACCACAACCTCAACCATCAAGAAAATCGTCGAAGTCTATGCTTCCAATGCCAAGAAATATGAACGCATTGGTGAGTGGGCGGAACGGATTGGATGGGAAAGATTCTTCGAAAAATGCGAACTTCCATTTACGCATCATTTGATCGATGACTTCCGGGATCCAGCTTACTACACCTGGCGTCATACCACCCAGTTCAAGTTCTAATCAGGCTCAATCATTTCCGGCCGGAGAATCTATATTTTCCGGCCGGAAATTCTATATGTCAGCTAAAGAGGCAATCAAATGGACAAAGAAGCTGGAAAAAAGGCCGTTGTGGATTTTTTGACAAAAAAGGCCAAGTCAAAATCCAAATTTTATCTGAAAGACTTTTATGAAGTCATCCCAGAAGAAAAACCCCGGGATGTCAAAAATCTTGTCAATGAAATGGTCAAAGATGGCACGCTTGAGTACTGGTCAAGTGGCAGCACGACGATGATCGGTCTCAAAGGTACCGGAAAACAGGCTGCTGCTGAAGACGAAGCCTGATCAAAGTTCGCTCGTTTCTGAAAATTGTCCGCCAGTGAACTCTCCGGGAATGATCATTTCCGCCTTACGGGGCGGATCAGGTAAGACCATCCTGTCAATCGGTATTATCGGCGCATGGAAACAGCAAGGCAAGACCGTCATCCCTTTCAAAAAAGGGCCGGATTATATTGATGCAGGCTGGCTAGCCCTTGCGGCCGGCCGGTCCTGCTATAATCTGGATTCCTTTCTTCTCACTCCTGCACAAATCGTTCAATCCTATATTCGTCATGCGTCCGTATCGGGTGTTTCCGTTGTGGAAGGCAACCGCGGGCTTTATGACGGGATCGATATTAACGGATCCACCAGCACGGCTGAGCTGGCCAAGCTCTTGGGGCTTCCGGTCGTCCTTTGTCTCGACTGCACCAAATCCACCCGAACCATGGCTGCTGTGCTGATGGGATGCGTTCAATTCGATGCCGAAGTATCCATTCAAGGTGTGGTATTGAACCGTGTGGCTGGCAGCCGTCATGAGCGCATCGTGAGAACCAGCATCGAACATCATTGCGGGATACCGGTGATCGGTGCGATTCCAGCGATGGACAGTCAATTCCCCGAACGACACATGGGCCTTGTTCCGACTTTCGAGCATGACTGGGCGGCCGAGTCTGTGGATGCCGTCATCCGAATTGTCAAAGACAACCTGGACATGGACAGGCTCATGAGCATCGCTCACCAGGCGTGTCCTGTCACCGTGCCGGTGTCGCAGCAAGTGGCCGCACAAAGCCCGCCACAGACAACAAACCCGAAAATCGGCATTATCCGGGATTCGGCGTTTCAGTTCTACTATCCCGAAAATATTGAAGCCCTGGCGCTGGAAGGTGCAGAGCTGGTTTTCCTCAGCCCCCTGTCTCAACACCATCTCCCGGAGCTGGATGCCCTGTACATTGGCGGCGGATTTCCGGAAACCCACGCTCGGGAGCTGTCTGAAAATATCACGTTCCGAAAGGAGATCAAGCAACTGGCGGAAAGTGGCTTGCCCATATATGCCGAGTGTGGAGGACTCATGTATCTGGGAAAGGAAATCGTATTGAAGGATACGGCCTATCCCATGGCTGGCGTGCTCCCGATTGTATTCGGTTTGAGTGCGAAACCAAAAGGGCATGGATATACCTTGGTCACCGTGGACGGAACAAATCCCTTCTATCCGAACGGTATGGAAATCCGAGGCCATGAGTTTCACTATTCATGGGTGTCATCGCTTGACGAAACAGCAGACTGTCGATTGGTCTTCGCGATGAAGCGGGGAACCGGCATGCAAAATGGCAGGGACGGCATTTGCTACAAAAACACATTGGCTACTTATACCCATATTCATGCATCCGGAACCCCCGAGTGGGCGGGTGCGATGGTTCGAAATGCTGTGGCATTCCGAGAAAAACGATGAATGCTGAAGAAAGAGATTTTATCGATTCATCACATCAATCGGCATTACCCGTTACAGTATGACCAGTTTCTGGATCGTTTTCACGATCTGATCTGGATCATCGAGAACCTGGATAATATCCAAATCTTCCGGTGAAATCATTTTTTCCTGAATCAGATGGGATTTGATCCATTTGATCAAGCCCGCCCAGTACTCCGTACCGACAAGAATGACCGGAAAAGGCTTGATCCGCTTTGTCTGAATCAGGGTGACCGCTTCGAAAAGTTCGTCCAGGGTGCCGAATCCCCCGGGGAAAATCAGATAAGCCATGGCATATTTGACAAACATCAGCTTCCGGACAAAAAAATATTTGAATTCCTGGGTGATGTTGGCATAGCTGTTGGGCTTTTGTTCATGCGGCAGGATGATGTTGAGCCCGACGGACACCCCGCCTCCCTCCGCCGCACCTTTGTTGGCGGCCTCCATGATTCCGCCGCCGCCACCGGTAATGATGGCGAAATTGAGTTTGGCAAACCGCCTGGCCAGAAGCTCTGCCTTTTGATAGGTCGGATCATCCGACTGCACCCGTGCAGAACCGAAAAAATTGATGGCCGGACCAATATCGTGAAGGGTCTCCACGCCATCCACAAACTCCCCCATGATTCTGAACAGCCGCCAGGATTCCCCCAGCTTGATATCGTCAATGATGAATTGTTTTTCCATGAGAATGAATCAGCCAATTGAGTGATTATTTATTGCGGATTTTCGCCCATTCGTCTTTTAACGAGACGGTTCTGTTGAAAACCAGCGACGCGGGGCTCGAATCTTCCGTATCCACGTTGAAATATCCGAGGCGTTCGAACTGATACTGACTGCCGGATGCTGCATCGGCCAGGGCCGGCTCAAGACGGCAATTCGTCAACTTTACCAAAGAGTTGGGGTTGATGAATTCCTTGAAATCGGCGCCGGCTTTGTCGCCGTCCGGATCCGGACGCGTGTATAGATGATCGTAAAGACGGACTTCAGCGCCAATAGCATGATCCGCGGAAACCCAGTGGAGGGTAGCTTTGACCTTACGGCCGTCGGGTGCTCCGCCGCCGCGGGTTTCGGGATCGTAGGTGCAGTGAAGTTCCTGTATCTTACCGTTCTCATCTTTGACCACTGATTCACAGCGGACATAATAGGCATAGCGCAGCCGGACTTCACGTCCTGGTGCCAGACGATAAAATTTCTTGGGCGGGTCTTCCATGAAATCATCCGCTTCGATATAAAGCGTTCGGGAAAAGGGAAGTTTGCGGGAACCCATCTGGGGGTTTTCCGGATGATAGGGAGCATCCAGCCATTCCACGTCATTTTCCGGGAAATTATCGATGATCACGCGGATGGGGTTCAATACCGCCATGACCCGCGGCGCACTGTCATTGAGATATTCCCGTACACAGTGTTCCAGTAGCGCCATATCCACCGTGCTGTCTCGACGGGCAACCCCGATTCGTTCACAGAAATTGCGGAGCGCTTCGGGCGGGTAGCCTCTGCGGCGTATGCCTGAAATGGAGGGCATTCTCGGATCGTTCCATCCGGTAACATACCCTTTTTCAACCAGTTCGATCAGTTTGCGTTTGCTCAGAACGGCATACGTCAGATTCAACCGTGCGAATTCAATCTGCTGCGGATGGCAGGACACGTTCAATTCATCGAGAATCCAGTCGTAAAGGGCCCGGTTGTTTTCGAATTCCAGGGTGCAGATGGAGTGGGTGATGCCCTCGATGGAATCCGAGAGACAGTGGGCAAAGTCGTACATGGGATAAATACACCAGGTGCTCCCCGTGCGATGATGGGCAGCATGGCGGATCCGGTAGAGGGTTGGGTCGCGCATTACCAGATTGGATGCCGCCATATCGATTTTGGCGCGGAGTACATGGGCGCCGTCCGGAAAATCACCGTTGCGCATCCGGGCGAACAAATCGAGATTCTCTTCGATGGTTCGATTGCGGTAGGGGCTTTCTTTGCCCGATTCCGTCAGCGTGCCGCGGTATTGACGGATTTCATCGGCATTCAGGCTGCATATATATGCCTTTCCTTTCCGGATAAGCTGAACGGCATAATCGTAGAGTTGTTCAAAATAATTCGATGCATAGTATTGGCGGTTTTCCCAGTCGAAACCGAGCCAGCGGACATCTTCCTGAATGGATTCGACGTATTCGATTTCTTCCTTGCTCGGATTCGTATCGTCGAAACGCAGGTTGCACATCCCGTTGAATTCCGCTGCCAGCCCGAAATTCAAACAGATGGACTTGGCATGGCCGATATGCAGATACCCGTTGGGTTCCGGTGGAAACCGGGTCATGATCGGGCGATCGTATTTATGGGACGCAATGTCATCAATGACAATGTTGCGAATGAAATTCGATGGTGAACTCTGTTCCGGTGTTGACATAAACTAAAATGTTCCTCTTTTCTACCGCTTCTGGCTTTCGTTTCTTTCGCGCTCCAGCTCTTCTTTGCTCAATGTCCAAAATGGCGTTCCGTCTTTGGTTAAACGGACTTTATACTCGAAAAAATCCCCTTTGGAAATTTTGGAGGCGATGATGATGTCTTCATTGTTGAGCTCTACCCATACGCCTTTGACCTTGACCTTGTCGTCCTTTTTGATACCGATGGCGGCCGGGTCGATAAACCATCGGGGGCCAAGATGGACGGTGAGAATATCGCCGTCCGGATCTTTCAGTAAAAGGGCCACACCCGGTGACATGCCGGGAAACGGGATCACTTCCTTGAACCCGGTGACGATTCCCTTGATGCTGTCTCGATCACTGGGTACATAGAGTTTGTCGTATTTACCGTTGCGTTCCCATCCGCCCATGTCTTTTTTATCTTCAGCCAGGGCAATGGCAGTGCAAAGAAAGAAAACCAGGACACTCACCATTCCAATGCGGCAAAAAGATTTGAACATATTCACCTCCAAACAAATTATCATGAATCGATAAGCAAATAACCGTTCACTCCACCTCCCTGATGGATAAAACTGGAAGAGAGTAACTATTTGAAAACATGGTGTGCCCCCCTCCCGACCTCTCCCCGCTGGGGGGAGGAGGAGGACGGTTACATCATGCCGAGCTTCACCCCATGTGTGAAATATTGCGATAAATCTTTATATTCGTGTTGTTCGTGTATTTCGTGGTTAATAGTATTTTCACGGTAAACAAAGATCGACAGATTGTCAAACAAAAGGCCGTCAAAGGATAGCGATTGCACGAACCGGTGAGCCGTCTCCGCCCAGAACAGGCAGCGGCAAGGCCAGAAAAGTGAAGCCTGATCGAGGAAGTTCATGAAGGCGGTTCAAATTTTCCACGATGATGATTCCCTGATCGAGCAGGCGGTGATGCACCGGCAGATTCTCAGATGACAGCGGATCAACGGAAACGGCATCCACCCCCACCCCTTTCAGGTCGAATTGAACAATCCATTCCGCCGCTGCGTCGGATAACACCGGATAGCCGGAATAATAGGCATCGGATGCCCAAAATCTGCTCCAGCCAGTATGAATCAAAATGAAATCGTGCTGTTGAAAAAGATGGCGGCAGGCTGTCAGATCATCTATTTCGATCGTCTTGAAGTCATGTAAAGAAAAATCCAGAACCGCAGCCGAGCCGGAAAAACGATCGACCGGTATCTGATCCAGCGATAACCCCTGCTGCGAAACATGGGAAGGGGCATCGAGATGGGTCCCCGTATGCGAATAAAAACGCATCCGCATTTCGGCATATCCATCGGTGCGGAGGGTTGCCACCGGTTCAAAAATCGGAGGTTCCGCCCCCGGAAAAACCGGCATATTATCATGAAGCAAATGACTCAGATCGATGATGTGCATACCAATCGCCGTTAACAAAAGCGGATACCCGATATCCTCTCAGAACCATCATTTTCAGGACAAAAAAAGGGAACAAGCAACATGCTTATTCCCTTGAATAAAACGAAACAGCCGAGGCGGGATCAACATGCCGCCCACGGCATCAGCGCATGGCAGAACGTGGCGCCTTGCCTGCCAGCGGGCTGTAAATTTTCATGATCGCCACTTTCATGACGTCGATGGTTTTCATGTCGCAGATGATATCCAGAAGTTTGGCTTCGGAGGCTTCCGGAAGAACACAGGCATTGGCTGCATCGAAGGTTGTGTCTGGAAAACCTTTGATCAGCTTCTTTTGTTCTTTGGCGCTGACATCGACCTGAATGGCTTTTTTGCCATCGACATCCTTGATATGTCCTGCCAGTCCGGCTGCTTCGAGTTTTTTCTGTTTGTCATCGTTCATGAAGATATTGATGTAAAAATCCGCCATGGAAATCCTCCCGTTCATAAAAAATGTTGTGTGGTTGTATTCGATAACAGTCTGCCTGCCGATTGTCGCATTGTTGGACGGTTTTTATATTACGATGGGCTTTCTGTCAAGAAAACTCAGCAAAGCGCCGTTCGTTCCGAGAAAATGCACAGGTGCCACGATCACTGACCGGATCACCCGGAAAGTGATTGGGGGCAGATATTCAAATGGGAATTGATCTTTTGTGTCAGCCGGCTGCTCTGCTGTTCGGAACATTCCGGGCACAGTCCGACGAATTCAAGCCGATGCCCGGTGATGGCGTATCCGGTCTGCGCATTCATTGTTGGATTGAAATCGAAATGGATATGTTCCGGAACATCGTCAATGCGGTGACAATTCAGGCATCTCAGGTGATAGTGATCCTTGGTGTTGGCATCGAACCGTTTGAGTTTGCCGCAGATTTCGATTTTCTGGATTTCTCCCAATTCCGAAAGGACTTCCAGATTCCGGTAAACCGTTCCCAGGCTGATTCGGGGAATGAGGCGGCGTACCATCTCATAAACCTCATCGGCACTGGGATGAGACATGGTCTTTCGAAGCTCCTGAAGAATCACCTGTCGCTGACGTGTCATGCGAGGCTGAACATCATGATGCACGACGCATTCTCCTTTAAGAGCGGTTTCCAATGGGCGTGAAAGAACAGGTTTCCGGTCCGCAGTAATCGCCGACATATTCGGATTCCGGACGATACAAAACGGGTTTGGCTGCGGCACCGCCATACTGTTCTTCGATAACATGCGCCACCCATCCGGCAACTCGGGAAATGGCAAATACCGGTGTGAACAGGTCGATGGGAATGCCCATGGTATAATACAGGGATGCACTGTAGAAATCGACGTTAACGACAATATCCATGCCTTTTTTCTGGTTGAACGCCGCCTTGGCACGGGTTTCGAGCAGACGGGATATCTCGTACCAGCGGGTGTCGCCGATTTTCTCTCCCATTATCCTGGACATGGGCGCCAGAATGAAAGCACGGGGATCATCCACACTGTAAACCGCATGCCCCAGCCCCATGATTTTGCGTCCGGCGGCAAATTCTGTCTGAACATAGGATTCAACGGCATCGATGCTCCCGATTTTCAGCAGCATGTCCATGACCCGTGCATTGGCGCCGCCGTGCAATTCTCCGGACAGAGACCCGACGGCCGCGGATACAGCGGCATATATATGCGCCTTTGTGGAAGCCACTTCCCGAGCTGCGAATGTTGAGGCGTTGAAAGAGTGTTCGGCATGCAGGACAAGACAGACATCCAGAAAACGGGCAATTTCCGGATCCGGTGCTTCGTTTTTCATCATATAGAGAAAATTGGATGCATGATCCAATCCAGAATCCGGGGAAACCGGTTCCAGGCCCAGCCGTATCCGGTGCCATGCCGCAACAAGGGTGGCGGTTTTGGCAATGAGGCGGATCGCCATGCGTACGGATCCATCCCTGGACACCTGGGGAAGCTCCGGATCATGGTTGGCCAGCAGGGAAATGCCTGCTTGAAGGACATCCATGGGCATGGCATGGGCGGGACGGGTTTTGAGCGCGTCGATCAGTTCCGGGGAAATCCCGCGCTCCCGAGCCAGTTGGGCTTTGAACGCCTGCAACTCGGATTGGGACGGCAGTTTTTCAAACAGCAGCAAATAAGCCACTTCTTCGAATGTGGCGTGAGATGCCAGCTCCTGAATCAGATATCCTCTGTAAATCAGCCTGCCGGCGGTTCCATCCACATCACTGATACGGGTCTGGGCGATCTTGACACCGCGCAGCCCGGTATTGAGAACGATTTTGCAGTCATCCATAAAATCACCTGATGAGTTACCGGATTAATAATCGATCCACATATCGGCTTCATTGCCGCAATGGGAACAATGGGCTGTGCCTTTGACTTTCTGGGGCCCGGCGGCCGGTTTGGCCGGCGCAACAGATTTTGCGGCCGCATCGTCCGCAGCATCCGGCAATGTGCAGGTGATTTCCATTTCAGCTTCGTTGCCGCAGTTTTCACATTTGCAAACCTGTTTTTTCACGATGTTTGACATTTTCTTTCCTTTCCTGAATGATGAATGTGAAAAAATAAGGAGTATATCCGTTTATATTTCATCCATAATAATTCTTATTCATGATTCAGGTGACTGTGTCAATAAAAAATGTCGGGAATGTGTTCTGACGGCCATTATGACGTTGAAACGGGGATAGAAACGATCCGGTCGAAAAGATCACCTGCCCATGAATGCGGCAGGTAAAGTGATACCTGTTGTCATTTATGGCTGAAAGTCATATAATCAAGCCATTGAATGGTGTTCCTTAATTTTCCACGTGCTGTAAGGAGAGAGAAAATGGATATCATCGAAGGTGTACGGGTTGCAATCAAGGAGATGATGATTCCTGAGCTGGATCGCATCCGGGAGGAAAATAAAGAAATCAAAGCCACGCTGTCCATGATCAACAAACGGCTGGATGATGTCAATCTTCACCTGGCGGATCAGATAATGCGGACTAATGCCGTGCGTGAAGGAATGAGCGGTCGGATCGACTCGTTGAGTAAGAATCTTGGCAGTCGGATCGATGCCGTACGAGAAGAGATTGGCGCGCGTACAGGCAATGCCATTGCAATGATTCAAGAGACCAACAAACGAATTGATTCTATGGCGC
>CAZBUL010000010.1:31453-33600 GCA_964495045.1 uncultured Desulfobacterales bacterium | reverse complement strand
AGCAGCCGCTTCACCGCCCAATCAAAGCTGACTAATTTTCGTGCCATAAGACCTCTATTTTTATATTGATTCCCATGTCCGCCACGGGGGATCACCGCTTTGCCAGAGACTCTCCAGATAGGCAAGATCCCGGGCTGTGTCCATACACTGCCAGAAGCCTTCATACCGGTAACCGCAGACCCTGCCCTCCCCAGCCAGAGTTTCCATGGGATCATGCTCCCACATCACGTCTGTATGGATATATTCCAGGGCTTCCGGCTCGATCACAAAAAAACCGCCGTTGATCCACCCCTCGTGAAGCCGGGATTTTTCCTTGAAATGACGCACCCGGCTGCCGTCGAATTCCAGGGCACCGAAGCGGGCCGGCGGACGAACCGCAGTCAACGTCACCAGTCCTTTTTGTTCCCGATGGAAAGCATGCAGATCGTCCAGATTGACATCGCAGACACCATCCCCATAAGTCATCATGAACGGGCCCTTGTTCAGCATCCCGGTCAGGCGTTTCAGACGGCCTCCGGTCAGGGTATCCTGCCCGGTATCGACGAGATGGACCGTCCACTTTTCTACATGGTTTTCCCGGATGGGCTGTATATGCCCATGATCCATACAGACGGTGAAATCCTGGCCCAGCGTATAAAAATCGAGAAAATACCGTTTGATCATCTCGCCTTTATAGCCCAGAGCCAGAATGAACTCCTGGAACCCGTACCGGGAATAATGTTTCATGATATGCCAGAGGATAGGCCGGCCGCCGATCTCCACCAATGGCTTGGGCCGGATCTCGGTCTGTTCGGCCAGGCGGGTTCCGCGGCCTCCGCAAAGAATGACGACGGGAATATTTTTCTTCATGTCTTACGCCTGATGAATTGGGCAATTGTTTCTACGACAAAGTTCAAGATCTCCTCCGTCAGCCCAGGATAAACCCCAATCCAGAATACCTGATTCATGACGAAATCGGAGTTTATCAACTCCCCGACCCGGCGGTGCGGCATATTCCGATAGGCCGGCTGGCGGATGAGATTGCCGCCGAAAAGAAGACGCGTGTCGATTTTGGCCTGATCCAGATGGTGGATCAATTCCCGCCGGGTGAAAGGCGCATCCGGACGGACGGCGATGGGAAAACCAAACCAGCTTGGCTGGGCGTGCAACGTGGGTTCCAACAGGATGATATATTCCGCCAACTGTTTCAAGCCATCATAGAGAATCTGGTAGTTCCGGCGCCGGCAGTCGATGAATTCAGGCAGTTTTGTCAACTGAGAGACACCCAGGGCCGCCTGCATGTCGGTGAGTTTCAGGTTGTAACCGATATGGGAATAAACATACTTATGATCATATCCGAAGGGCAGGTCTTCGAACTGCTGGTCGAACCGTCGGCGGCAGGTATCGTTTCGGCCGGTTTCGCACCAGCAATCGCGCCCCCAATCCCGAAAAGACTCCATCAACCGCTTGAGTTCACGGCTGCCGGTAACAACGGCACCCCCTTCGCCCATCGTGATATGGTGCGCCGGATAGAAACTGAACGTTGCGATATCTCCGAACACACCCGTATGCAACCTTTCCCGGCCCCACTGGCCGACTTTGGCAGGATCAGGTCGGCCGCGATGGGATCGAGCGCCGGTTGACGACATGGGAATCTGAGAGACCGGTGCCATATCGATATCATAGGATGATCCCAGGGCATCGCAACTGTCTTCGATCAGCCAGAGATCATGCTTGTCGCAGAAATCTGTGACAGCATCCACATCGAAGGGATTGCCCAGGGTGTGGGGCAGAAAAACCGCTCGGGTACGACGGCTCAAAGCAGCATCCAACTGGGAGACATCCACATTGTATGTGGGAATGGAAACATCCACAAACACCGGAATCAGTTGGTTTTGAAGGATGGGATTGACCGTTGTGGGAAAGCCCGTGGCCAGTGTGATGACCTCATCCCCCGGCTGCAACCGGCGGTCTTTCAAAACCGGTGACGTCAGGCATGAAACCGCCAGAAGATTGGCGGAAGAACCGGAGTTACACAGGCTGGTGTAGCGGATACCCAGGTACTCCGAAAACTGCGCTTCAAACGACGATGCAAAGCGCCCGGTCGTCAGCCAGAAATCGAGGGCCGCATCCACAAGTGCGGCCATATCCTCGACATCATACACCTT
>CAZBUL010000010.1:28658-31353 GCA_964495045.1 uncultured Desulfobacterales bacterium | reverse complement strand
GCGAATTAATCGATACACTGCCGGATCTTTTATAACCGTTTCTATGGGCATTTTTCAATATCATTTGACGGGGATATCATTATCGGCTAAAAGTGGACGGCAAAGAGATGAAATATGAAGGATGAAGGATGAAAATTGATAACGCCATTATGATTCAGCCTTCGCCCTTCAGCCTGAATGGCAAGCCGGCCCGCGTCTCGGCACATGGCGGGCACAGCGGGGATTATTGCCAGCATGCTCGTGACAGTCTCGATGAAATCGTTGAGGCATATCATGCCCGTAATTTTGCCTGGGTGGGAGTCACCGAACATATTCCAGCCGTGGATGACCGTTTTCTCTATCCGGATGAACGATCGGCCGGTTGGACATCCCGTACCCTGCAGGAGCGCTTCACCCGTTACATGACCCACTGCCGGAACCTCCAGGCAGCCTACCGCGGGCGGATGCCCATTTATGTGGGAATGGAAACCGAGGCCTATTCAGGCGCCATCGACTATGCCATCTCGCTGCGAAACGATCTTCAGCCGGACTATATGGTTGGATCGGTTCATCATGTAGCGGACATTCCCATTGACATGAACATGGACGAATACGCCCGTGCCATCTCCGATTGCGGTGGCATGATGGCGCTTTACACAGCCTATTTTGATCTACAGTATGAGATGATCCAGCGGCTGAAACCTGATGTGGTGGGGCATTTCGATCTGATCCGGATATTCGACCCCGACTACCCTGCCCGCCTGAAAACCCGCCCGATCTGGGAGCGCATCTGCCGGAATCTGGAGTGCATCGCCGCATCGGAACTGAAGCTGGATGTCAATGTTCGAGCCCTGTTGAAAGGGGGTTATGAGCCCTACCCTTCCCGGCCGATTTTAGAAAAGGCTTGCGATTTGGGAATTTCGGTACTGCCGGGAGATGACTCCCACAGTGTGGATACCGTGGGAGCCCATATCGATGAAGGCATTCAATTCATTCAGTCTATCGGTTTATCTACCCAATGGACATCCCCAATAAAAACCATTAACACCATCAGCTTATAGGGGCGAACGGCTGTTTGACCGCTCCGAACGCCCATTTGCCCCTTCAAGATATAAGGATTTTCATGATCTTTTTTTAATATCCAGTTCATGGCATTGCAACAGGGCAAAACGCATAACTTTTTGACTTAAATAGATACCTCTGGCCTGCATTCTGTCAATGACTTCAGACATAGAAAAACCGAGACCTGCCTGCCTGGCACGGATTAAAACCCCGATAGAGCCTGTCAATTTCAGACCATTTAAACGGGCAATCCGCCGACCCACTGTTTCATCTATGCAAACGGTAGCAATATTTTGTTGCAACGCAAGCTGAATGACAGACGATTCTCCCAAATCGAGGGAATTTTTTAGATATGTGGGAATAGATAAAGGTAGAGAAATTTTATCAAGAAAATCGGACTTATTAAATTCATTGACTCCGAATCCCAATGCCCCACCTGCTTCAATTTCCCGGCAGACTTCAAACGGAACGAGAATGCGGCGATAAAGGTTTTTCAGCAGTGATAAATCGCCATAACCGGCAATAAGTGCAAGCAGTGGGCCCGTGTTGATGACAATCGTTTCTGTTTCAGGCATTGTGTACATCCGTTAAAAGTTCTTCTTCCTCAAGGTCGATCATTGGAACATTAAACCGATGAAGGCTGAGTAAAAACTTTACTCTGTCACATCCGACCATGTTAGCCGCCATTCCAGAAGATATTCTTTTCAGTTCAAACAGTTTAACAGCCATGGCCATAACCGCCTCTTCTTCAAAAGTTTGCCTGGTGACGTGAAGAACATCGGGTAGATTCTGTGGATATTGTATTTTTAATAAATTTGGCATGGTTTTTTCCTTTAAAGCTGAATGATCGGTCGGAAATTTACAGGAACATGCACGAATTGTAGGATCGAACGGCTATTCAGTCCTACGATTATTCGGAATCCTGATTTTCGATTATCGGCAGCATCGGATTTTCAACGGATTCTATCGCTGCGATATCTTTGGGTTGCCCGCCGTGGAGAAATTTCATTTTTTCAAATTCCATGTTCATCTGCATGGCATTCATTTTCAACCGAAACTGAAAGTAAAACCAGAGGGCAATCAGCAGAAAAAACAAAATACACATCATCACCGGAATCCACCAAAACCTGGCCATCCACTCGGTGGATATCCGGCCGACATATTGAATCACTTCCGGCACAAACCATACGAACAGCACTGCTCCGACAACCATCAGTAAAATCCAGGCATTCTGAATCCGGCTCAACGTGTTCAGGCCATCGACCCACTTATTGTCCGCTGATTTATTTTCATCCTCACCCCACTCGACCACCTGACTGTATGCCTTGGCCACCAGCACAATGATAAATGCCAATGCTACGGGAACCCCAATGGAAAGCAGAATCCAGCCTTTCCAGGGAAATGAGTGCCGAACGATGTCATTGGTAATCAGCATGTATCCTTTCTGATTGACAGAATGGATATTGAATGACAATTTTTCGTTATCTTTGAGTTTCTCGGGATTGTCGATATAAATCCTGGCCATTTCTTCGGAAATGGGAATCTCGGTTCGTGTCTGGGTATCTTGTTGATAAAAAAAAGTGCACACAGCAATCAACAGCTCAAGAAGGCACACCCCAATGGTGATCAGCTTGAGCATTTCTTTTCGATCATC
>CAZBUL010000010.1:2751-28558 GCA_964495045.1 uncultured Desulfobacterales bacterium | reverse complement strand
GCTTTTTCGATACGAACCGCACACACCTTGAACTCCGGTATTTTCGAAATCGGATCGAGCACCGGGTTGGTCAGGATATTGACCGCAGATTCATAAAAATGGAAGGGCATGAAGACAACCCCGCGGTCGGTCATCCCGGAAACGCTGGTCTTCACCTTGATGCGGCCTCGGCGGGAAACGAGATGAATGTAACTGCCATCGGCGATATCCATGTTTTTGGCGTCTTCGGTATTGATCTCTGCCAACGGTTCAGGATACAGCCGATTCAAGGCACTGCCTTTTCGGGTCATCGTTCCGGTGTGATAATGCTGATGAACACGGCCGGTGGTGAGCAATGTTGGATATTCGGAATCCGCCAACTCGGCGGGTGCACGATATTCTATGGCATAAAAAGTGCCTTTTCCTTTGGTGAAGGCTTTGGTATGCAATACCGGCGTGCCGGGATGATCAGTCGTCGGGCATGGCCAGACCAGCCCTGTCTTTTCGAGCCGACTGTAAGTGATTCCGCCATAGCTCGGCGTCAACTGATTGATTTCCGTCATAATCTCTGAAGCATCATTATAACGCATGGGATATCCCATTCGACCGGCGATGGCAGCGATGATCTGATAATCCTCACGGGCTTCACCCGGCGGGTCAACAGCCTTTCGCACGCGCAATACTTTTCGTTCGGTATTGGAAAAAGTTCCTTCTTTTTCGGCAAAACAGGTGCTTGGCAAAACCACATCAGCCAACTGAGCGGTTTCGGTCAAAAAAATGTCTTGAACAACGAGAAAATCGAGCTGTTTAAGACATTTATCGACATGATGTGCATCGGCATCACTCAGAATCGGATTCTCGCCCATGATATACAGCGCTTTGATCGCGTTACCGGCGGCAGGAATCATTTCCGTAACCGTCATCCCCACTTTGGTGGAAACCTGCTCAAGATTCCAAGCTTTCCTGAATTTCTCTTGCGCACCGATATCGTTGACCGGTTGATATCCCGTATAGACATTGGGCAGGCCGCCCATATCACAGGCCCCCTGCACATTGTTCTGACCGCGTAACGGGTTGACACCACCGCCGTCCACGCCGACGTAACCGCACAGCATCGACAGGGCGCCCAGGCTTTTAACGTTATCGGTGCCACTGGTGTGCTGGGTGATTCCCATGGCATACAGAATCGAGCCCGGACCTTGTGTGGCAAACAGACGGGCAGCGGCTACGATATCATCGGCCGGGATACCGGTAACTTCAGAGACATACTGCGGCGTATATCTGGCCACGGTGGCTTTCAGTTCTTCAAAGCCTGTTGTCCGCTCATCGATATAGGATTGCGCCTGAAGATTGTCTCGGATAATGACATGCATCAACCCGTTGATCCATGCCACATCCGTTCCGAGATTCGGCCGAAGCCACAAATGACTGACACCCACCAGTTTGATTTTACGCGGATCTACAACAATCAGTTTGGCGCCGCGTTTATTGACAGCCTCATAAATGTAATTGGCAATGATGGGATGATTGGCCGTGGTATTGGTGCCGGTAATCAGGATAACACCGGATTTCAATACATCCTGCATCGGATTGGTCATGGCTCCGCTTCCAAATGTGGCGGCAAGACCTGCCACCGTAGAGGAATGTCAGAGACGGGCGCAATGATCGACATTGTTGGTGCCGATTACCGCGCGCATGAACTTTTGAAACAGATAATTATCCTCATTGGTGCAGCGGGCGGAAGTCAGTCCGCCAATGGCGTCAGAACCATGAGACATCTTGATCTGGATGAATTTTTGGGCAATCAGATCAAGGGCTTCATCCCACTCGGCCTCAACGAATTTTCCATCGCGCTTGATCATGGGCTTTTTCAATCGCTGATCGCTCGATATAAACTCGTAACCAAATCGGCCTTTGACACAAAGACTTGCCTGGTTGACACCGGGATCGTCCCGACCGGTGATGGTGACCACTTGATTGTCGAGAACATTCAACGTGATCTGACATCCGCATCCACAATAAGAGCATGTCGAGGGTACTTTTTTAACAAGAAAAGACCGCCCCTTGTATCGGCTGATGTTTTCCGTCAAGGCACCTGTCGGGCAGACTTGCAGGCATTCACCGCAGGACACACAGGTTTCGGTGTTGACAGTCAGTTGATTGAACCCATCCCCGGTGGTTTTCATTTCGAGAGCGCCGATGGACTTGATTTCTTTACAGGCCGTTTCACAGCGCAGACAGGAGATGCATCGCTGCGGCCAGTATTTGATCAATGTCGTCGCATAAACGGCACTCTCGGAGGTTCTGGGTGCATGAACGGCAACATCTTTTACGCCCAGCTCGAAAACCATGTCTTGCAGAGTGCATTCCCCAGCCTTGTCGCATACCGGACAATCCAGCGGATGATTTTCAAGCAGTTTTCGTAACGAATCCTGCCGCAGTTTCAAAAGATTGTCGGACCGCGTGATTACCTGCATCCCATCTGATACCGTTGTTGCACACGAAGGCAGTGGTTCTTTACTGCCATCGATTTCCACAATACACAACCCACAGGATTTGATGGGATTCAATCGTTCATGATAACATAATGTCGGGATCGTTATACCGGCACTTTTTGCTGCGTGAAGCACGGTGGCATTCTCGGGTGCGGAAACTTCCCTGCCGTCTATCGTAATCTGGACTGTACGCATATCCTGTTAACTTTCTTTCTAAAACGTTATTGCATTGCAATGAGAGACTGCCGGGCTATGTCGATATAATCGGATGGAAACACGCCCAACCGCAGCACACCTATCGCAGAAATGAGTATGGCCAGAATGCAGGCCGGTGAAAATATTAACCGGGTAAGGGGCTGATCATCAGTGGCTTCAGACGGTTTCATATACATGGCCACCGTGATGCGGAGATAATAATAAACGGAAATGACACTGTTAATGACGCCGATGATAGCAAGCCCGAGATACCCCTGCTTGATGGCTGCGGAAAATATATAAAATTTACCCATAAATCCGGCTGTTGGTGGAATCCCGGCCAATGAAAACAGAAATAGACTCATGGCCAGGGCTGCAATCGGATGGGTGTATCCCAGTCCATTATAATCAGAAACGCAGACCTTCTCTTCTCCGGTACCGCCCAGCACACTGATAATGGCAAATGCACCGATATTCATCAGGGTATAAGCGAGCATGTAATACATGATGCTGCTGATCCCCATTTCACCGGCAGATAAAAAGGCAACCAGCACATATCCTGCGTGGGCGATACTGGAATAGGCCAGCATGCGTTTGATATTGTCCTGGACAAGGGCGATAACATTACCGACCGTCATGGTGAGTGCGGCCAATACCCAGATCAATGTGACCCACTCATCATGCAGAGCGGGCAAGGCATCCATAAAAATTCTTACAAATGCGGCAAATGCGGCAGCCTTAGGTCCGGCAGACATAAAAGCGGTAACGGGTGACGGTGCTCCCTGATAGACATCCGGTGCCCACATGTGAAAAGGAACCGCCGCAATTTTAAAACCGAAACCAATGACAAGCAGGGCCATACCGATGATGGGCATGGGGGTTTTAACATGATTGGAAATGATAAATCTGGATATTCCCTGAAGGCTCGTTGTGCCGGTTGCTCCGTACAGCAAAGCCATCCCATACAGTAAAAAGCCTGTGGCAAAGGAGCCCAACAAAAAATATTTCATGGCAGCTTCATTGGACAGAAGCCGTGTTCGGGTGAAACCAGCCAAAGCATATAAAGAGATCGACATAAGTTCCAAGCCGATGAAGAGCGTCATCATTTCAGTGCCGCCGGCCATAACCATCATGCCCAATGTGGCAAACATCAACAGGACATAATACTCGCCATGCTGGATCCGCTCGTCTTCAACATACTGGATCGATATCAATATCGTAAGACCGGTTCCCAAAAGAAATATCAGCTTGAATAAACGACTGTAGTTATCCACGACCCACAGTCCGTTGAAAGCCGTTTCCACAGATTTATAGACAAAAGGTGCCGGTTTGATAAAAACCATTATAAAAGCGGCCGCGACACCCAGCAGCGTGACATACCCGAAATAATTTCTACCTCGAGCACCGAGAAAGGCTTGCAGCATCAAGACAATCAAGGCCGTCGCAGCGATGATGATTTCGGGAGTAACGGTACTAAGATTGATAGTAGGCATTATTTGTTCCATATTTCTTATTTATTATTGGACATCCGGAAACCAAAAAGGATTATTTCACATGATTTCCATTCAGCGAAGCGACTTGTTTGACATCAGTTGATTTGGTTGTTTGGGCACACTCTACCGCTTTCACTGTTTTCAATAAATGATCGACCGAAGTGGTCATCTTGTCGAGGAAAGGTCTGGGATAAAGTCCGATCCAGAAAATAAACAGCATGATCGGCATAATATAAGCCAATTCTCGTTTATTCAAATCCTTCAATGTCCGATTGGCTTCGTTGGTGATTTCACCGTACATCACGCGTTTATACATCCACAGAAGATAAATGGCACCGAACACAAGTCCGAGCATGGCCACGGCGGCAAAACCGATATTGGCTTTAAAGGCACCGATCAAAATCAGCAGCTCGCCGACAAAACCATTGGTACCCGGTACGCCCATCGATGAGAATGCCACCAGCAGAAAGATCGTTGCAAATACAGGCATCACCTTCATGATACCGCCATATTCTGAAATCAAACGGGTATGGCGTCGCTCATACAGCATACCGACGATCATGAAGAGAGCTCCGGTGCTGAGACCATGATTGATCATCTGGATGATGCTGCCTTTGATGCCATCGACATTCATCGCAAACATTCCCAGCATGCAATATCCCAAGTGGCTGACACTGGAATAGGCAACCAGTTTCTTGATATCTTCCTGGGCGATCGAAACCAGGGCACCATACACGATGCCGATAACGGACAACGTCATGATGACAGGGATGAAGCTGACGCTGGCCTGCGGAAAAATCGGCAGACTGAATCGCAGAAAACCATAAGTACCCATTTTCAGCAGAACGCCCGCCAGAATGACACTGCCTGCGGTCGGTGCTTCAACATGAGCATCGGGCAACCATGTGTGGAATGGGAACATGGGCACTTTGATGGCAAAAGCGAGAAAAAACGCCAGGAACAGCCAGAACTGCACATTCACCGGCAGATGCATGGTGTGATAGGTTAAGATATTGAAGGTATATTCCCCGGTTTCCCGATAATGGGTGAAGAATAGATACAGAATGGCGATCAGCATCAGCACACTGCCGCTCATGGTGTATATGAAGAACTTGACAGCCGCATAGATTCGCCGTGGACCGCCCCATATACCGATGATGAAGTACATCGGAATCAGCATGACTTCCCAGAACACATAAAACAAAAAGAAGTCGAGCGAACAGAAAACACCCAGCATGCCGATCTCGAGAAACAACAACGACACCATATATCCCTTGACTTGTTTGGTAACCGCCGTCCAGGTGGACAAAATCGCCAAGGCAGACAGGAATGTCGTTAATAAGACGAGAAAGAGGCTGATTCCGTCGATTCCCAGGTGGTAGCTGATGCCAAAGTCCTTCACCCACGGGATGTATTCCACGAACTGCATATTCCAGGTATTCGCATCGAAATGGAAATACAGTGGTATGGAAAACACGAAAGACACCATGGCGGTTATAAAAGCCACCCAGCGAATCAGTTCATGTTGATGCTCCTTCAACATACAAATAAACAGGATCCCGACCAGCGGGAAAAAAGTGATGAAGGATAAAACGGGAAAATGCAGTGGATTTATCATATTGAAATCTTATCAAGTAAATAGATAATAAGTGAGAATGACGACGCTTCCCAAAAGCATCGTGAACGCATAATTTCTAACCAAACCGCTGCTGGTGACACGAATGGTTTGAGCAAGATTCAGAAAGAAATCCGCGATGCCATTGACACATCCGTCAATCAGTCGGACGTCGAATATTCTGGCCAGGAAACCGGAGAAAAAGAGTGTAAATCGTGTAAACCAAGTGTTATAGATGTTACTGAGATAATTTTCATAAATGGAGATAGGTTTATTGACCACCCACATGAACACCCGGCTGCCTTTGCGATAGAACCAGTCGGTATCCACACTGATCGTCGGTTCCGGATCCAATTTCTTAAGAAGCATGAAGAAACCCAGGCCCGTAAACATCAGTATTCCCAAAGCGCTGGTGACATGGTCGCCTGTATAGGGCTCGAAATGCACCGGAAAAGGCAGCAGTTTGTACAGAGGTCCGGGTAAGACACCAATTCCGATGCACATAAAAGCCGCCATACCCATGGCATAGAGCATATTTTTGGGAGGCTCGGTTGTACGAATTCCAGAGTCCTTGGCAAAGAACATATAATATGGCAGTTTGAGACCGGTATGCAAAAACGTACCGGCCGATGCCATGGTCAGCAACAAAGCCACCCAGGGCCGATGATCATGCGCGGCGCCGGAAACAACCATGGATTTGGTGACAAACCCGCTGAACAAAGGAAATGCCGAGATCGCAAACCCACCGATCATATACAACACCAATGTAATCGGCATGGTTTTATATAAACCGCCGAGTTCCGTCAGTTTCCGCTTCCCTGTCATCTGGATCACAGCACCGGCACCCATAAAAAGGAGGCCTTTGTACAGAATGTGTGCGAAAGCATGAGACACGGAGCCATTCAAAGACATGTCTGTGCCGATACCCACACCCGCTACCATATACCCGACCTGACTGATGATATGATATGCCAGCAGTCTGCGGCAATCATTTTCAAGCACCGCATACACGACACCGTACAATGCCATGGTTGTACCCATATAAACGAGCAGCTCGGTTCCGGGAAACACACGAACCAATACATAAACGGCTGTCTTGGTGGTAAAAGCGGACATGAAAACCGATCCGGTCACCGTTCCTTCAGGATAGGCATCGGTCAGCCAGGCATGCAGCGGCGGAACGGCCGCATTGACGATGACACCGATCAGCATCAGATAAAAGGCCAGGCTGCCGTCTTGAGGAAGGGCTCCGACGGCAATGGATTGCGTACTGACCGTATGCAGAATGATCCCGCCCAGCAGACAGACGCCGCCAAAAATATGCACTAGAATATACCGATAACCGGCTTCGATCGCTGCCTGTTCCCGTTTGGCAAAAACCAGATAGGCAGATGCAAATGCCATCAACTCCCAAAACACGAACAGTGAAAAATAATCTCCGGCAAAGGTGACGCCCAGTGAACCGCCGACATACAGAAAAGCAGCCGTGTGCTGTCCATTGTCTTCCACATGCAGCGCATAGACAATTCCAATGAATGACATGATAGTGAATACCCAGCCGAACACGATGCTCAATTTATCGGCTGCGCCAAACACGAGGGTATTGCCAAGAAAACGATACGACCAGTAGTTTCCGGGTGTGGTGAGCGCTACACAGAGGATCGCCAGAACCGGGAGCGTCATCATATAGGCTTTCTGAATTTTCCCTTTTAAAAAAGGAATAAATAAAGCCCCGATAATAAAAATTATTGATGGATGAACCCATTCAATCATTGTAATAATCCTCGCGCTTCATGATGCCGCCCTGATGACCAATGAATTTTGAGACCAGAATGATGATCACACAGGATACAAAACCGTAAAATGCACCCCATCCAGGTATTTTATCCCAAATGTAAAGGGCATGGTCCCGATGGACAAAAAAATCTGATACAAACACCACCACCAGTGTCAGAATTCCAAGCTTTTTCTGCATACCGGCATTCTCCGGGTTTCCGAAGAAATCGACAATTTTCCTGATCATCGGAGAACCTCCTGAGCAAGATTTAAAAAATACACTGGAAAAATTCCAATGATCAAGGATATCACCGCGGTTAATACCAACGGCACGACAACCATGGGATTTTCGCGTATTTCTCCATGATGGTCATCATGATGTCCAAGATGAACGGCCTCCGGCACCGGCTCCTTCATAAAAAAAGCCCTATAAGTGATCGGAAGAAAATAAGCGGCATTGAGCACCGTACTGACCAATAGAACCATGAGCACCGGCACTTCCTTCGCTTCGATACTGCCCAGGGCCAAATACCATTTGCTGACGAATCCCGCGGCGGGTGGTACCCCGATCATACTGAGCGAAGCGATAAAAAACGCCGTCATGGTCCAGGGCATTTTCTTGCCGATATTCGACAACTGACTGATTTCGGTCATGTGGGCAGCGGTATATAATGACCCGGCACAAAAGAACAATGTGATCTTGGAAAAAGCATGATTGGCGATATGTACGATACCACCGGCCATGCCGGACTGCGTTAACAGCACCGCCCCAAGTATGACATAGGAAAGCTGACTGATCGTTGAATAGGCCAGCCGGGCCTTCAAATTGTCTTTGGACAGGGCAATCACCGATCCCATCACAATGGTGAAGGAAACAATGTAGGCGGTTGTGATCCCCAGATTCAGCCGTGTCATCATATCCACGCCGTAAATGTGAAAAACGACACGCAGCACCGAAAAGACACCGACCTTGACAACGGCGACCGCATGCAGCAACGCGCTGACCGGAGTCGGAGCCACCATGGCGGAGGGCAGCCAGTTGTGAACCGGCATGACACCCGCTTTGGCGAATCCAAACAGAAAAAGAAAGAATGTTACGAAAAGAAGTCCTGAGCCCTGCATATTCTGCAGGAGTCCATGACTTTGAAAATCAGTGGTGCCTGCGATCATATATATAATAATGATGCCAGACAGCAAAAGCGTTTTGGATAAACTCAGCAGGTACAGAAAGTACTTCTTGGCACCTTCTATTGCCTCGGGCGTTTCTTTATGACCCACGAGAGGCACTGTGGCAAGACTTAATATTTCATAGAAAATAAATAGGGTTATCAGATTGGCCGAAAATGCGACACCGATGGTTGCAGAGAGGCTGACTGCAAAACAGGTGTAGAATCGCGTCTGAGAATGCTCGTTCCCGGATCGCATATACCCTACCGAGTAGAATGTCGTGACGATCCAGAGAAACGATGAAATGGTGGCGAACATCAATCCGAGCGCATCTACCCTGAATTTGATGTCTATCCCCTCATAAAATGAAATAAGGGTGTATTCGATGGTATTGCCGGCGAATATTGCCGGTGCCATCGATATGACAATTGAAAATTTGATCACTCCGGCCATAACAGACCAGAACTCCCGCAAATTGGGACGCTTATCCCCTGTGGCGAAAATCACCGGTGCGGCAAGAAGTGATATCAGTACCGCAAGCATGGGTTTCATGGATAGAATCGTCTGCACGTTTTCATCAACCTTTACTTAAATTAATGTCGTCCACATAAACGGTCGCTTTATTCCTGAAAAGCGAGATGATGATGGCAAGCCCAACCGCCGCTTCTGCCGCAGCAACTGCCATAATCATGAATACAAAAACATGTCCGTTCATATCGTTCAAAAATTTTGAAAACGCTATGAACGTTAGATTGACGGCGTTCAGCATCAGTTCGATGCACATGTAGATGATCAGTACATTACGCCGGGTGAACACACCGACTGCACCAATCGAAAACAGTATTGCTCCAAGTATGAGATAAGCGTTCAATGAAACCATAGTTCAATTATATGATACGGAACGACTGTTTCCAATCATTCTGTATCATCGATCCTCCTTTTTGCTAAGATGACAGCGCCGACAATGGCTGCAAGCAACAAGAACGAAGCAATTTCGAAAGGTAACAGATATTCGGTGAACAGCAGCATTCCAACGGATTTCGTGGTTCCAAAAGTTCCTGCAGATTCGGCTGCTTTGACCAGCATGGGTTCAACAGACGACAATTTGGCCGTAGCAATGAACAATGCACCGACCACCGCCATACTGGAGAACTGCACCATCACTTTTCTACGGGATGTTTCACCTTCTTTTTCATGAACGTTCAGCAACAGAATGACAAAGAGAAACAACACCATGATCGCACCAGCATATACGATCACCTGAAGAGCGGCGATGAGGTGAGCATCGAGAAGTACATATATACCGGCGAGGCAGAACATGGTCATGATCAGATTCATGGCTGCAGTGACGGGCTTGATGTTCGTTACCATCAATACGGCAGACAGTACCGCACCCAATCCAAATATATAAAACATCAATAATTGCATTTGGCGTAAATCCCTCTGATATATTCGATACGATTTTTTAGTGCCTTTTCCGGTCTCAGCAGTTTATCTTTCGTAAACCGCAGATTATTTCTGTTTTTCCGGGCAAGTCCTTCGTATTCGTCACTCATGACAATCGCCTCTTTCGGGCAGACTTCTTCACAATATCCGCAAAATACACACCGAGACATATCCAGGATGTATGACGCCGGGAATCGCTCACCATTTTCTTTTTCTTCGGCGATGATGGAGATCGCGGATGCCGGACAGATTTTTTCACAAAGACCGCACGCCACGCATTTTTCGCTGCCATCCGGACGCATGACCAACACGGGCCGTCCCCGATATGCCGGTGGCAGGGTAAGTTTCTCTTCGGGATAATAAACGGTCATGATACTTCGTTTTTTTCCCTTGGGCGGAATGATGAAACCGATCATGTTTCTGATAAAATGAACGGTAGTGATATACATCCCCCGAATGATTTCAAAAATGTACAGTCGTTCCCACAGTGTCAGTTCGATGTTCAGCCGAACCGGTTTGGGTTTGAGCTTTGTAATGGGAATCCCCATTTTTGGATAATTATGCGTCATATTGATATCTGCCATTTATTTAACCAACATTACCAGTCCGGTTACAAAAATATTGATCAGCGCGATGGGCAAAAACATTTTCCATCCGAGTCTCATGATCTGATCGTACCGAAATCGGGGAAGTGTCCATCGAATCGTCATCTGCAGCCAGATAAAAAAGATCACCTTGGCAAAGAACGTCATGACGTTCACCAGTATCGCCAAAATGGCTGCGCCATTGGATCCGGCGAAGTGAAAGAAATTCAGCAGAGCCTGGTCACTGACAAAAGGCAGGTGCCACGCCCCGAAAAACAGGGTAGTGATCAGCGCGCTGATGGTAACGATTTCCAGGAATTCACCCATCCAGAACATCACGAACTTCATGCCGCTGTATTCCGTAAAATAACCGGCCACCAGTTCCGATTCGGCTTCAGCCACATCGAAGGGTGCCCGTTTGTTTTCAGCAATCGCGCAGGTGAAGAACAATATGAAACCGATGGGTTGCAGGAAAATGCCCCAATCGAAGAGGTTGACCTGCATGGCGCCGATTTCACTGAGTTTGAGCGATCCATAGACCATGAACACACCGATGATGTTGAGCCCCATAACCACTTCGTAAGACAGCATCTGAGCGGAAGCCCGCATGCCGCCTAAAAAAGACCAGTTGTTGTTTGAGGACCATCCCGCCAGCACCGATCCAAAGGTTGCGAGTGACGCAAAGGCAAAAATGAAGAGAATGCCAACATCCAGATCGGCAATGATCAGATTGACCCGGTGCCCGAACAACTCATATTGGCCGCCGAAGGGAATTACCGCAAATGCGATGATCGCCGGTGTCAGGCTGATGAATGGGGCCAAGGTGTGAAACAGCCTGTCTGCCCCGTCTGGGATAAAATCTTCTTTGGTAAGCACCTTGATGGCATCGGCGATGGGATGAAACAGCCCGATGATGGTGTATCCACCGATGTCGGCGCGGTTTGCCCCGATCCGGTCTTGCATCACGGCACTTTGCTTTCGCTCGACCCATCCGAGAATCGGTGAAAAGAAACCGATGTTGACACCGAAAATAAACAATATTTTGACAACAGATTCAAAAAGGTCTGCAACCATGGCTATCTATCGCATTCTCCGCCTATCATGTTAATCATGTCAAAAGTTGGGATGATATCGGCAATGAACCCGCCCTTGACCATTTTGGGCATGGCGGCGGTCAGGGGGAAGCAAGGGGGGCGGACCCGGCATTTATAAGGTTTACCCGTACCATCGCTAACCAGATAAAAACCCAACTCACCGTTGGCACCTTCAACCGCAGAATAGATTTCACCGGCCGGTGGCTTGATCCCTTCCGTAACGGTCTTGAAGTGAAAAATGAGCGATTCGATCCGTTGGCCGATATCCTCTTTGGACTGCCATCTGTATTCCGGCATATCGACATTGATGGGCCCGGATGGCATTTTGTCCAAGGCTTGCTCGACAATCCGCATGCTCTGATTGATTTCTTCCATCCGGACCAGGTACCGATCGAAATTATCTCCGGTTTCACCAACCGGCACCTCGAAATCCAGTTGGTCATAAACCAAGTATGGTTGAAATTTCCGGACATCGTACGGAATACCACAGGCTCTAAGACAAGGGCCCGTAAAGCCCCAAGCAATGGCATCTGCTGGGGGCA
Organism: uncultured Desulfobacterales bacterium; assembly: GCA_964495045.1. Classification (GTDB taxonomy): domain Bacteria; phylum Desulfobacterota; class Desulfobacteria; order Desulfobacterales; family Desulfatirhabdiaceae; genus RAAP-1. The sequence goes on along the minus strand of CAZBUL010000010.1, from coordinate 16,172 downwards.
TGGCTCCAACATTTCTTACACGGTCTATGAATATTCGGTTTTTTGTCAACAGTTTATTAACGTCGGCCCAGAGTTCCCGGCAACGGATGAAGGCTTCTTTTGTCTTTTCTTTAAAACCGGGTGGGAGATCGTTTTTCAGGCCGCCGATACGCACATAATTGGCCGTAACCCGGGCCCCGCAGAGCATTTCGATGAGATCCCATATCAGTTCACGAGTTTCGACAAAATACAAGAAGGCCGTAAACGCTCCCAATTCGAGCCCACTGGCGGCAATGTTGGTATAATGGTCGGATATCCGCGCCAGTTCGCTGGCGATCACCCGAATATACTGACACCGCGGCGGCGCTTGAATGCCGATGAGTTTTTCGACTGCCAAGGCATACCCGACGTTGTTGATCAGCGGAGAGACATAATTGAGCCGGTCGGTGTATGGGATCACTTGTTCCCAGGTCCCGCTCTCGCACATTTTTTCAAATCCGCGATGAAGGTATCCGATATCGACTTTCATATCAACAATCGTTTCGCCATCGAGGGTCAGAAGAAACTTGACTGTTCCATGGGTGACCGGGTGAGACGGCCCCATGTTGATGACCATATACTCGCTGTGCAGGTCTTTCGTTATTTCGGACATTAGGCTATAACCATTTTAATTTAACAGGTTGGCCCGATTAAGGGCTGTCTTTTTTTGATGGGGTAGTCTTTTCTGAGGGGATGCCCCTGAAATTCTTCGTAAAGGAGGATACGTCTGAGTTCCGGATGATTCGTGAAGGTGATGCCATACATGTCATAAACTTCCCGTTCAAACCAATTGGCACTCGGCCACAATGGAACGACCGAATCCATGGAACAATCCGATTCGGCTACACGAGCCTTTATCCGGATACGGCGATTGAACGCCAGGGAATACAGATGATAGACAACCTCGAATCGCGGCGTCTGTCCGAAATAATCAACGGCCGTAATGTCCATCATGAAATTGTACAGGAGCTCGCTGTCTTCCCGCAGGAACGTGCAGATGTCGAGGATGTCTTCTTTCCGAATAATGGCTGTATCGTCACCCCGAAAAGCATGGCTTTCGATGACGGACTCTGGAAACCGGGATTTCAGTTTATTTATCGTAATGTTTGCTTCCATAAAGCGTTATCTGCATCTCGTTTAGCTATCTGTTATTCTTCAATATTACTGACGGGTGCCGCCCCTCTCGGGAAATCGGACCATTTACTCTCCGCCACCATTTGCTGCAGCCGGATCAACCCGTCGATTACCATTTCCGGCCGCGGCGGGCATCCCGGCACATAAATATCAACGGGTATAAGCGTATCGATGCCTTGAACCGTGGCATAATTGTCGTAAAATCCACCGGACACCGCACACACACCGAATGCAAAAACCCACTTAGGTTCGGCCATCTGATTATAAACCTTGACCAGAATGGGAGCTTGTTTGTGACTGATGGTTCCAACAACCATCAGTAAATCGGCCTGACGGGGTGAAAACCGCGGTAATGCGGCGCCGAATCTGTCTAAATCGTATTTTGGTCCGGCAACGGACATGAATTCCATCCCACAGCAGGCTGTAACAAACGGATATTGAAAAAAAGAATACTTTCTACCCCAGCCGTTGATGGCTTCGAGTTTTGTCAGAATGACACTGGGGCCCAATAAACGTGTATCGTCATCTGCCGGTGAAACGTCCGCAGGGTGGATGTCGCGGGAGCTGGTCGCTCTATTCGGAATTCCAAATCGCATCATTCCCATTCCAATGCCCCCCTCTTCCATACATAAACCAGACCAACGGCCAGAATGGCCAGAAAAACCATCATTTCAACAAAACCAAACATCCCCAATTCCTTGAACAATACAGCCCACGGATAAAGAAAAACCGCTTCGATATCGAATATTACAAAGAAAATTGCAAATAAATAAAACTTGACGGAGAATCTCAATTTAGGCGATACGATTGGATTTTCTCCACATTCGAAAGGCCGCATTTTTTCTGCAAATCTTTTCTTGGGTCCGATGAGCGTGGTGGCGACGATCATCCCCACCGACGTTGCGGCTGCCAGCAACAACATAATCAACACAGGAATGTAAACGTTCATAAAATATCTACTTCTATTTAAAATTGTCGGTTGGACTGCCGGGAGTTATTCCCGTCGTTTTCAATTCTGCTACCCCTATAACAAAAATTATGGCTTGTCAAATATTTTGCAGGAATATTTTTGATTTTTTCGATAAATTATTATTTTTATCCGTTATCATTGAATATATTTTCAATTCAATTCATGAATCAATTTATGAAGTTTGTAAATAATGATCAACCATCTGTATTAATTATAATATGATGGATTCATCCAAAATCCGCCGGTTACTGTTTTTAAAAAATAGATATATTTCGTTTATAAATGTTCCAAATTGATTTATCTTCTCGTACTTTCATCTGCGGATTTTCAGACTGGATCTTGAAAATCCGTGACGGGAAGTTCATGCTTTCCGTCACATTCTGAACGTTACAAAAATTCATGAAGCAGGAGTTTTGGAATCAGCGGAGCAAAAAATAATTTTTGCAGAAAAAAATGAGCGAAATGTAAGTCTTCTCACTTTAAAAAAAGTATAAACAATGATATGGATTCGTTGTTCAGTAATATGGCTGAAGGATGTATCAAACTGGAGTTTTCAGCCATCAGTTTTTATTTTTTTAAATTTATTTTCTGTCAATCATTACAGGTAAAAAAATGACCCATTACATTTCAAAAATCGAAACCTCAACGACTGTTGGTGAATTCAGTTTCGATGAATTTTTGGACGCTGTCGAGGCTTTCCATGGCTACAAAGCGCCTGGCGTGATTATCGGCGGCTTTATGGTGGACCTTGCTACGAGGCAGCTTCCCGACGATATCTTGTTTGACGCCATCAGCGAAACAACCCATTGTCTGCCGGACGCTATCCAGATGCTGACCCCGTGTACCACGGGAAACGGCTGGCTCAAAGTGTTCAACCTCGGCCGCTATGCGCTCAGCCTTTATGATAAATACACGGGAAACGGGTTTCGGGTGTATGTGGACGCTCAAAAGCTCATGGCTTTTTCTGAGCTTTATACCTGGTTTTTCAAACTTAAACCCAAAAAGGAGCAAGACAGTCACCTGCTCATGCAGCAGATCCGTGCGGCCGGCTGCGATATTTGCAGTGTCACACCCATTTCCGTTCAGCCTCAGTATCTGCACAAACGGCATAAAGACGGGATTGCCACCTGTACTCTCTGCGGCGAAGCTTATCCACAGAATCACGGACGCATCTGCCGTGCCTGTCAGGGGCAGTCTCCCTATCTGGTTGCACCCGAAACGCCGTCTGTACCGCTCCTTGATGCCACACCGATCGAGAATGCCGTCGGGCAGAAAATCCTCCATGATATGACCGAAATCATTCCGGGTGAAAGCAAGGGTCCAGTGTTTCGAAAGGGCCGGATCATCGAAGCTGGTGATCTCTGTCACCTGCATCGCATGGGAAAATCTCATGTATATGTGGATGACGGAACCGGACCGGGGGATGACTGGATTCATGAAAATAATGCGGCCGTCGCTTTTGCCGCTAAAATGGCAGGTGCCGGTGTTTCTTTTTCAGAACCGCCCAATGAAGGAAAAATCAATTTCACAGCGGCCATCGATGGCCTGCTCGTGGTCAACGACCCCCGTCTGGAAGTTTTCAATCGCATCGAAGGCGTGATGTGTGCCACCCGTAAAGGCTATTCGGTGCTGCGGGAAGGTCAGGCATTTGCCGGTACCCGGGCTATTCCACTTTTTCTGCCCAAAGCCGATTTCGACAAAGCGATGGATGTTCTTTCAAGCGGTCCGTTTTTCGAAATTCTTCCGATCAAAAAAGCCAAAGTCGGTATTCTGGTCACGGGCACCGAAGTGTTTCGGGGGTTGATTCAGGACCGATTTATCCCCATCATTCGCGGCAAGACCGAAAAATATGGCTGTTGTGTCGTACACACCCAAATTGTTCCGGATGATCAAGACGCCATTCAGAAAGGGGTACAAGAGATTTTATCCGCCGGTGCCGATCTGTTGGTCACCACCGCCGGTCTGTCGGTGGATCCCGATGATGTCACCCGTGCAGGGCTGATTGCCGCCGGCGCCGAAGACTTACTGTATGGCGCCCCCATTCTGCCTGGCGCTATGACGCTGATAGCCCGTATCGGAACCGTTCAGGTAATCGGGGTGCCGGCCTGCGCCCTGTTTTTCAAAACCACGAGTTTTGATCTGCTGCTGCCGCGATTGCTGGCAGGCCTTTCCATTACGCGCAGCGATTTGTCCCGCATGGGTCATGGTGCCTACTGTCTGGAATGCAAAACTTGTTCATATCCGAAATGTCCCTTCGGAAAATAAATCAGGAGAAATTATGACAATTCAAAAAACATTCAGTGTCTGCGGCATGTGCACAGTCCGTTGTCCCATTCAGGTGGAAACCGAGCACGGAGAAGTCAAGTTTATCGGAGGCAATCCCCATGTTCCGGCCATGAAAGGGGCGGTCTGCCCGCGGGGGGCTGCGGGGAAAGCACTCATCATGGATAAGGAAAGGCCCCAATCTCCCATGATCCGTGTCGGTGAACGCGGCGAAGGAAAATGGCGGACAGCAAGCTGGGACGAGGCCTTCGATTATGTGGCCGATAAACTCAAAGATGTCACCGCCCGACATGGTGGAAAAAGCATCGCCTTTACCGACCGGGGTGGGCCGTTTCAAGACCTTCACAAGGCCTTCGTTTACGGCCTGGGGTCCCCCAATTTCTGCAATCACGATGCCTCCTGCGCCAGGAATGTCGAACATGCCTGCCTGTCCGTTACAGGCGTCGGCCGAAAAGATTTGGTGTATGATTTGAAAAACGCCAGGCACGTCGTACTTCAGTTCCGCAATATTTTCGAAGCCATCAACGTCCAGGAAGTCAATAATCTGATGGATGCCATGGAATCTGGCTGCAAACTGACGGTGATTGATATCCGCTCCAACATTTCGGCCACGAAGGCCACCCGTTTCATGATGATCAAGCCCGGTACCGATTATGCGTTCAATCTGGCGGTCATTCACGAGCTTTTGGACAAGAACCTGTATGACAAAGCATTTGCCAGTCAGTGGATCAAAGATTTGAACCAACTGGAAGCCTTCGTCAAACCCTACACCCCGGAATGGGCCGAAACCCAAACTGGGGTTGCGGCGGATGTCATCCGGGCTTTCGTTCAGGAACTGGCGGCCGCCATGCCTTCCGTCATCTGGCACCCTGGCTGGATGGCCGCCCGATATCGGAATTCGTTTTATGTATGCCGCTCGATCTACATCATCAACGCCTTGCTTGGATCGATCGGCGCCAAAGGCGGCCTGCCTCTGGCCAACAAAGCGGCGGATGTGGGACGAACCGGACTCAAGGCGCTGACCGATCTTTGCCCCAAACCCGATGAAAAGCGAGCGGACGGCGCCGGATGGCGATATCCCCACTTTACGGCAGGAACAGGTCTGGCCCATCTGATTTATCGGGCCATGGACACCGAAGACCCCTACCCCGTCAAAGCCTATATCGCGTATCGCCATGATCCGCTGATGGGATTTCCGGATCCCGAACGGTTAAAGCAGATTTTCGCGAAACTGGATTTTCTCGTATCCGTAACATTCACCTGGTCGGATACAGCCTGGTTCTCGGATGTCGTTCTGCCCCTGTCTCCCTATCTCGAAAGAGAGAGCATCATCGCCAGCAAAGGCGGGCTGAAACCCCACTTTTTCGTTCGGCACCGGGCCCTCGACCCCCGATACGACACCAAAGCCGACTGGGAGATTATTTCGGGGCTGTCCAAACGGATGGGCATCGATTCGCTGGCCTTTTCATCCATCGAAGATATCTGGAAATATCAGTTACAATCGACAGGGCTGACCATCGACGATTTCAAGGCAACCGGCATCGTGAACCTGGCCAGCGCCCCCAAATACCGGACGATGGATGCGCTGAAATTCAAAACCCCAAGCGGAAAGATCGAAATCATTTCAGATAAACTCGAAAAACAGGGGCTGTCTTCGCTGCCTCCTTACACCCCCATCCCCGAGCCTCCGCCAGGGCAGTTCCGACTGACATTCGGGCGATGCGCGCTGCATACTCAGGGCCATACGGTCAACAATCCGCTGCTTTTCGAGCAAATGCCAGAAAACGTGCTCTGGATCAATACGAACGCTGCCAAGTCCCTGGGCATCTCCGACAACAGCCGCGTGGTGGTCAGCCAGAACGGATATTCCGAAACGATTCGGGCCAAAGTGACGGATGTCATCCATCCGGCTGCCGTTTTTGTTGTTCATGGGTTCGGCCATACGCTGCCCGTTGAAAGCCGTGCCTTCGGCCGGGGACTGGCAGACAACAAATTCATGAAGGGGGGCCTCGATATCTGGGATCCGGCTGGCGGTGCGGTTGCCTATCAAGAGCACTTCGTCGCTGTTGCTCCTGCCGGCAATAACGGATAGCTCTTTGCGGGGGCGGATTTTTCAATGAAAAGCGTCCTGACGATTGCATGGATTGTGGTAGTCTGGCTGGCCGGGTTTCCGGTATGCGTGCCCGCAGCCCTTGCCTGTTCATGCAAATGGAACGGCCCGTTTCTGACAGTGTCGAAAGATGCGCCCCTGGTGATTCGAGGCCGGATTATCCGGCATCATACCGACCCCTCGCCGACCATGGATGTTCTGGTGCTGGAAACGCTCAAAGGCGCTCTGCTGGATTCGGGAATGGTGGTTCTTATGGGAGACGGCATGCACTGCCGGCCGTCTCTTGACGGGTTTCCACCGGGCAGTGAATGGATTCTGGCATTGAACGGGCCGGGTGCCAAGCCCGGAAAGGGTCTGGCTTTATCGCATTGCGGCGAATACTGGCTGCGTGTGGAAGACGGCAATGTGGTGGGTCAGATCGACGAGCGCGCTCCCAAAGAGAAGCGGATGCCCCTGTTGGCATTCACGAACCGGCTGCGCTATCCGCGTTTTTCAGAAACGATCCGTGGCCGGGTGTCTGCCGGGGAACGCTTCCGCCGGCCTTTCGGCGCCCGCTTTGAATTCATCCTCGACCCCATCCCGTCCGGATGGCAGATCGTGATCACGGAATATGGCCGGGATGAAAACCTTTCCCGGCTTACCCCGCCGCTTCACTTAGTGCCGAACCCCAGAGAAATCGAAGGCTGGCAATTATCCGACCGACCCGCCGACTGCACCACCCGGCCTTACGCCGCCGAAGCAGGCCCCGAAAACCCCCGGCAATTCATCTTTTCACCGGATGTCGGGGTTCGAATCGATGCGGCCGTTTTAGGCCGTTCCATCACGCCCGAAGACATCGAAGCTGTCCGGCGGTTTGGCCGGGGGAGCCTTGATATCCGCCAAGTCAAACTCGAACCTGGGCCGGATGGCTGCCCAACCATTTCCTTTATGGAGTTTTCCGTCCGACTCGACGGGGGATATTGAGCCAAAAAGAACGGGCCGTTACTATCCGCCGATGGAAGACATCCGGCTCGACACCTGCACACCGCCCGGCATATCGGCTGTCAAACCGTGATGGATCCCTTTCATACTGGCGGCTTTCAGAAAAACAGCCGCCAACGCCTCATCGGAGGCACCACTGCGTAGTGGTGTTTTCAGATCCAATTGACGATCCGACAGCAGGCAGGATCGCAGTTGACCGCTGGCTGTCAGCCGGAGCCGGTTGCAGGTGTGGCAGAAATGATGGCTCATGGCACTGATGAAACCCACCTCACCGACAGCCCCTTCAAAGCGGAACCGTTCGGCCGGTCCATCGCCGGCATGCTGTTCCACCGGAATCGGGGGGCCGATCCGGTCGGTCAGTATCTGCTTGATTTCCGGCGTATAGAGGCAGTCTGTCTGTCCTTTGTCGGACATGCCGATCGGCATATATTCGATAAAGCGGAAATGAAACGGGTAAGTAAACGATAAGCGGGCAATGTCTTCGAGCTCGTTGTCATTGAAATGCCGCAGGGCGACGGTATTGATCTTGATGGGAGCAATCCCGGCCCGATGCGCTTCCATGATGCCTTCCCAAACGTCATGAAACGCATCCACCCCGGTAATGTTCTTGAATTTTTCAGGATCGAGTGTATCGAGACTGATATTGATCCGACGCAGCCCGGCATTCAGAAGGCCATCCACCCGGGTTTTCAGCAGCACACCGTTGGTGGTCAGCGCCACATCCCGAATCCCGTCGATCTGGCACACCGCGCGGATGAATTCACACACCCCTTTTCGGGTCAGAGGCTCCCCGCCGGTGATCCGGACTTTGGAGATGCCCAGCGGAACCGCAATCCGTATCAGGTGAAGGATTTCTTCATAACTCAAAATTTCTTTATGCAGCAGCATGGGGATCTGGTGACGCGGCGTACAATAGCGGCAGCGCAGATTGCACCGATCCGTAATGGATATCCGCAGATAATTCAACCGGCGGTTATAGGTGTCGATCAACTGCATGATGGGGCACCATAATAGCCCAGAATGGCATCGCACAATCCGGGAATGGTGTAAGTGTCGGCGGTGATCCGGATATCCAGCCCCAAATCCGCTGCGGTGGCCGATGTGATCGGACCGATGCTGGCGAGCACCACCCCTTTCAACAGCTCAGCAATCCGATCCGAAGGCAGCATCCCGATAAAATTCGTGACGGTGGAAGAGCTGGTGAATGTCACCATATCCACCTGCCGATTTTCCAAAAGTCTCACCAGGTTGTCGGACTGCCCCTGAACCGGCTGGGTCTGATAAACCGTCACTTCATCGACGATGGCCCCCATCCTGGACAGTTCATCCGGCAAAACCGCCCTGGCTTCGGCGGCACGGGGAAGCAATATCCGTTTTCCGGCAATGGACTCGTTTCGGAATGCCTCCACCACGGATTCCGCCCGATAACTATCCGGCAGGATGTCCGTGTTCAGCCCATACTCTCTAAGACGCCGGGCGGTTACCGGACCGATGGCCGCTGTTTGGATATGACCGAGCGCCCGAACGTCCCTCCCTCTCACAAACAATCTGTCAAAGAAATACTTGACCCCATTGACGCTGGTAAAAACCACCCAATCATAAGACGATATTTTTTCCAGTGCGGCATCCAGTGCCGACCACTCGTCCGGCGGCACCACTTGAATGGTGGGGAATTCCAGACAGTTTGCGCCGAGTTCGGTCAGCTTGTTGACCAGATCGCTGGCCTGTTCTCTGGCGCGGGTCACCCCGACAGTTTTGCCAAAAAGAGGCCGGGTTTCGAACCATTGCAAACGATCTCTGAGGCTCACCACCTCCCCCACCACAATGATGGCCGGAGAAGACAATTGGGCCGCCGCCACCCGCTCCACAATGGTTTCGAGTATTCCGCAGACCGTTCGCTGCCTGGATGTCGTACCCCACTGCACCAGCGCCACCGGTGTCTGCGGAGACCGGCCGTGAGAAACCAGTTGCCGGACGATCTGGGGGAGGTTTTTGACGCCCATCAGAAACACCAGCGTTCCCACCCCCTTGGCCAGGCTGGGCCAGTCAATGCTGGATGCCATTTTTTCAGGGTCTTCATGACCGGTGACAAGGGCCAGGGTCGAGGTAAAATCCCGATGCGTCAGCGGAATCCCGGCATAGGCCGGTGCGGCGATGGCGGAAGTGACACCCGGCACGATCTCGAAGGAAATGCCTTCACGAACAAGAACTTCAGCCTCCTCCCCGCCTCTGCCGAAAATGAACGGATCGCCGCCTTTGAGCCGAGCGACGGTCTTCCCGGATTTGGCTTTTTCGACGATCAAGGCATTGATACCATCCTGAGACAGGGTGTGATCGCCGCCTTTTTTCCCCACATAAATGATTTCCGCCTGCCCCGATGCCTCCGCCAAAAAAGAAGGCGATGCCAGATAATCATAAATCACGACATCCGCCTGCCGGATGACGTTCAATCCCTTGACCGTTATCAGACCCGGATCGCCGGGACCGGCCCCAATCAAATATACCTTCCCACTAGAAACACGCATGCAGATTCTCTTACCTTGAAAACGTGAAAAAGATTATCGATAACGAACAAAAAAAGGATGAAGTAAGAAGGTTGAAGGATGAAATAAGGAGAACTCCAATATTATTCATACTTCATACTTCATCCTTTAAAAAGTTGTCATCAGCTCGGCCAGCAATCGATCCGCACCGCTTGCCAGCAGTCGTTCGGCCAGTTGAATTCCCAATGATTCAGATTGGGGTGGTGGACCGGATACCGAATCGCGGATGATGCGTTGACCGTCCGTGGAGGCCACCAGACCATCCAGGAACATTGTCGTTCCGTCGGTTTTGCCATGGGCGGCGATGGGCACCTGACAGCCGCCTTGAAGGTGATGTAAAAAGGCCCGCTCGCCCTGAACCACCTGACGGGTCGGCCCATGATCGAGGAAAGAGACGATTTCAGCCGTCGGGGTGTCGTGTTGACGGATTTCGATGCACAGGGCTCCCTGACCGGCCGCCGGCAGCAGTTGATCTTCACGCAAATAGGCGGTGATCCGGTCTTCGAGGCCCAGACGGCGGACACCGGCTGCTGCCAGGATAATGCCGTCCAGGTCCGGGCCTTCGAGTTTTTTAAGGCGGGTGTCGAGATTACCGCGCAGGGGAACGATATTCAGATCCGGCCTGACATGAAGGAGCTGCGCAGAACGGCGAAGGCTGCTGGTGCCGATGCGCTCTCCGGGGCGAAGATCTTCAAGAGGGATTCCCTTCCCCGAAATCCAGACATCCAGGGGATTTTCCCGCTCCGGCACGGCACCGATACACAGCCCGTCCGGAATATCGCCAGGCATGTCCTTCATACTGTGAACCGCCATGTCTATGTCACCGGACAGCAAAGCCTCTTCGATTTCCTTCACGAATAGACCTTTGCCGCCGACTTTGGCCAGCGGAACATCCAGAATTTTGTCGCCGCGGGTTTTGATGATCCGCAGTTCGACATGGATGCTCGGATGCCGGGTCTCGATGGCCTGCTTTACCCATTCGGCCTGCCACAGAGCCAGTTTGCTCCCGCGGGTGCCGATGCACAGTGATGGTTTCATCAGTGGCCGCACCCGGCACAACTGGACGCACTGCATCCGCCGCATGAAGACCCCACCGATGCCGACGAACTGACGGTTTCTCCGCCGCTGCCTTTGCTGACAAACCCGCAGGCAGACATCAGCCGAACAACCTCGGGGCTCTTGCAGACCGGACATTCCACGGACTCTTGATCGCGAAACACCAGATGTTCAAAATCCTTATTGCATACATGACAGAGATATTCATAAATTGGCATATAAACTCCTGAGATTTATATCACCGCAAAGACGCAAAGTCCGCAAAGCAACAGAATGTTATTATATATTTCCTTTGCGGACTTTGCGTCTTTGCGGTGAATTATTTTTTACATTCAAACACGCTCTTCCAAAAGGCTCAGCCGCTGACGGTATATCTCGTTTTCCGGAGCGATGGCGACACTCTGCCGACAAAACAAACGGGCGATTTCGGGATTTTCTCCAATACGGTCGTAGAGTATCCCCAATTGGGAAAGGGATTCGGCATCGTTCGGATTGATGCGGACCGCACGGGAATAGGCGGCCACCGCATCCTTGAGCCGTTCGAGGGAAGTCAAACAGGCCCCCAGATGCCGCAGCGCCATGACGGATTTCGGCCTGGATGAAACAGCTTTTTCCAGAAAAGACAATGCGTTTGCAAGTTCGCCATTTTCCAGATAGATTTTGCCAGCCAGCAAAATAATTTCGAAAATATCATCGTTTCTGGCCAACGCTTTTTCAACAAAAGACCGGGACAAATCAGTATCACCAGCCAGGTGAAAAATCACGGCCCGGTTGTACAGGGCCATGATTTCATCGGGATTGAGCCGCAGTACGAAATCGAATTCGGAGGCCGCCTCTTCGTATCTCCCCTGCATTCCGTAGCAGACCCCCAGGCTGTTGTGAACATTGGAATCGAGCGGATCGAGCATGAGGGCGTTTTGATATTCTTCGATGGCAGCGGCGATATTTCCGTCCTGATAAAGATTGTCGCCGCTGATATTGAGGCTGACGGCGTCGAGTGCCACAACACTTCCCGGGCCCAGCATCGTTGCATGAATCAGCGATTTCCAGGCATAATCGACGGTGTCGTTCCGCTTGAATTCGGCCAGTGGATATGTTGCCAAGCCGATATATATGGTGTTTTTCCGCCGTTCCAAGAGCTTTTCCTGAAATGCGTTTGCGAAATCCCGACAGGCTGACAAATCACTTTCGGGCAGGGCACATCCCAAGGTGAACGCATCCAGCCGTCCCCAGACAGCACAAAGAGGCTGAATCATTTGTTCAAGGATGGAACCGGCATCCTGCATGAACTTATCAGCCACGGCACGGGCATCTGTCCGCGGCGGACAATCCGGACGGAACAGAAACACCGTAAACCCTTCATGGGGCATCCGGTTCAACGCCGCATCGACAAAGGCCTGGCCGATCGGCATCCCTGGAAAAGCCTCCGCAAAGATATATGGATCATCTTCGATGAGGTCGGGGCAGGATGGGTATGGCAGGCGGGATGTTTCCAGCACTGGGCCGGACGAAAGTGTTTTTGAAAACAGGAATACCTGGGAGGTTCCAGGAGAATCCACCGGCAATCCCTCTGTTTTCAACTGCACCATGGGCTTCATGATCCGTTTCCTTTCAACAGCGCGGCAACCGCCGACTGGATGAGCGGGATTTCATCTTCCTGGATCGTGCGGACATCCATCAGAAAAATATCGTTTTCGATTCGGCCGATCACCGGAAGGGGATGATGACGCAAAAAAGATTCCACGACATGAGCCGGTATGCCTTCGATCTGGAGACCGATACAGACGGTGGGAATGTCGAGCATCGGCAGCGAACCGCCGCCCGCCCGGGACGACATGTCGTTGCGGGAAAGCTTCACACGCGCATCCCCGATATCCTTCAGATGGTCATACAGCATGTCTGCCCGATTCCGGATATCGATCAGGGGAAGTGTCAGCATCCGCAATGTCGGTATCTGGGAACGCGCCTTGTCTGGGTCACGGTAGAGACGCAGAGTGCTCTCGAGGGCGGCCAGCGTCAATTTGTCGATGCGCAGCGCCCGGGTCAGCGGGTTTTGCTTGACCGCATCCAGCACGGTTGGTGTTCCGAGAATGATCCCCGCCTGAGGGCCTCCAAGCAGCTTGTCGCCGCTGAAGGTGATGATATCGGCACCGGCTGCCACCGATTCCTGAACCGTGGGTTCGTATTGCAGGCCGTATCGCGAAAAATCCATCAAGGTGCCGCTGCCCAAATCTTCCATCACCGGAATGCCGCGGGATTTCCCCAAGGCCACCAACTGATCAAGCGGCACCGAGGCCGTAAACCCCGTCACGCGGTAATTGCTGGT
>CAZBUL010000010.1:0-2651 GCA_964495045.1 uncultured Desulfobacterales bacterium | reverse complement strand
GCCCGATAGCGCGAACCGCGCTTTCCCGCAGCGATGTCGAACTCCAGATTCGAATATCTGCCGGCAATCCCCTGCAGGTTGGCAATGGCCGCATCCGCCAGCAAAGACCGGCCCAAATTGGTATGCACCACCACCCCGGTGGCATTGATCACCCTGAAGAGGTTCAAAGACATGGCATGAGACACCGATTCCTTCACAGCTTCAACAACAGATGCCTCGGACAATGATTCCCCGGTGATGTCGGTATGGCCGCCCAGAACCGCGGATCGCAACGATTCGATGACATTCCGGGTAGATCGGGTCAGTACAGACAGGGGGACATCGTCAAAAAATGCGTTGGCTTTGGCCGCCTCGAGCATCCGATCAACGCCGGGCAGCCGCCTGAGCAGCAATTGCTGGTTTTCTGAAATTTTCATGAAGATCGTCGATCGCCTCTAATCTGTGGACTTTTGTTTTTCAAACTAGTAACATACCATTGAACTGTCAATGGGTACAATAAATTTATTTGGCTTCTTTCCATAAATAGCCATTCCATAAGACATCCCCGTGGAGGATTATGAAAAACATTCTGGTGACCGGCGGCTGTGGTTTTATCGGATCCAATTTCATCCGCTATCTGCTGACCGAATCCGATTTTTCCGGCCGGGTAATCAATGTGGACCGCCTGACTTATGCCGGCAACCCGGAAAATCTATCGGATATCGATACGAACCGGGACCGTTACATTTTCGTTAAAGCCGATATCTGCGATAAAGCGGCCATGGGCGATGTGTTCGACCGTTTCGACATCGACACGGTCTGCCACTTTGCCGCAGAATCCCATGTGGACCGTTCCATCGTCGAACCCGATGCCTTCATCCAGACCAATGTGGTAGGTACCTTCACCCTGCTCGAACTGGCCAGGCAGCATGCCGACCGGCTGGAACTGTTCCATCACGTCAGTACCGACGAAGTCTATGGCTCGCTGGGAGAAGACGGCTATTTCACGGAAACCACGGCCTACGATCCCAGCAGTCCCTATTCGGCATCCAAGGCGGCGTCCGATCATCTGGTCATGGCATACAGCCGCACGTACGGCCTGCCCATCACCCTGTCGAACTGCTCCAACAACTACGGCCCTTACCATTTTCCGGAAAAACTCATCCCGCTGATGATCTTGAACGCCCTCGAAGGCAAGCCATTACCGGTATATGGAGACGGCCGCAATGTTCGGGACTGGCTGTATGTAACAGATCACTGCCGGGCGGTGTGGCAGGTCATGCAGCGGGGACGGCGGGGGGAAACCTACAACATCGGCGGCCGGTGCGAGAAAACCAATTTGTCGGTGGTCGAAACGATTTGTGACATTCTCGATGATATCGTTCCATCCACCGACGGATCGTCACGGCGCAAGCTGATCACGTTTGTCAAAGACAGACCCGGTCATGATCTTCGCTACGCCATCGACTGCACGAAAATACAAAATGAGCTGGGATGGATACCCCTCGAGTCGTTTGAAACCGGCATCCGAAAAACCATCGACTGGTATCTGACGCACCAAGACTGGGTGGCACACATCCGCACCGGCGACTATCTGAAATGGATCGCATCGCATTATCAGATGTAACGAAGGCGAAAATCCAAAATGAAACTCCCTCACGAATATATTATCTTCCCGCTCGATGTTTCCAGCGCCGACGAAGCCAAGGCCCTTGTGCGGATGCTGGCCTCTCACGTCGGGCTGTTCAAAGTCGGGCTTGAACTTTTTGTCCGCACCGGCCCTGACCTGGTGCGGTGGATCCTCGAGTCCGGCAATGCTGGGGTGTTTCTGGATCTGAAATTTCATGACATTCCGGCAACGGTATCCCGCGCCATGGCAGGCATCGCCGATCTTGGGGTTCGATTTGCCACCGTCCACTGCGGAGAAAATCCGTCCATGCTGAAAGCGGCGGTGGATGGATCGGCGGGTAAGGTCGGCGTACTGGGGGTGACGGTGCTGACCAGTGTCTCAGGAGAGGATATCACCGCCGCCGGATTTTGCCCGGAATACGGGGCCGATCCGGTCCGCCTCGTCATGAAACGGGCGGAAACGGCCAAAAACGCCGGATGTGCCGGCATCGTCTGCTCCGGCCGGGAAGTGTCCGCCGTCAAACAGCGGTTCGGGAAAGACTTCATCATCGTCACCCCCGGCATTCGTCCACTCTGGGATGGGGTGTCGGCCGATGATCAAGCCCGTGTCACAACGCCGGCTCAGGCGGTGAAAAACGGTGCAGATTATCTGGTTATCGGACGCCCCATCCGCCGTGCCGCCGATCCGGCTGCGGCCGCCCGGCGGATCGCCGATGAAATCGCCGGTATCTGAACAGAAAGTCATTACCCCTTTCCATGTTTTCCATTACAGCATCCGCATGCGGTAAACGGCCAGACACAGCACCACAATCCCCAGAATGATGGCCACCCAGAGCTGATCGGGATCAAATTGTTTCAACATGCCTGAAATGCGGTGAAAATCCATATCAACCAGAAAGTGATCCGGTCATCAGACAAATCGATTCCCAATAAATCATTCCGCTTCTGAACATCAGATCGTTATGTCCGGCGCCTTCGATTTCAACCAGTTTTTTTCCGGAATTTCCGCAGGCATCGATCAACGCCCTGGCCTCGGACAGGGG
>CAZBUL010000009.1:0-33739 GCA_964495045.1 uncultured Desulfobacterales bacterium | reverse complement strand
TATTTAAATAGAAATAGTAAGATAAAAAAATAAAATGAAATAAGAATGTAGTATTTAATCGAAATCATCAAATAAGAATAAGCAAAATAATTTAAGAATGATATTTAAAACAGGTAAAATAATCATCTGAAATATAAAAGATTCATGCAATGGACCATATAAAATAATTGTGAAAGAATATATTATGTTAAAAATGATCATTATAAATAGCAATTATTAAGCGCCAATGTAATGGATAAATTTATTTATAATAATATGATGAATGGAGTTTGTTTATATCTTTAATTTTCGATGAAATCGATTTCTTCCGACCGGAATGTTTATCGTTATAAGATATGATTTTGTGTGTAAGACCCCTGCCGTGTTCGTTATTGGAAGATGTCCTTTGTCCCAACATTTAATATTAAGGAACTTGATCTGGTTTTGGTGAGCATGTTCTGCTTGTACAGAAAAGCCTGAAAAAACCAAAAGGTTCCAAATTTCCAAAAGTTTGGCTCAAAGGCCTTACAAAACGGCACAGTGGTGGGGGTTTTACATACATTATCACTATAAAAAAAATCAAGATCCCGGTCATACTGCATTTCTTTAAAAACCCCGTTTAAATACTCCTTTTCATTAATTTTTTTGTCTATTCTTTGTTCTCAAATCAAGAATCCCCTGATGTTGCATTGTATTCTTTGTTTTCATTGAATATTTTAATTAAATTTTCGTCGTGAAATATATTATTGTAAGTAATGATAAATGTAATTATATCGTTTTGTTAATGTAGTTATTGTCCAAAATTGATTGCTATTCCAGAACGGTTAGGAGACTGTGAATGAATGAATATAGTGTGTTAACGAGTATTTTATTTTTTGTCGCAGGATTTATTGCTGCTACTAAATTTAAAATAAAGAGTTTAAAAGACAAAATAAAAAATGCAGAGGAAGATGCTCGAAGAATTCTTGATGATGCACGTCATCGTGCTGAGACATTAACAAAAGAAGCTCAGCTCGAAGCAAAAGACGTTATTTTCAAAATGAAAATGGAATTTGATTTAGAAACAAAAGAAACTCGTTCTGAAGTAAAGAAAAAAGAACGATGGCTGATTCAAAAAGAAGAGAATATTGATCGAAAGATTGAGTTGTCAGAACGTAAAGATTTAGAACTGGGAAAAAAAGAAAAATCTCTTACCGAATTCGAAGAACAACTTACAATAAAAGACAATGAATATAAAGAGTTGATTGAAGAGCAAAAACGACAGTTAGAGAATATATCATGTATGTCTTCCGAACAGGCTAAAGAACTGCTTATTCGTGCAATGGAGAATGAAGCTAGATATGAGGGCGCAAAACTAATAAAGAGAATAGAAACTGAAACCATTGAAGAAGCTGAAAAAAAAGCAAAAAAAATTATTTCTACTGCGATTCAAAGATTTTCAGGGGATTTTGTTTCAGAAAGAACTGTATCTGTTGTTCCACTTCCAGGGGACGAAATGAAAGGAAGGATTATTGGAAGGGAAGGACGGAACATCCGAGCTCTAGAAGCTGCTACGGGAATCGATCTCATCATTGATGATACGCCTGAAGCTGTTATATTGTCAGGTTTCAATCCTGTAAGGCGCGAAGTTGCAAGACTTTCTTTACTTAGATTGATATCTGATGGAAGAATTCATCCAGCGCGAATTGAAGATGTCGTAAAAAAAGTAACGATGGAAGTAGATATTACGATCAAGGAAGCCGGCGAACAGGCCGCTTTTGATCTTGGGGTTCATGGAATTCATCCTGATTTGATTAAACACATTGGCAGCCTGAAATTCAGGACCAGTTATGCACAGAACGTTTTACAACACTCTGTTGAAGTCGGGTTTCTGTGTGGGATTATGGCATCGGAGCTAGGTTTGAATTCCAAACTGGCCAGAAGGATGGGGCTTCTTCATGATTTAGGAAAAGCAATCGATCATGAAGTAGAAGGACCGCATGCTTTGATAGGTTCAAAACTCGCAAAAAAATATGGTGAATCTCCCAAGGTTGTTCATGCTATAGCTGCACATCATGAAGATGTTCCACCCAGTACAGTTTATGCATTCTTGGTGCAAGCTGCGGATGGGCTCTCAGGCGCCAGGCCTGGTGCGAGGAAAGAGCTTCTGGAAAATTATGTTAAGCGTCTTGAAGACCTGGAAAATATCGCGAATTCGTTTAAGGGTGTATCGAATTCCTATGCTATACAGGCTGGGCGAGAGCTTCGTGTAATTGTTGAAAGCGAAGTCATTTCCGATGAAGAGTCAATACTGCTGAGTAGAGATATCGCCAAAAAAATTGAGGAGATGTTGACTTTCCCAGGACAAATCAAAGTTACCGTAATTCGTGAAACTCGGGCAGTTGAATATGCAAATAAATAGGAATCAGAATAATATGAAAAATGCATTGGAGGTTCTCAGTGAACGGGGATTTATCGAACAAACGACACATGACGAAGAACTTCGTGAATATTTAGCATCCGGTAATGTCACGTGTTATATCGGTTTTGATCCGACGGCGTCCAGCTTGCATGTTGGCAGTTTAATACCAATTATGGCGCTTGCCAATATGCAAAAATCCGGCCATAAACCGATAGCACTCGTTGGCGGCGGCACGGGGTTGGTAGGAGATCCTAGTGGAAAGACAGAAACCCGAAAATTACTGACAAAAGAACAAGTCGATGAAAATGTGATTGGTATAAAAACACAACTTGCACAGTTTTTGAATTTCGATGAAGAAAAAGCGGTGCTCGTCAATAATGCCGACTGGCTTTCAGATTTGAAATATATTCCATTTTTACGAGATATTGGAAAACATTTTTCAGTCAATCGAATGATCAAATCAGAAAGTTATCGTATGCGCTTGGAAGCTGAAGATGGTCTGAATTTTATTGAATTTAATTATATGCTCCTACAATCGTATGATTATTTGGAGCTGTTTGATCGTGTCGGTTGTCGGCTACAAATGGGAGGAAGTGATCAATGGGGAAACATTGTTGCTGGCATTGAATTGATTCGAAGAATAAGACAACAAACATGTTTCGGAATTACTTTTCCTCTGATTACAACAAGCACCGGTGCCAAGATGGGTAAAACTGCAAAAGGTGCAGTTTGGCTTGATCCGGTTAAAACAACACCCTATGAATATTATCAGTTCTGGGTCAATACAGATGACAATGATGTCGTTCGGTTTCTGTCACTCTTTACATTTTTACCCATGGATGAAATATTACATGTCAATTCATTGAAAGATGTAGAATTAAACGGTGCAAAATCCATTCTTGCTTTTGAAACAACGGCATTGGCACATGGGGTGGATGAAGCAACCAAAGCATTTCGAGCATCAGCGGCCGTATTTGGCAATAGACATATTTCGGATGAGATGTTGCCCAGTAGCAAAATTCCAAGGCATGATAATCAAATGGACGATGAATCGATGCCGCACTCCATGATGTCATTGGATGAGTTGAAAAAAGGTATTCTAATTCATAAATTGCTGCATAAGGTTGGTCTTGCAGCAACAGGTGGAGCCGCAAGACGCTTGATCGAGCAAGGAGGCGCCTATTTAAATGGAAAGCGCATTGAGGATATGAATTATCAGGTCACTGAAATGGATGTTGTCAACGGTGAAATACTGATAAGTTCAGGTAAGAAGAAATTTCATAAAATCAATATTGCTTCATCATTGGATGAACTTGGTTAAAATTTGGCGAACATTGCATGATTGGAACGCCTGCCTGTAAGATACCAAAAAACGCCTGGGTGATTCGATTTGTCTGCGTTTCATCTCTGTCGGAGATTCTGCCTGTGGATTGAGAATATAAACCATTATTGGACATTTTCTCTTTTCCAGCGTGATAATTTCTGAAAGGCTTGTTCTGCGGCATCCAATAAAATTTCCAGTTTCACCGGTTTGGTGAAATAATCTTCAAAACCAGCCTGTCTGCAGTCAAACACTTCGAATGTGCTCGGAAAACCGGTGACTGCATATATAATGCTGAGGGGATTGTCTGACCGGATGCGACGGCATAGATCAATGCCGTTCATGCCGGGCAGGTTCAAATCGAGAAAATACACCATATATTTATAAGTCTTAACCAGTTTCAGCGCTTCTTCAGCACTTTCCGCGGTTTCGACTTCAAACCCGGCTCTTGAAAAAGCTCGTGTCATCACTTTTAATATCGGAACTTCATCATCGACCAATAAAATTCGTTTTTCCATAGAGAATTCTTTCTTGTTTGGGAGTACTTGATTTCACGGTTATGCCCCATCGGACATTATCGTCCGACGGCATGATCCAATTCTGCAACCTGCTGATAATATTGATATGCGGCTTGAACAAGGTTGCTCTTGGCCTGAGTCAAAGCCAGTTCTGCATCACTATATTCAATGGCATTTCCAACTCCGTTCCGGTATCTGCCATCTGCCAAATCCAAATTTTCCTGAGCTTGTTTCACGGCCTGTTCGGATGTGCCGATCGCTTCAATGGAGGTGTTCAGTCCGAGATAAGCAACGGATACTTCATTCAATATCAATAATTCGGTTTGTTTCATTTTGGCTGAGAGCTTATCGACTTCGGCCCGATATTCAGCGATTTTACCCTGTGTTCTGAAACCGGTGAATAAAGGCCAGGAAAGACTCACACCAACCTGCCAGTAATCCTCGAGAGGAAACTCTTTGTTTTCCCAACTGCCGGCCGCATTTGCTGAAATCGTCGGCCATCGGCTTCCTTCAGAAGATGACAACATGGCTTGAGCTGCCTTGATCTGATCCTGAATCCCAGCAATTTCAGGCCTTCGATCATTGGCTTCCTTGATCAGCGTTCCCACATCCACCAATTCGGCGGTTGTCATGATTGGAACGTCTGCGAGCTCATATCGACCCGGCATCGGGGGCCCGCCAAGCAATGTTTCCAGTTCGAAGCGGGAAGAATGCAGTGCATATTCTGTGCGGATCAGGGTCAAACGGCTGCTGGCATATTCGGTTTCGCTTTTGGTGACATCGATTTTAGGACGGATGCCAGCCTGATAAAACGCTCTGGCCTGATTGAGATGCTCTTCCTGAATTCGAATGGATTCTTGACTGACTTTGACCAGATTCTGTCGCTTCAACACTTCAAAATACACTTTTTTGGTGTCCCGAACTATGTCGGAAACGGTTTTTACGACATTCTGCTCACTGGCCGAAAGCGCATACCGACTCGAATCCACTTTTCCACTTGTCTGTCCGAAATCATACAGATACTGTGAGACGGAAACCCCTGCCTGATAATAATCATACTGTCCTCGGTAGTCTTTTCCTGTGAAGACATTGGTATTCCACTGATTCAACCGATTATAGCCTGTGATAGCGGATACCTGCGGATAATAGGCCGAAGTCGCTTGCATGACGCGTGCACGGGATGCTTCGACCTCCTGTTGCGAATAGGTGATGCCAGGATTTTTTTGAATGGCAGTTTCTACGATCTGATCCAGCGTTAACACATTATCCTCGGCAGCAACGGAAAATACCCCTATAATCAGAACCATTGAGATAACGGCCGCATGAAAGGGCCAAACATTCATCGAATTCTTCCTCCATTAACGGACAAACAGACTCATACAAAACTCAATGTATCTGTGTAAAAAATAAAACTGAAAAGGGATACGATCAGCTACGAATACAGTTGATTTTCATTGCGCTCATTGAACATCATTGGCGTAATTATAACAGTCTCCACTCATCACTTCAACTCATACATCGGAAATCCACTGTTTGACCAGTGATGCCTTGGTGTTGGCGTGTGTCAGAATATTTTTCAGATTCAACGTTAACATTTGCCGGTCTTCCATGACAAGCCGGCCGTTGATGATCGAATGCCGAACATCGGATCCGTCTGCCGCATACACCAGATGGGAGTAAGGATTGTACAGGGGGGTAAGATGCGGTTTATGGGTGTCCACTACGATGAGGTCCGCTTTTTTTCCGGGTTCGAGGGAACCCGTGAAATTTCCGAAACCAAGCGCTTTTGCCCCGTTGCAGGTAGCCATTTTCAAAACGGTTATCGCATCCAATGCGGCAGGATCGGTCAAGGCGATTTTTTGAAGTTTGGCCGCCGAATCCATTTCCAAAAACATATCCAGATTGTTGTTGGAAGCACAACCGTCTGTACCGAGACCTACCGTTACACCGGCTGCGATCAGCCGGGAGACAGGGGCAATCCCGGATGCCAGTTTCATGTTGCTCTCGGGATTGGTGACAACGTTGACCCGGCGATTGACGATACGCTCAATTTCGGAATCATCCAAATGAACACAGTGATCGGCAATGATATCCGGTCCCAAAATTCCGAGAGATTCAAGATGTTCGAAAGGCTTCTTCCCATATTTCTCGTGAATATCAGCCAATTCCGTCAACGTTTCAGCGACATGCAAGATGAGGGGAACCCCATGGCGCTGGGCGATGGTATGTGCGGTTTTCAGCAAATCCGGGCTGCACGTATATAATGCATGGGCTTCGACCGCAATGGATATCAACGGATGATCCCGCCATTTTTGTATCAGATGTTCGGTATAGGTAAATCCATTTTGAAGGGAACCGTAATTGGGAGATGGAAAATCATACAATACCTCTCCGACTAAACATCGCATGCCGGATTCTGCTGAGGCTTTAGCAACTTCATCTTCAAACAAATACATATCGCAGAAAGTCGTAGTACCGGAAAGAATCATTTCCGCACAGGCCAGAAGAGAGCCGGTGTAAACAAAATCGGCATCCATCCGGCTTTCTGCCGGAAAAATATAACCGGTCAACCATTCCATCAAGGGCAGATCGTCGGCAAGTCCTCTGAAAAGGGTCATGGCCGCGTGGGTATGGCCATTGATCAGACCAGGCATCACGATTCCACCGTGAGCATCGATGATTTTCGATGCGATGATCGGAGGATGTCCGCCTGATCCGATGCAGTGAATCGAATCCCCCTGAATGGCGATATACCCGTTATCGATGACCGCCAAATCGGCATTGAATGTCAGAATCATGCCGTTGTGAATCAAAATATCACAGTGTTCCATATTGATTGAATCTCATGCCGTTCATTGGGGATGAAAAGGTTTTCCGAGAGCAGCAGGTGCGGTAGCGGAGAAAAATTGAAGAATCGATGTCAACCGCGGCTTGTCCTGCGCCCAAATCCGAATGGATTCCTGTTGACCGGCGCACATGACGACCAGAACGAAAATCATCAAGGGAAAAGGAGCTGTCTGAAAGACCTGAGCCGGAATGGATGGGAACCATCCTTGTAGATAGATTCCCATGATCTGAAGCAGGGCAAAGAGATAAGCGCCAGCCGCTGCCTTGATCGGATGCCATCCGCCGAATATAACCAAAGCCAGAGCGATCCATCCTGTTCCTTCTGCTCCCTGGGGCCTTCCCCAGCCCGGTTTGGTGGAAAGAGAGAATACGGCACCAGCCAGCCCGACGAAAAGGCCGCCGATAACGGCGTGAATCATCTGAACCCGATGGGGATGGATACCGCGGGCATAGGATGCCGATGGATTTTCTCCAACCGAGCGGAGCTTCAATCCGAAAGATGTATGATAGATATACCACCATGACAGGCCGATCACCAAAAAACTGATATACACCGGGATGTTGTGTTGAAAAAAAATCGGACCGATGAGAGAAATATCGGAGAGTATCGGAACAGGCAAAGAGAATACTTGCGGGCCGTATATCCGGGAATAGGCGTTGCCGAGAAAATATGCCAGGTCGCGGGTCATCAAGGTCAAGACGAATCCAATAGCTACTTGAGACAGTTTTAAATAAATGCTGAAAACAGCAACGACTATGGCAACAACAGCTCCGGTCAAGGCACCGGCTGCAAAACCGACGGCCACATTCTGTGTCTGATATGCGGCTACGAAAGCGGCCATGGCGGATAAGAGAATGGAGCCATCCAGAGACAGATTGATCAAACCGGACTTTTCCGTGATGGTTTCTCCGACAGCCGCCAGGACGATCGGTGCGGCGCCGGAGACAACACTCGCAAGAATCAGGGTGGCATCCATTTCGATCATGAATTCACTTCCCGATTACGCCAGGAATGAATGCCGAGAGTGATCAACACCAGAGCACCCTGAATCACGCCGCTCAAGGATGAATCGAGTTGAAGCACCATGGGTAGTTGAATGCTTCCGACATTCAGACTGGCAAAAAATAGAGATATCATGGCAGTCATTACCGGTCGAAAGCCTGCCAGCATAACGACGAGAAGGGCCAGATAACCATATCCGCTGGATATCGAAGGAATCAGACGATGATACACCCCTACGACCTGAACGCATCCAGCCAGTCCAGCGAGACCCCCGGCAATCGTCATGGCCAGCAGCATGTACCGGTCAGGATGAAGCCCGAAAAGTACGGTGGCAGTCGGGTTGCTGCCAATGGCAGTGAGGTTGAGGCCGATGCGGGTGGCACGCAACAGATACGCCGTAAAACATAGAGACAGCAATGTCAACAGAATGCCGGCAGGTGGAATATTGACGGAAAAAGCCAACGGCAGCCAGAGAACCTGTGGAAAGGTTTCTGTGCCGCTCATGGATGCGACACCGGGCTGTTTCCAGGGGCCGAATATCAGCCATAAGAGCAATCCCTGGGCGACAAAGTTCAGACCGAGACCCGCGAAGATTTCATTTACGCCGCATTTCGTTTTCAAAAAGCCGGCCAACACCGCCCACACAGCTCCGCCAAATAAACTGGCCGGGAAAGACAGAGATAAAAAAAGGAGGCTATATTCCGATCCGACTCCCCATTTCAGCATGCCGGTGGCAAACACGGCACCCATAATCATCTGACCTTCGACACCGATATTCCACAGTCCGATTTTAAATGTGTAGAGCAGACCACAGGCACATAAAGTCAAAGGAATCCAGGCTTTGATGCAGTGACCCAATTTCAGCCAGGACCCGAATGCCCCCATAAAAATATGATAGTAGGTTTGAACGGGAGGTGCACCGGTGGCAAGCAGTATAAGCGTGGTGAATACGGCGATGCCGATAGCGGTAATGCACAGATTGGTGGCTATCTTAGACAGTCGATTGCAGGGGGATGCAAGGGAATTCATCGGCTTTTTCCGGCGATCGCACTACCGAGTTTACGCATATCCGTCTCTTTTGTAAGGACATCCTGAACTAGGCGGCCGTCGAAAAAAACGAGGATACGTTGCGCGATCACCATGATTTCATCCAGTTCGGTCGAGGAAAAAACGATACCGGCCTGATGGTGGCGATGATGCTGCAACTGTTCCCACACCCAGTGAGTGGACTCCACATCCAAACCGTGGGTGGGGTTTTCAAGCAGCAATAGACGCGGTGTTTCGGGGAGGAGTGACAGCAGTACGCGTTGTTGATTGCCTCCGGAAAGTGTTTCTACAGAAGAATCCGGTCTGCCTTGAATATGGAACCGATCGATCCGCTCGACAGCCTTGCGAAAGGCTTCAGACCATGGAACTCTGAGGCCCTTTCCCGGAAATCTTAGCGCCATGTGATCGACAATGCTCAGCCCAGGAATCAACCCTTCTTCAAGTCGTGCTGTTGGCATGAACACCACGCCTTGGCTGAGAAAGGCATCATGATGAGCACTCGATACCGGTAGGCCGTTCAGCGTAATGGTGCCATGCGTGGGTTTCCTGATCCCGGCGGCCAGCCGTAGAAATTGCTCCTGGCCGCTGCCTTCCAAACCGGCCAATCCGACAATTTCACCTTCGCGAATCTGTGTGGTGCAATTTTTTAGTCCGCAACGGCCACCGATTGAGGAGACGGCATCCATCACTAAAATCGGTTCACCCAAAACAAGGGATGGCAAAACCGGCGGGCAAGGCGGCGTGCCGAAAATCATTTCAAGCAGGGTTTCCGTAGAAAACGGGCGGGTCATGTTTCCAGCGACCATCCCCTGACGAAGTACGGTGACGTAATCGCAAAGCATTTCAACATCTTCAAGCTTGTGGGAAACCAAAATAACGCTTTTCCCTTCTACAGTAAGGGCTTTCAGGGCGTTGAAGAGAATGTCTTTCTGGATGTCGGAAATACCGGTCGTCGGCTCATCCAGAATCAGCACCTCGATTCCGAGAGCGAGAAGCCTTAGCATTTCCAGTTGCTGCCGTTCACCGACGGTGAGTTGGGAGAGCGGTGTTTCGGGATGGAGCGAAAAACCGAACCGATCCGACATTTCCTTCAAACGGCTTTTGAACGGTTTTTTGTGAAGCGGGATGGTCTTGGTCTGACCGAGCATGAAATTTTCGAGTACCGTCAATGCCGGAAAATCCAGCGGATCCTGGTAAAGCATTCCTATCCCGAGTTTCATAGCTTCGTCCGGACTGGTGTAATCGACGGCGCAGCCGTTGAGCAGAATTGTCCCCCGGCTTTTGCGGATGATGCCGGCCATGATCTTCATCAGGGTACTTTTACCGGCACCATTTTCTCCGAGAATCCCATGAATGGTTCCAGGTTCGATCGCCAGACTGATGCCGAAATTCGCTCGGGATGTGCCATAATATCGATGGATGTCGTGGAGTTCGATCCGCATGTAATCTGTGTCGGAATTGTGTTTCGAATGGCAGAAGCAACCTGGCGGTCACTTCTGCCTGACAAGGATTGACAAAATGTTGGAACGGAACGACTGGCTATTTATTGGCGCTGCTTTGACCTGTCATGCCTTCCAGCAACTGTTTCATATACCAAATCTGCTGATCCGTTGCGGTCTCATCAGATTTGAGATACACGGATCCATCCTGATAATTCAACGGACCTTTGAACAGATTGAGTTTTCCTGAACCCATATCTGTCATAAACCCATCGAGTGCCTGTTTGGCTGCCTCAGAAAGGGCCTGACCCGCTTGAAAACCGACGGTGCTGGTGTCTGGATTGTTGGGATTCTTCCAATCGGGGCCAAGCCAAATCCATTCGGATTTCCAGTTTCCAGACTGAGATGTCTTGATGAGCTGAACATATCCTGGGCCCCAGTTGAAATAGGGTACTCCCAAACAGGCTGATGACGCGCCTTCGCAAGCTCCTACAAAGTCATAGGGAACAGCCCAGACTTCTTTTCCTTCCTGGCGTTTTTGGCGAGCGACGACGATAGCTTCGGTGGTGTCGATACCGGAAACCACGACATCACAGCCGGTATTGAAAAAGTTCTGTGCCACCTGTGTCGGATCGGCCGTGACACCGGGTATGTTGAACCAGAAGCCGATCCATACGACCTGAAATTTCAGATCTTCCGGTTTTTTCTTCAAAACGTTTTCCCAGGCGTATTTTGCTCCCAGATAACAGGAGGCGCTCAGCCGCCGGGTTTCTTCGTTGATCAGGGGGCCCAGATATCCGATTTTCCCGGTTTTGGTTGTCATAGCGGCCACAAAGCCCGCCATCATCTTGCCATATTCCATTTTCCCAAAAAGATTGGCCAGATTTTTTGGTGCTTTCCGTGTCAGCACATCATCGCCGGAAACATGAAGAAAATGAATGTTCGGATGCTGTACAGCGGCTTCCCGAATGCCGTCTTTCATGTCATCGGAGTTGGCGATAACAAGTTTGGCCCCTTTTTCCACCATGTCGTCCACCAATTGCGGGATGGTAACACCTGGGCGGTCTGCCGGATTGACCTTGTCGATATAAATCATTTTCACACCGGGAATCATTTTTTCGGCATATTTCCCGCCCTCATAATGGGCCTGACTGTATCCTTTGTCGTTGTAGGGGCCGATCAGCAGCAAGCCAAAAGTGTAGGGCGTTTCTGCACAAACTGCCATACTCGATGATATCAGGCAGTATATGCAAAGCAGTGTTATCCTGAGTCCCAGCGATTTTTTCATGATACCTCCGTTCAATGATCTGTAACGATTAATAAAAAGCTATAGACTTTCAGAAAAATAATATCGCTGCGTTATCGGTCGGGAATGGCCGAAAAATGCCTATTCCCTCCCTGCTGCCTTGCGAAATGAATCTTCTGAAAGTCTAAATAAAAAGAACCGCCCGCTATCAGATGTTATCCAAGAACTGAAACATTGGTCGAAAAAATATCATCTCCGCAGTTTCTTTTCAGCCCATGCCGCCAGATGCTCTCTGAAAATTTTAGCATTGTGACGGATATCCACCGGAAAATCCTCATAAAAAAGGATGGTGTCGATATCTTTGACCAATATGTTGTTGGATACCATTTTCAAGAGGTCATGTTTCAGATCCTTTTCGTTAGACAAGCCTACTTCTCGGGGCTGAACGATGATAACGGGTTTTTGATTAGGGGGCTTGCCGATTCCTACCAGCGCGCTTCGCATCACTTCAGGATGGTTGTTGAAAATGGCTTCGCAGGGAATGGTGTATAGGGTTCCGTTCGGCGTCTGAACACGGTGGCTTTTTCTGCCGCAAAACCAGATGCGTCCTTTGTTATCGGCCCATCCCAGATCTCCCATCCGGTGCCAGAATTCTTTGCCGTCACGGATTTTGGCCAGACTGTCGGCTTCATGGTTTTCAAAATAATTCTGGGTGACTAGATCGCCTTTGCCGGCAATTTCTCCGATTTCCGCCGGCGGCAGAACCAGATCGTCGCTCCATCGGGCAATGGGGGCATCCGTGATCTTGATGATCCGTACTTGAATGTCATCAATGGGACGACCTACACAGATGCCATACCCTTTTTCGGACAAATGCCTAGTTTCGGAGAGAATTTCTCCGCTGGAAATGGACAGTATCGGAACCGCTTCGGTAGCGCCGTAAGGAGTGTGCACTTCGGCATTGTCGCAGAGCAGGTGGCAGAATTGGTCGATGTTGGCCGGAGACACCGGTGCCCCAGCCGAAACAACCCGCTTCAAAGATGGCAGCTTGATGTCGGACTGTTTGCCGAACCTTCCTACCCGGTCCAGCAGTGCTGGTGAGGCAAACATGTTGGTGACACCCTGATTGATGATGGCTTCGATGATCTGCTCAGGATCCACTTTGGCCGGTTGGGTTGGATCCATATCCGGTATGATGGCGGTCATGCCCAGGGCTGGATCGAAAAGGGCAAAAAGGGGAAATGTCGGCAGATCGATTTCGTCTCCGGATATCTGAAAATGAGACTGGATATGGCGTATCTGGGCGTCGAAATTACCATGCGAGTAAACCGCACCTTTGGCCGGACCGGTACTGCCGGTGGTGAACAAAATGGCGGCTGGTTCATCTTTTTTGGTGGCAGCAACGGGAAAAGGCTGCCAGGGGGTCAACCGCAGATCTTTGAGGCAATGGCCTCCCCAGAACCATTTCGAACCCACGGTGACGCAGATTTTCACAGTTTTGAAACTACCCGGATGCAACACTCTGAATGCATGGGCTTTGGGAATGCCGATAAACGCATCGGGCCGGCTGCCTTTGATGCAGGAGAGCATCCGCTCGACTCCCATGCCCGGGTCCACCACAACCGGAATGGCACCGGTCTTGAACAGAGCGAAGGTCAAGGTGAAAAAATTCAGGCTCGGCGGCACCATCAGCACCGTTCGGGTGCCTCGCGTAATGCCGATGGATTCCAGGCCGTGCGCCAGACAATCGGATTCCATATCCAGTTGTCTGAAAGTCAATTGCGTATAGGTGACCCGACCATCCTCATCCCTTCCGGATGGATATACTACGGCGCGCTTATATGGCTGATGTTTGGCCATCTGGGTCAGGTGAGAAGCGATGTTCATCAGTTTGGAATCGGATTTGGGGTGAAGTGATTGTGTCATCCTGAAAACCGTTTTTCGAGATGGATGGTTACGGTAAAGGGAACCGAATGGGTCAATGATTAAAGGTATGGCACGTTACAACATGATCCGGTACTTTTCAAGAAGTTTAAAATGTTGATGCCCGTACTTTCGGGTTCATCCGCCAACAGATAGTGACCGGCTTCCGGATACCGGTGAACCCGGGCCGTCGGAAAACGCCGCTGCCATTCCGCAAGATAATCCGCATCGAACACAAAATCGTGCATGCCCCACAAGATCATCATGGGAATCGGCGCCAATCGGTGAATATGATGATCCATCCATTGGATTAACGGAAAACTCGGATCGGAGGAGGTCAGAGGGATATCTTCCACGAATTTCAAGGTGGCCAGCCGATTGTTCCACGAATTGTAGGGCGCGCACAGCCCTTTGCGTACACTTCGGTGCAGACGTTTTCGGGGAGCCATGACCAGGGCAGTCCGGCAGAACAGGTTTCCGCCCAGTACGGCGATGCGCGACAGCGTTCCCAACCGTCTGACGATCTCAAGCCTGAGCGGCAGTTTCTTTCCATTCGGTGGTAAAAAAGCCGCTGTATTCATCACCACGATCCGGGCGATGCGTTGCGGATGACGCAATGCATAACCGATACCGATGGCCCCGCCCCAATCGTGAAGAATGAGGGTGATGGGCTCATTCAGTGCGAGACTGTCGATCAGTCTTTCCAGATCACGAATGCGGGTGGACAACCGAAAATCGTATTGTGCCTCGGTCGGTTTGTCCGATAGACCGCAGCCGATATGATCCGGAACGATAGTTCGGAAATCCGCTGAAAGCCGGTGGATAAGATTCCGGAAATAGAACGACCAGGTGGGATTCCCGTGAACCATCACCACCGGTTCTCCCTGGCCTTCGTCGAGATAATGATAGCGCAGTCCGTCGAGCTCGATAAAATGGGATACGAACGGGTACAGTCCGTGGAGACCGCTCATGTCGATGAGGTGTGTTGAATGTGTCATGGCTTTTTCACCACTCCAGTCCCAGCATCATGCAGTTCAGCCCGCTGCCGATACCGAAGAATCCAACCCGGTCGTTTTTTTCCAGAAATCCGCGTTCCGATGCGATGGCGGCGGTAACAGGAAGGGAAACCGTTCCAATATTGCCGAGATAGGGGTAGGTGACAAAATCTTTGTCTCGGGAAATCCCGAGTGCATCCAGAATGGTTTTTTGATGGGTGGCACCCACTTGATGACAGATGATTTTGTCGGGTAGATCAGCCGACCAATGCATCTCTTCCCGGAAACAGTGATAGGTCTCGATACCGAGGGCTACGCCGTGCTGCAGTACGCCGACGGAATCGGTTTCCATGATCTGGGGCAGGGTGGCGGGTATGCCGGTGTCCGGTCCCCACTTGCACAATTGGTGATGTTGAACCGCATTCCGGATGATGCCGCCCAGAAGCCGATGTCCGCAGCCAGCCAGATCGGAACGGGTTAATATAACAGCCACGGCGCCGGACCCACCGGTAAGGGTGGCCACGGTTTTCCGGAAAATGTCCATGTTCCGGGTGGCCAGCATCCGCTCGATGCTGAGGTCCATGATCTGCCGGCAGGATTCACACGACACCACCATCCCCGCCTGAACCTGCCCCAGTTCGATGGCCCCGGCAATCAGGAGCATGCCGTTCAGCACGCCAAGGCAGGCATTGGAAACATCATGGATTACGGTGTCGGAACTCAGCCCCAGTTCATAAGCGACCGCACAGGCCGTGGCCGGTTCGAGCTGATCCCGGCAGACACCGCCGTAAATCAGCATCCCGATCTGTTTTGCAGAGATACCGGATGTCAGAAGCGCTTTCCTGCCTGCCCGAGCGGCCCCTTCATACATGGGAAATCCCGGATCCCAGCAACGGCGTTCCCGGATGCCGGTGATCATTTCGAGCTGGCCTTTCTGGAAATGAAGGGTCTGATACAACGGTTCCAGACGATTTTCGATGTCATCGGAGGTCAGGACATTCGGGGCCAGTTCATAGCCCATGGCATCCAGATAGACAGAATTGAATCTCATGCTCGGAAAACTTCCTTTGCGACCTTTGCGCCTTTGCGGTGAATGAATATGTAGGGTTCAATTTGAAAATACGATCGTTGTTGCAAGCTACACGGCCGGCACCAGCCGGATGCCGAAATCTTTCATTTCATAAATTGCCAGCCCATCCACACGGAGAAACCCGTCGGCCATGATCAGCGGCTCCGGTGTTTCCGTGATGCGGGTAACGCCTGCTTCCACCGTCACCTGTTTGTTGCCGGGGATAACCTGCCCCCGGTAAGTCCATGTGTGTTGAGTCCCCGTGACCAATGAAAACCGGTACCGGGATGTCAGGTCGGGCCATTTGTTCCCAGCCATGAACTTGAGGAGCTGCATGAAGGCTTCGATTCCCAAAGAACCGGGCCAGACCGGATCTTGATAAAAATGCGCATTGAAAAACCATTCATCGGGATCGATACGTTTCAGACCCCGGACGTATCCCAGTTTTGAAGGCCCGCCCTGGGGATCGTAATACTCGATCACATCCATCATGCGAAGGGCCCGTGCCGGCATGGCCATTTGCGGAATGGGCGGCGGGCCGACCACCGATTCCGGAAAAAACGGGGGTGCATCCTCCAAATGTTGGGGCTGCCATGCCGCTGGGTCAAGATCATCCGGCCGAAATCGTCTGTCATCGGATTTCGAAAGCCCTTTTTGCTGGGTCAGCGCTGTCTCCGTAAAAAAACCGAAGGTGGTTTGGCCTTCGTAAATCACATTCTTTTCGGACGCCACCGAAAAGTCGAAGGATTCGATGATCATGTCCGCCGCTGCAGACACCTGGGTCAGCCGGCATTTCATGGTCAGCATGCCGTTCACTGGGAAAACATCCCGATAAATGCGGCCGCTGCCGCCCAAATTGCGGAATCTGAGGTCTTTTTTGCTGATAAGGGCCGAGCCTGAATATGCGGCCAGCCAGCCGCAAGGCTGGAGAGCGATTTCCAGCAATACGGCATACGGCATGATGCCCGATCGGTCTGCCGAAAAATACCATTCCGAAGGTGAAAAATCATATTCTGCCGTTATCCAGCCGCCGGGTTTCAAGAAAAAGGCAGGCGGTTCGGCTGTCACAATGCGATCCACAAACATAAACGGCGGTCCGGGAAGCCGTGCCAGAAATCGGTCTCTGTCGAATATCCTGAACGTTTCACCGAAAGCTTCCGATGGTTTGCCGATGGCGAGCGCCAGAATTTGCTCCCTGCCGTAAAGGGCATGAGGGGGATCGGGAACAGAGGGCTGGCGGTCTGATTTTTGGATCGATCCACCCTGTTGCCGAGCGGGCGGAATCATCTCCTGTTCATGGTACTGTGCCCCGGTATCCCAACATGATTCGATCTCTTCGCGGCTGATGCCGGTCATTTTCAGGGAGAGATCGCGAAACATGACGATATGACGGCCGTCCGCAAACATCTGGGCATCGGCGATCACATAAGGTTCCGGGGCATAGCCTATCTCGCGGATGTCCACCTGGTAAACCACATGGCGGGTGGCGGGGGTGACCGGCCCCCGGCATTTCAGAATGCTATTGATACCGGTGACCGGCTCATAGCAAACTCCCGGTTTGTCAGTCACCCATCCCATGCGCTGGATGAACACCCGAAGGGTGTGGGCGCAGCATTCATACATCAGGGTTCCCGGCATGACCGGATCATCCATGAAATGGCAGGTCAAGAACCAGTCGTCGGGATGGATATCCGCCTGAGCCTGAATCATGCCCAGCCCGTAGCGCCCTCCCTTGGGGTCCAAAGTCAGAATGCGGTCGATCAGCCGCATGCGATTGCCGGGAAGCCAAAGGGATTCCGACAGGGTCTTTCCGGAAAAATATGCACCAAAGCAGCCGGCCAGGTCTCCGGACCGCAGGGCATCCACTTCGTGGTCCGTAAAAGCTTCCATCGATTGAGGAACCAGTTGTTTCCAGTCCGATGGCATTTTTCCCGGTTCCGGCCGCTGTTCTGCTTCCGTGAGGATGATGCCGCCGGAATTTTTAACTTCCATTTCGGTGAAAAAACCAGCGCATCCATTTTTCATGGTGATCAAAAGGTCCTGGCCGATAAATCCCTGGAAATGAAAAAAGAAAAGCCAGGTGTCTCTCTGACGGACGAACCGCTCGATCTCGATTTCATACCGGATGACATCACCGGGTGCCGGCAGTCCGCGATGAAACTGAACCGCTGCATCCAGCAGGCGGTACGTCCGCAATCCTCTCACCTGAAGATCGATGCCCAGATAGGCGCAGAGAAAGAGATCCGCCTGACCTGCTTCCACCGAAATGCACACGGGGGCGTGGCCGCCGTCCAGATACCAGGCGCCAGGAAGCACATCGTGTTCGGTCACGACCCGTCCGGGGCCGAGTAATCCTTTACTGCCCTCGACGTTCAGAATTCTGTCCACCAGCATCAACGGCTCATCGGGAAGCCGAACCCTGGCCGGAAAAGTATCCACTTCGGCAAATTCCGGGCCCAAAACCTTTGCCACCGAACCCACGGCAAACTCCATGCAAAGAGAACGGGGGTAGGCGGGGTGAGGAGGCTGAAATTCGGTAGCCGGGGGTGCCCCCAATGTCGGGGAAAAATGATGATCTGCAAGCGGGAGTGGCACCATCGTCAACCCGTAATCCGTTGGAACGAATGGCCGGTTGTTTTCATCGGATTCCGGATATAACATCTGATGGTGAAGCAGGCGGGTTTGCAGACCGAATACGTTTGCAAAATCCTGCATCATGGCATTGGAAAAGTTCAGAAACGTATCGTGGGCATCGGCGGTGGCACGGGTATTTCGGGTGACACCTTCCACGATATCCGGCGGATATGGAACGGGGGCCGAAGAACAGAAATGATCAG
This sequence comes from uncultured Desulfobacterales bacterium, assembly GCA_964495045.1. Taxonomy (GTDB): domain Bacteria; phylum Desulfobacterota; class Desulfobacteria; order Desulfobacterales; family Desulfatirhabdiaceae; genus RAAP-1. Next base: position 15,114 of record CAZBUL010000009.1, on the reverse strand, counting down.
GAACAGTCGGTTGACCGGGGGTTTGTCTTTGTTCGTCCTGTCTGTCCGTGTCGGATATTTCGGTTAAAGGCACCACACTATATGCAGCGGCTACTGTCTGCGGAAATTGCGGAGAAAAAGCATGCCCGCCGGTTGGGATGACCTGAATCCGTTCTTTCGACTGAACAGCAACAGGATAGGCCGACTGACCGTAAAGAGCTTCCAGATTGATGGGGATTCTCTCTGCAGCCAGTGTTCCCAGCAGTTTCAATAGGGAAAGCATTTCGTCTTCCCCGCGGGAATTGGCGGAGAGTGCCAAATGCGGCTGATCGTCCAGAATGCGGGAAATCATTCGGGTGCAACTGGCATGGGGGCCCATTTCCAGAAAAATCCGAACCCCATCGGAATATGCCTGTTGGATGGCTGCCGGGAAATCGAAACCCGATATGGCCTGCCGGGTGATGGAATCGGCGGCACTTTCCGTATTCAGGGAATAGGCACGGTTCAGCGCACAACTGTAGAATCGGATATCCGGTGGGTGAGCGGTTGGAAACCGGTGCAGGGCACGATATGCTTTCCGAACCGGAACGGCGGCATCGCAGTGAACCGTCACCACGCCTTCCAGATACACCGCTTCACAGTTGAGCGCACGGATCACGCCTTCTACGGCCGGTTGGTCTCCCCCAACGACGCATTCATCAGGGGTGTTCACAATCAGCAGGCGGGCCAGGGGAAACCGGGGCAAAATCTGTCGGACGGTTTCCGATGGCCGGTTGACAGCCGCCACTTTCCAGGTGAAAGGAACATCCGGGTCGAGGTTCCAGGCTTTTCTGGCAGCATGGCAGGGGCCTGTCAGTTCGGTGCGGAACAGTGGGCTTTGGGCCAGTCGCGTCAGCATTTCTCCGCGATCGGGCCAGGCTCCCAGAGCGAACAATCCGGCGGTTTCTCCCAGACTGTAACCGATCACCACCTGGGAGCGGATGCCAAATTTCGTGATCAGCCGGGTCATCAGACTGCCGAAAACCACCTGCCCGTAAATGGGAATGAGGGGATCTGCCGACAAGACGGCCATGGATTCAGCTTCCCATCCGGGTTCCCAGGATTGTCTGAAAGGCATGTAAGCGGCGGGAACCATCTGGGTCTTGAGCGCCTGGGTTTCGGCGTCCATCCCGCGGAGAATGTCGGGCCAGGTGACGGCCAGCGTTCTTCCCATGCCCACATAATGATTGCCGGAACCGGGAAATACAAACGCGATCTCTCCCGTTCCACCCATCGGGTGTGGTGAAAACGCCAGACCGGAACGACCGCTGAAACGCCGCTGGGTTCCGGACTGCACAACTTCCTTTGCTTCGGAGATCAGGAACAGGAGCTGTTCGGAGGATTCTGCAATCAGACTGACGGCGTATCCGTTCAGCATGGAAAGGGGATGTTCCCGAAACCACGATCGGGCAGCCTCTTCGATTGGAGACAATGCGTTCTGGATATGTCGATCCAGATGACTTAACCCAAGGATCAGAGAGGGGATGTCCTTTCCCTCGACAATGAACAGGCCGCTGCCGCTCAGGCCGAGAGGCCGCATGCGTTCCTGTTCGCTGACGGCTGTCTCATGACTTTCGAAAACAACATGACCGCAGGCGCCGGTCGATGAAAGAGCGGCACAGCAGGCTCTGCGCGGGCCGTCATGTCGGTTTCTGGTCCAGTATTGGGGAAACGCCGGTAAATGAAAGCGGCTTTCCCATGGCCTGTTTTCGGGAGGGCGGACATAGCCGGCCAACGGTGGAAGTACTTCTTGGTACAGGCACAGACAGGTTTTGACCAGGGACGCCAGACCGGCGGCGGCTCCGGCATGGCCGATGATGGGTTTAACCGATCCGACAGCGATATCGACCGATGCGTCCTGAAAAACAGCATGGATGGCTTTTGTTTCGAGATCGTCTTCCACCGGTTGGCCGCTGCCATGGGCTTCATAGTAACCAACAGCAGCCGGAGAAATTCCAGCTTCGTCCAGACTCTGCCGGAGTGCCCGGCTGTAAGCGCTGACATCATCGGACGATGCGGTGCAGGCAAACCCCACCCCCTTGATGACGGCATAAATGCGGTCTCCATCGGCAATGGCCTGATCCCGTCTTTTCAGAATCAGGGCCGCCGCACCTTCTCCGGGAAGTGTGCCGTCCGCTATTTTGTCGAAGGAACAAACCTTGCCGGTCGGAGAAAAGGGCGAGATACCATTTGCCATTAGAACACTGCGCACATCGCCTGCCATATCCACCGCGCCGACCAGCATGGCATCAGCTTCATCATTCTGGAGCAGGCGGGCGGCGATATCCAGTGCAACCAGTCCCGATACGGCATCTGCGGAAACCGTGAAACTGGGGGCGCCGAGGCCGAATTCCCGTGCCACCCGGCTGGCAACGATGCCGGCCAAAGCGCCGAGAGTACGCGGCGCGGTGAGGGCCGGTCCGAAATCGTTTTTCAATGATTCCAGCCATTCCATTTTTGGGCTGCCCTCAATCCGGATGCCGGCCTGCTTCAGCCAGTCTGTATGCGATGTGTTGAGGCTCCATCGGACATGATAGTCCGTTGCCTCCATATCGAAACCCATGCCGATCACTGCGCCCATGCGGGGACGAAGTTTCCGGGTCGGATATCCGCCATCGCTCATGGCCCTGCGGGCCACCTGAAGCATGAGCAGATGCTGCGCCAGAATATCCGGAATTTCGTTGGGCGGAATATGCAGATCACCCAATTCCATCATGATTGCCTCGATATAGCCACCGGGAAGTTCCGGAAAACCGAGGATGGCGGCGGCAAGATCGTCGCATCCCTTCCACCGGTGGTTTGGACGTTCCTGAATCGCTGAACGACCGGACAGAACCGCCTCTTGAAATGATCTCAAATTGTGAAGCTTCCCGAAACACGCATCCATCCCGATGACGGCGATATCCAGTGACCGTCGGTCGGGGAGATGAGAAATCTCAATAGGCATATTGTTTGTTCTCAGACTCTCAATCTCAGGTTCAGCCATTCGAGGTGCCCATTCTTCTATTAACACATGGGCATTGATGCCGCCGAAACCAAAAGCGCTGATCGCCGCCCGGCGAGGGGTGTCGGCATTCCTGTGGTGCCAGGTTTCGGCCTGTGTCTGTACGTGAAAGGGGCTGTCATTCAAGGGGCTGCTGGCTGCTGCCGCAGAAAAATTCAAGGATGGCGGCAGCGTCTGATGCCGGATGGCCAAAAGGATTTTGATGAGTCCGGCGGCACCGGCTGCGGTCAGCAGATGGCCGATCATGGATTTGATGGAGCCGATGGGGCACCGGGTGGATTGTGACCCGGCGTTTTCCCACAGCAGCTTGATGCTCTGGAGTTCCACAGCGTCACCGACCGGAGTACCGGCCCCGTGGCATTCGATGATATCCACATCGGTCGGACGCCACCCTGCGGACTGATAAGCCGCCTGCATGGCCCGGAGCTGGCCTTCGGTGTCGGGAGCCAGCAGGTTTCCGCGCATGTCGTTGGAAAGACCGATCCCCCGGATGACACCATGAAGGGTATCGCCGTCTCTTACCGCGTCAACGAGCCGTTTCAATGCAAGTATGCCAACGCCTTCTCCGACCACCAGGCCGTCTGCACGGGCATCGAACGGCGCACAGCGCCCGGATACGGACAGCGCCCGCAACTGGCTGAATCCAACCTGGGTATAAAGACAGTCTGGGCGGGAAACACCGCCAGCCAGAACGGCATCGCATCGATGGTCGTGGAGCATGTCACAGGCCAGCTTGACGGCATACAGAGAAGACGCGCAGGCGGCATCGAGGGTGAAAGCCGGGCCGCCCAATTCCAGTGATCGGGCCAGCACCGCCGCAGGAAAGGCGGTTACTTGACTGGATAGAAATTGATTGATCGTTGGAGAGAATGATGGATCGGAATGTTTCTGAAACAAAGCATTTTTGAAAGCGGTTCCCAAAATCTCCCGGGCCAGAAGAGAGGATGATTCGGTTGGCAGGGCAATGGCTGCCAGAATGACACCGATGCGGGTTTTGTCCAGTTTGTCGGACACAAATGATGTAAACGCCTGTCGGCCGGCATGCAGCACCAGGTGATGTAGCGGATCAAGAGATTGCAGCATGTCTGCGGGAACGGCAAACCCGTTGGCATCGAAATGAAAATTGTCGATGAGGCAGCCGCGGCGATGAAAGGCTTTATCTGAAGCGGGCAGGGGAGACACCATCTGTGCCGGGTCCGCTACCCACCGGTTTTCGGGAATATCCTGGCAGGCATCCCGTTTTTCGACGATATGCTGCCAGAACTGTTCCAGCGTGTTGGCACCGGGAAATACCCCGGCCATCGATACCACAGCTATTGGTGAAAATACTTTCAATCGGATCTCGAATTCTTCTTTGAAAAAGGTTGATGATGGCGCTATATACCCCTTTTCCGGATTTGTTTGCAATACCCCATGAAAAATGATTGAATATCGCCCGCACCTGATCCGAACGATTTTCCACATAAGGATGGGGCGTGTTTTCGCAATATGAATCTGAGCTTATTTGAAAGGGTTGTTTCTATGATATCGAAGATAAATCTGCTGATGGAAAAAGGGGTGAAGATTCATTGCCCTGAAACCGTGGATATCGGTGAAGCAGTCGATCCGAAGCGGATATCCGGCGATGGTGTCGTTATTTATCCCGGATGCCGGATTTATGGAAGCAAGACTTTCGTTCAGCCGGGTGTCCAGTTGGGGTATGAAGGCCCAGTGACGGTGGAGAATTGCCATATCGGTTCCCGTGCCGAGTTGAGAGGCGGTTTTTTCAAGAAATCGGTGTTTATGGACGATGTGGTCATGGGGCTGGGTGCCCATGTACGGGAAGGAACGATTCTGGAAGAACAGGCCAGTGGTGCGCATACCGTTGCCCTGAAACAGACCATCCTGTTTCCCTTTGTCACTCTTGGCAGTCTGATCAATTTCTGTGACTGCCTGATGGCCGGTGGTACCAGTCGAAAAAATCACAGTGAAGTGGGCAGCTCCTATATCCATTTCAACTTCACCCCGAATCAGGACAAGGCAACGGCTTCTCTTATCGGCGATGTTCCCCGCGGCGTCATGTTGAACCAGCCTCCCATTTTTCTGGGCGGTCAGGGCGGAATGGTCGGTCCTTGCCGGCTGGAATACGGAACCGTTCTGGCGGCCGGTTCGATATGCCGCAAGGATGAACTGCGGCCAAACCGGCTGATTCAAGAAGGAAATGCCAGATCGGCCAATGTGCTTTATGCGCGTGGCATGCATGTGGCCCTGAAACGAATATTGATGAACAACATCCATTATATCGCCAGTCTGATGGCCTTGCGGCAGTGGTATATCCATGTTCGGTCCGCATTTGTGGGGCAGCATTTTCCGCAGGAGCTGGCCGATGGGCTCACGGAAACACTTCAGTCGGCAATACAGGAGCGGATTGCCCGGCTGTTGGCCTATTGCCGGGGGCTCTCGGTTACCGGAGAGCCGCAGACCATTCAGGCAATACGGCAAAGTGAAGTCTTCAACAACTGTTCCCGGCTCGAACGGCTGTTTCTCATGCAGCAGAGCTGGGAAGGAAATGCCGAATCCCGTGACGGATTTTTGGAGGCGGTCCACAGAGGCATTCAGGAATTCGGAAAAACCTATCTATCCGTCATCCAGAGTCTTCCCGATAAACAAAAGGAGTTCGGAACGAATTGGCTCCAGGGAATTGTCGATCATATCGAAAAAGAGGCGGTGGACATTTTCCCCTCATTGACATCGGTCATTACGGGTGAGTGAATTCGAAAAACAAGGTAATAAAGGAATTCTGCATGAAAAAATTGTTTGGAACCGATGGCATCCGCGGGGTTGCCAATCGTCATCCCATGACGCCGGAAATGGCCGTAGCCGTCGGTCGGGCCATTGCCGCATATTTTGCTTCCCAAGGGTCGTCACGGGTTATCATCGGGAAGGATACCCGGATTTCGGGAGATATGCTGGAATGTGCACTGGCCGCCGGTATTTGCGCCATGGGGGGAGATGCCTGTTTGTGCGGGGTCATGCCCACTCCGGGAGTTGCAGCCATTGCCGCCAAACTCGGCGCCTGTGCCGGCATCGTTGTCTCGGCTTCTCACAACCCGTATGAAGATAACGGCATCAAGGTATTCGACGGGAATGGATACAAACTTTCGGAATCGGTCGAGGAGGCGCTTGAACAACGGATTCTGAAAGAATTGAAGCATGGATCGGCTTCACCGTCTGTGGGGCGCTGCGATGTCATCATGGATGCGGTGGCGTATTATTGCGAGTTTCTGGTGCAAACAGTTCCCGGTCTGTCGCTGTCCGGACGACGGATCGTTCTGGACTGTTCCAACGGGGCGACGTTTCAGGCGGCACCCGAAGTCTTTTCACGCTTGGGTGCCAAAATATTCGTCCTGTCCGACAAGCCGGACGGGGTCAACATCAATGCCGATTGCGGTTCTCAGCATCCTGATGCGCTTCGGAAAGCGGTACTCGAACATCAGGCCCATGTTGGTTTTGCCTTTGACGGTGATGGCGACCGGGTAATCGCCGTCGATGAAACCGGGAGGGTATTGACCGGTGATCAAGCCCTGGCGGCCTGTGCCATTCACATGAAACAAGCCGGCCGATTGACCGGCAATCGGGTGGTAACGACCGTGATGAGCAATCTGGGTCTGAGACTGGCGTTGAAAAACCAGGGAATCCAGTTGTTCATGGCGCAGGTGGGAGACCGTCAGGTCATGGAAATGATGAAGTCTGAAGGGGCGGTTCTGGGAGGAGAGGATTCCGGACATACCCTGTTTCTCGAACGGCATACAACCGGGGACGGCATCCTGACTGCGCTTCAGATTCTTGAAACTATGAATGCCATGGCGAAGCCCCTTTCAGAACTAGCAGCCATAACCAGTGTGTTTCCGCAGGTGCTGATCAATATTCCGGTGAAGGAAAAACCCGATATCGAAACGGTTGCGGAAATTCAAGATGCGATCGATGCGGTGGCATCCCGACTCGGAGATGAAGGCCGGGTGCTTGTTCGCTATTCAGGCACGCAGCTCTTGTGCCGCGTCATGGTGGAAGGGCCGTCTGAAAAAGAAACCCGGACTTATGCCGAGCAGATTGCCGACAAAGTCCGGGTTGCGATTGGAAAGGATTGATTTATTTCCTGTCTCCGAGAATTCTCAGCAGCATCAGGAACAAGTTGATGAAATCCAGATACAGCGTGAGTGCTCCGAGAATCGTGCCTTTTTGGACGACGCCGGCTTCCAGGCCAGCCGGCTGAGACAGGGCCATCATTTTCAGCTTCTGGGTGTCGTAGGCGGTCAGTCCCACAAAAACGATCACCCCGACGTAGCTGATGATCATGCTCATGCCGGAGCTCTGAATGAACATATTGACAAGAGAGGCTATCACGATGCCGATCAGCCCCATGGTCATGAAGCTGCCCATGGACGTCAGATCCCGCTGGGTGCTCATGCCGTAAATGCTGCACGCACCGAATGTGGCGGCGCAGATGAAAAACACGGATGCCACCGATGATTGCGTGTAAGCCAGAAAAATAAAAGACAGGGTCAGCCCGTTCAGTGCCGAGTACAAAAGGAAAAGGCCGGTGGCTGTAGAAGCCTGCATCTTCTGGATGCGGGCGCTCAGCGAGAACACCAGTGCCAGCTCGCCGATGATCAGCGCAAAAAAGAGCAACTGATTGGTGAAAATCAAGTTAATCAGTGTTTCATTGCTGGCCACGACCATGGCCACGACACCCGTCAGCGCCAACCCGGCTGCCATCCAGTTGTAAACGCTTCGGATGAACTGATTGACCTGTACCTGTACTTGAGCCTGTGTGGCTCCATAAGGGAAAGTCTGCATACAACACCTCCTGAAATTATGGTTTGTTCTTACATCGACAAATTAACACAATCCGTGGTTTTTTCAAGACCATTCGTCAGCGATTTTATGGCTGTTTAACATCGATCCCTTCCAGTTTCCATTGGGTCGAGTCCGCCGGTCGGGCGAATGTCCAGAATTCTTCAAATTTCACCGGCTCCGTGTTGTCTCCCTTGACAACCTTGCCGCTGCTTTCCTCCACGGTGTAGTCCAGCAGGTTGGCTGAAAAAAGGATGGTGATATAGATATCCCGTCCTTCCATGCCGATTTCGGTGATTTCGATATTGCGAACGGCAATATTTTCCAGCCGGTTGATCAGCCCCTGTCTTTTCATATCTGCAAAATGGGCGTCGTATTCGGTCTTGAGTTGTTGTCCGAGCAGCCCTTGAACCGGGGAAGTGTCACGTCTCATCCATGCGGCCTGGACCTTGAAAAATACATCCTGTGCGATTTCCTTGAATTTATTCGGGTCAAAATCCGGTTCCGACTGTTTGATCAGATGATACCCATCATCGAGTGATCTCCCCGTCATGGAGGGTGTGGGCGCTGGGGGCGGTGTCTGAAAACCGGAAGATGGAAAGCCAGCGGTTGAAAATGGTTGAAACGGTGAAGACCCTGGATTTCGAGACATTTTGGGTTTGATAAACCGTTTGAAAAGGAAAAAACCGAGCCCGCCCAATATCAACAGTTCGAACAGTCCGATACCGCTGCCGCCGACGCCGCCGACGCCGCCGGCATGTCCGATTCCTCCAAAGAGCATACTACCGATCATGCCTCCCACGAGGCCGCCGCCAAGCCCCCGCAAAAAACTGCTGCCCCCTCCGCCACCCATCGGTGAAGCAGGGGAAAAAGGCTTGCTGCCCGAAGGACTTCCAAAGGATTTTGAAGAACCGCTGCCAAAACCACTGCCGGAGCCGCCAAACGATCTGCCGCCGCTTTTGGACCGAGCATCCGCCATGTCTGAAAGTCCCAGAACAACAAAAACAGCTACCATTGTCACCAGCCAGGATATTCGCCGGATGGGCGAGATTCTATTCAACATAAGATACCTCCAATAGAAAAATATGATGGTGTTTAAAAAGAAATCGAGCCAGGAAACCCCATACGACTCATATTGGGGAAAAACACTCGTGCTCAAGAATTCGTTATGACTGTAAAAAAGAAGCGGATAACAAGGGTGCGGATATCTCCGCAAAATGCGATAAAGTGGTATCAGACCCGGTTTTGCGGGGGAACGAAAATGGGGATGGATACGTGTTGAAGTGTAACGTTCATGGGAACATCATGCATGCCGACTGCGGGGAAAAAATGGACGGATGGTAGCCCCGTTGCCGTATGTTCATCAAAACAGCCATCGGACTGAACTGTATCTAAACCACGTTTGTCGGAATCGTCGGAAATCCAAAAAAAATCCGTTTCGGAAGTTGCCTGGATATCCCACGGATCAGATTGCGCGAAACACGCAGCCGGAAAACAAAGATAAACGAGGATGATAAAGATGGACACCGATTTCATATCATTTGACTTCATTGAAAGATGGTTATCAGTAGATCAATATCCGTTGATTTGTCAATTCGCTTTCATTTCTGTTCGATTCTCGCTTCTTCTACTTCTGCTGTCGGCAGCCATCGATAGATCAGAGAAGCTATGACGGAGGCCAAAATGATCGAACCGACGATTCCCAGAGATATGAATGAAGAAAAATGGAAAGTTGTCGGTAAAAGCATTTTGGTTCCGATAAACACCAACACCAGCGATAGCCCGGTTTTCAGGAAACGAAAATATTCCATCGCTCCGGCCAAAACGAAATAGAGGGATCTCAGTCCTAGAATGGCAAAGACATTGGATGTGAACACAATGAATTCTTTTGTTGTGATGCCGAAAATCGCCGGAATCGAATCCAGAGCGAATATGAGATCGGTCGTCTCGACCACGACCAGAACAAGCGCAAGCGGTGTTAGCATCAAACGACCGTTTATTCGGGTCATGAAATGATGTGTTTCCAATTCGGGAGAGATGGGCAGCCATTTTCGGGCCAGTCTGATGATGAAGTTATCTTCAGGATTGGCATCTTCTTCCCGTACAAAAAGCATTTTGATGCCGCTGTAAACCAGAAACATGCCGAATATGAACAATGTCCATTTGAATTGCTGTACCAGTGCAGCACCGACGCCAATCATGGTTCCTCGCATGACCAGTGCACCGAGGATACCCCAGAACAACACCCGATGCTGATAGGCCAACGGAATTGAAAAATATCGGAATATCAATGCGATCACAAAAACGTTGTCCATCGACAGAGACAGCTCCACGATATACCCTGTTATGAATTCGACCGCCTCTTCCTGACCCCGCAGAAGATAAAGGCCCCAGGCAAACACCATGGCCAGGGTGGCCCATACACAAGTCCATGCCAACGCCTCCTTGAATCTGACACAGTGGGCTTTTCTGTGAAACACGCCTAAATCCAGCGCCAAAAAAAAGATGACTGCCACAAGAAACCCCATCCAATGCATCCATGTAATCTGATTGATCATCTGTATCCACCTGAAAATATTGTTTGTGATTCAAGCATTGCGAAATGAATTTTCCGGTAACCGCGCATTGATCCAGCCGGATTTCACCCTCAAAAACGAAAAAGGTAAAAAAAAAGACCTTTATCCATAGCACGATAGCCTGGATAAAGGTCTTGTTGACAGAATATCGACATCTGCCCAAATCCCGAGCCTGTCGGCCGTGATGACGGAATTTGGTTCGGCCTGTTTTACAGCCCGAATCACTACTCCCCTTTATTGGCTCAATATAATTTATCCCGTTCGATCTGTCAAATAATATGATGAAATTATCGGATATCTGTGGATTCACCCCGCCACTGCTGTGCCGAAACAATAATCGATATGGGGTGCCGATCTATGCATCTTTGGCACTGTCAGCGTGTTCGGGCCCAACCTCTGCACGGATCACCTATATGACTCGATGATCCTGAATTTGGATGTAATGATATACATGCACCATCCAGACCGTCGCCAGAATTGGAACAAAAATATTCAAGACCGGAATGATCGCCATGATCGTGATCATCAATCCGCCGCCGTAAACGGCTTTTCGATGCCGGAGCGCCAGTGTTCGTGCGGCGGCTTTCCCGATGTGATAGCCGGCGGCGGTTTCGAAAAACTCCCGTCCGAGCAGATAGCTGTTGAGCAGAATGGATGCCGCAAAACCGATACTCAGGAAATACAGCGGTAGTATGAGCATGTTGAGACATACCGCCCACATCGTGAATTTCAGGTCATGCCGGAATTCAGGCCAAAACGCCAAGCTTCCCCGATCGGGTGCATCCGGATAATACACGCGTTCCACCCGCTGAATCACTGTTTCCTGGAAAAAACTGGAAATGAGTACGGTCAAAACCGGCAGCACGAACCAGCCGCCGATGCCTGTAACAATGCCCACCCCCCAATTGGACAGCCCGTCGAGCCATCCTCTCTGAATGGTGATGAAACGGTCCGCCATCCAGGTAATCCCGCCTATGGCGCCGATGATCATGATTGCGGCCAGCATTGCACAGGCGAACATGATGCCCAGTAAACCGGCCTTCTGGATAGATGCAAAAGTTTTCGTCAATGGATACATGGGCACATTGATAGAATGATCATGGTCTTTCTATTCCTTATGGATTTCTTGGCAATTATGGCTGTTGACTGGATCGAATCTTATGAACACGGACATGAAATGTCAATGCGTTTCAGCGGTTGGGGTCGCCCATGTCGAATGGTTCGATGGGGATCGATGTTTTGCGCATGCAAGCAATTGGCGGGTGACATCTTTTTCCATAGCCGCCTTTACCGTTGCTGTCTTTTGTGGTAATGACAGAAAATGATTTATTGATCATATCGAGCTGACCGTTTCGGTGGAAGAGGGTTGACGATTTTGCGTCTGAATTGGAATAAATGCCATTATCTCTCTATTATTGCTTAGAAAAATCGATAACTGCCTTGAATTGAAACAGGTTGATGTTTCGAAATGAGGATCGGAGGAGAAATACTTGTTGATGCGCTCCGGTATCGGATACGACATTCACCGGCTGGTAACGGGCCGGAAACTCATTCTGGGGGGAGTTGAAATCCCCTACGAAAAAGGCCTTCTCGGCCACTCGGATGCGGATGTGCTGATTCATGCTGTCTGCGATGCCTTGCTGGGAGCGGCCGGGCTCGGCGATATCGGCATGCATTTTCCGGATACGGATCCGGCCTATCGGGGGATATCCAGCATGGTGCTGCTGGATAGAACCGTTCAACTTGTTGCATCCAAAGGATTTTCGGTGATCAATATGGATGCGACGATTCTGGCACAGGTGCCGAAACTGTCTCCGTTCAAGCAGGCCATGCAGGAGAACCTCGCCAGGATTCTTGGTGTGTCCATCGATTGTGTCAATGTCAAGGCCACGACGACCGAAGGGCTGGGCGCCATCGGAAACGCCGAAGGCATCGCCGCTTTATGCGTGGCTACGATCAACCCGAAAAAGATGAATCCAGTGGAAAATTTGCCATGACAATCTATTTGTACAACACGCTGAGCAGGAAAAAGGAAATCTTCGAAACGGTCGAACCCGACAAAGTCCGGATGTATGTCTGCGGCCCGACGGTTTACGACTCCAGCCATATCGGCCATGCCCGATCCGTGGTGGTTTTCGATGTGCTGGTCCGGTATCTGCGGGCCCGGGGGTTCGATGTCGTTTATGTTCGAAATTTTACCGATATAGATGACAAGATCATCACCAAAGCCAATCAGACAGGGATGACCTGCAAGGATGTAGCTGAAAAATACATTCAGGAATTTTACACGGATATGGATGCCCTGAAGGTCGAACGCGCCACGTTCGAGCCCCGTGCCACCGAGTATATCGACGAAATTGTCCGGATTGTTCAGATGCTGATCGACAAGGGGCATGCCTATTGTCTCGATGGTGATGTGTATTTTTCGGTTGAGAGCTTTCCGGGGTACGGCAAACTCTCCGGTAGAAAGCTGGACGACATGGAAGCCGGGGCTCGTGTGGATGTGGATATCCGCAAACGCAATCCCTTCGATTTTGCGCTGTGGAAGGCATCCAAGCCGGGCGAGCCGGAATGGAACAGCCCCTGGGGAAAAGGACGGCCGGGGTGGCACATCGAATGTTCGGCCATGAGCTCTGCCCTGCTGGGGGAGACCATCGATATTCACGGCGGCGGCATGGATCTGACCTTTCCCCATCACGAAAACGAGGTGGCCCAGTCCGAGGCGGTTTTTGGCAAAACATTTGTGAAGTATTGGGTTCACAATGGATTCATCAATATCAACCAGGAAAAAATGTCCAAGTCGCTTGGCAATTTTCTGCTGATCAAAGATGTTCTGAAATCTTATCATCCGGAAGTCATCCGCCTATTTCTGCTTTCCAGTCATTATCGCAGTCCGATCGATTTCAACGACAGGATCATGGATGATTACAGCACGGCGCTCGACAAAGTGTATGCCCTTCTTGGCAGACTCCATGAGCGGTTTGCTTCAGGGCCCGTACCGACCCAATCCGGCGTTCTCTGGGCGCATTTCTGCGAGGCCATGGATGATGATCTCAATACGGCCAAAGCCATCGGTCTGGTGTTTGAGGTGGTCCGACATTTGAACCGCCTGCTGGACGAATCCACAGATGACCTCTCTACCGATATCCAGCAGGTTTTTCTGACAGCCTGGTCGGATATTCTGAAAATCAGTCGCATTCTGGGTGTTTTCGGTGAAATACCGGAACGGTATGCGGCAGATCGCAATGCCTTGGGCCTTCAGAAAACCGCTGTCGATCCGGCATGGATCGAAAAAATGATCGCCGATCGTGCGGCGGCCCGAAAAGCCAGGGAGTGGAAGCAGGCAGATGACATCCGCAGGCAGCTCGAAGCCATGAACGTTGTCATCGAAGACCGGCCTGACGGCACCCTGTGGCGGATGGGATGAAAATCGATCTTCACTGTCATACCAAATACTCTTTCGACAATGATCTCGAACCGGTCGATTTGATCGAGCAGGCTGTTCGGGTCGGGCTCGACGGTATCTGCATTACCGAACATTTTTCGGTCGATGCATCCCGGCCGGTTGAAGATATAGCGGTGCCCAAAGGGTTTCTGGTGTTTCGCGGTGTGGAGATTTCTACGGATATGGGGCATCTGCTGGCATTCGGCCTCAAGGACGATTCCTGGAATATCTGGCAGGCAGACCTTTACCTGAATGCGCAGGCGGTGATCCATCGCATTCACGAACGGGGAGGTATCTGTGCACCGTCTCACCCTTTCCGCGGGTGGGATTCTTTCGGAGCGATGATTCTGGAGATGGATGGGCTGGATGCCGTTGAAACCCATAACGGCTATAATACCCTGGAGATGAACATTCAGGCCATATCGTGCGCCCGGCTGCGAAACCTGCCGTCCATCGGCGGCAGTGATTCTCACCGGAAAGAACAGGCCGGCAGGGCCTATACGATTTTCAGTAATCCGATCCGGACTATGGACGATCTGGTATCGGAAATCCGGAAGGGAAATTGTCGGGGGGTGGATATTCGAATTTAGCAGAACCCTTTGATGTATCCGTTCCCCCCTCCCGGCCTCCCCCCGCTGGGGGGAGGCGGTAAACGATTACCCTTTGATGATGCGGGGCAGAATCATGTGATGTTGGGGACAGATGGATGTGGGATTCTGATAAACGGTTCCCGCAAATGCCACCAGATATTTGCGGATGTCCGGCATGTTGGCGATTTCATCCACCAGGCCATGTTTGGCGCAGTAAACGGGCCGGGAATAATCATGATATTCCTGAGCCATCTTGTTCATGCTTTCGATAACCGGATCCAGCGGTCTGCCGGCATCTTTTTCCTTGACCAGCCGGCGTGAGAAACTGGCGGCCGCAGCGGTTTCACCGTGCATGACGTAGATTTCTGTCGTGGGAATGCCCAGCGTAAAGGCATTGTGGCGGTTGGCCGTCGGGCCTCCCATGACGTAATGGGCGGCGGCTGTGCCTTTGCGGAGAACGATCAGTATCATGGGGACATCGGTCTGCTGGATGGAGTAGTTCAGGCTCTGGCCCAATCCCAGCAATTCCGCTTTTTCGGCGATATTGCCCACATCGATGCCGGATGTGTCCTGAAACCAGACGATGGGCACCCGGTCTCTGCCGCAAAGGGTGACGAACTCGTTCATCTTGATCAGCCCCTGACGATA
>CAZBUL010000008.1:29203-33855 GCA_964495045.1 uncultured Desulfobacterales bacterium | reverse complement strand
CCGCCGATCAAATTTCCCAGATTTCCCAGTACCGAGCCTTCTTCGGAACTGCCGCCGCGCTGGGGCGCCGACCGCAGCATTCTGCCAGCCAGACGGGAAAACGGCAGGGATTGCAGCCAGATCATACCGGGCCCCTGCAAAACGGCAAAAAACAGCCCTTCCCCGCCGAACAAAGATGTCTTGATATTTCCGGCCTGCTGAACATCGAACTGAACGCTGGGCTCGAACGCCACGATGCAGCCGGTATCCACATGAAGGACTTCTCCGGCGGCAAGACGACGCTCCATGATCGTGCCGCCCGCATGGAGAAACGACATGCCATTGCCATCCAGTTTCTGCATGATGAAACCTTCTCCCCCGAACAGCCCCGTCAAAATTTTTCGCTGAAAATAAATGCTGATGCTCACCCCTTTGGCTGCGCACAGGAAGCTGTCTTTCTGACAAATCAGCGTTCCACCAACCGTTGAGAGTTTTACAGGCAGAATGTTTCCGGGATAAGGGGCCCCGAATGCCACGTGGGCCTTGCCGATGCCGGTATGGGTAAACACCGTCATGAAGAGGCTCTCCCCTGTCAACAGCCGTTTACCGGCACCCATCAGTTTGTCCATGAAGCTGCTGCCGCCCGTACCGGATCCATCACCGAAAATGGTTTCCATCTGAACCGCACTGTCTTTGTACATCATGGCACCGGCTTCTGCCACGGCACTTTCACCGGGATCGAGCTCGATATCGACAAACTGCATTTCCGACCCCATGATTTTGTAGTCGATTTCATCGGTCAGGCCGCGCCCACCGAAAGCCGGCGGAGTCATGGACGGCGGCGGTGAGGATGCATACAGCTCCGGAACCTGCGACATGAGCATCCAGGAGGCAAATCCTTCGCGCCACGCATAGCCGGTTGGATTCTGTCGAACATATTGAACTGCCTGATCTGTTTCCATCGGACCCATCTGATTGCCGTCATAACTGAGATACCACTGCGTCATAAATCCTCCATTTCAGCATGTTGAACTGTAATTGTACCCATTGGTATCATCCTATTACAACTGAACCGAATTTCCAAAGAATTATTTGACAATTCCTGTTATCTTCCGAACGAATCTTATGGTTACATAATTCTTGACTTTCATTGCCAAGTCGGTAATTTTCGAATATAATTTGTGTTAATATTTATCGAAAGCAGAGGCCTTGTGCAAACTCTCGAATCCTATCTGGACAACAATGAAACCCCGGCAAGCCAGCCCCCGCCACAGGAATATGGTGAATTGGTCAAGATGCTGTTGCGGGATGACATGCTCACCCCCAAGCAGTTGCAGTATGCGATCCGGGTGCAGGCCAAGCTCAAAACGCCGGAACCGATTCTGGGCATTCTCAAAGAGCTCCGCTATATCTCCGATGAGCAGATCCGTCAGACCGTTCGCAACCACATCGCCTCCATCCGGATCGGAGACCTGTTGGTAGAACTTGGTTTGATCAAATCCGCCGATCTCGAAGCCGGTCTCCGTCTTCAGGCATCGGAAAGTCCCAAACGTAAACTCGGTGAAATCCTGGTTGCCCACAATTTCATCGATGAACGAAAAATGATCGATGTTTTGTCCCTGCAACTGGGGTTTACTCTCGAAGATCCGGAGTTTACCGATATCGATCGGGAGCTGCTACGACGGGCCCCCTTGCCGATGTGCGAGAAGCACCATTTCATCCCAATCCGAAAGCAAGGTTCATCTGTTGTCGTGGCGTTTGCCGATCCCCTGGATCAACGCGACATCTCGCAAGCCCGTGATATTTTTAAATGCGAAATCAGCATCGCCATTGCCAGCAAAAAGTCCATTCAATCCGCCCTCCGACAACTGAAACCATCCGATGATTCCCGGCAGGCCCAGACAGCCCAGACCGAATCCGTCGTTTCCCTTGTCGAGGATATTCTCATGTCGGCCATCAACGAAAAGACGGTCAGTGACATTCACATCGAACCCATGCGCGACCGGCTGCGGGTCCGCTTCCGCCTGGACGGGGTTCTGATTCATCACCGGGATTACCCGGCCCGATTGATTCCGGCCATCACCAGCCGGATCAAGATTCTCTGTGAGGCCAACATCGCCGAAAAAAGACGGCATCAGGGAGGCCGGATTGTTTTCACCCTCGACGGCCGGGAAATGGATGTTCGGGTTTCCTTCTATGTGACGATCAATGGTGAAAAAATCGTCATGCGGCTGCTGAATCGTCAAAACGAACTGCTGCAGATCGAAGACCTGGGGATGCAGCCCCGCATGCTCGACCGCTTCCGGCAGGATGCCCTCGATACCCCCAGCGGCGTTCTGATTGTCACCGGGCCAACAGGTTCCGGCAAAACCACGACGGTTTACAGTTGCATCAATTATCTCAACAAGCCGGAAACCAGCATCATCACGGCTGAAGAGCCCGTCGAATACATCATCGAAGGGATTGCGCAGTGCTCGATCAATCCCAATATCAATCTGACGTTCGAAGAGACCTTGCGCCATATCGTCCGGCAGGATCCGGATATTGTCGTCATCGGTGAAATCCGGGATGCCTACTCGGCTGAAGTTGCTGTACAAGCCGCACTCACCGGCCACAAAGTGTTGACCACATTTCACACTGAAGACAGCATTGGCGGATTGATCCGGCTCTTGAATATGGACATCGATGCATTCCTCATTTCATCGACAGTCATCTGTGTTGCGGCCCAGCGTCTTCTGAGACGGGTTTGCAACACCTGTGCTGAGCCTTATAATCCAACCACATCGGATCTCATCCGTCTGAGCTACACGCCAAAGGATGTTTCCGGTGCTACATTTCGAAAAGGACGCGGCTGTTCCCGATGCCGCCATACGGGATATTCCGGACGGCTTGCCGTATATGAATTGCTGATTCTCAACGAAGATGTCCGGGACGGACTCATCGACCGGAAGACCAGTCATCAGATTCGGAAAATCAGTATCGATTCGACCGGGCTGGTCACATTGTTGGAAGACGGGATTCTCAAGGCTGCCAGCGGCATCACCACCATCGATGAAGTGATGCGTTGTCTGCCGCGGCTTCACAAACCGAGACCACTGATGGACATACGAAGATTGTTGGGAGAGTAAGTGGAAACAAACAATTCATTTCTCGAAATTGTAAATGCTTATTTGAACAGCGACAAAGCCGTGCTGCCGGTGTTCAGCCAGACCGGGCTCCGCGTGTCTCAGGAAGTGGCCAAGGAAGACCCCGATCTGCGCACCATCGAAACACTCATCAGCAGTGACCAGGCATTGACCACTCAGGTGCTCCGAACGGCCAATTCCGCATTTTTCAGAGGATTGAGCAAAGTCAATTCGATTCGTGAAGCCATCATCCGCCTGGGGACCAACGAGATCGGCAGCATCGTGGCCCTGTGTACGCAACAGATGAATTACCGGTCGCTGGATCCCTTTATTTTCGAGCTGTTGAAGCGCCTCTGGCAGCACTCTGTCGGGTGTGCCATTGGTTCCCAATGGCTGGCCCGTCAACTGAAATTCGATACGCTGATTACCGAGGCATTCACAGCAGGTTTGCTTCATGATGTGGGCAAGCTGTTGATTCTGAAAGTTATCGAAGTCCTTCTCAGATCGAAAGCCGTCTCTGTCCGGCCATCCGAGTCCTTCATTCTCGAAGCCGTCGAATCCCTCCACACCCAGCAGGGCGGGCTGTTGAGCCAGAAATGGAACCTGCCGGATGCTTATGGTCATATCATCAGCAGCCATCACGACCCCGAGCTGAATTCCGGAGACATTCTGATGATTCTGGTGCGGCTTGCCAACAAAGCCTGCAACATGATGGGAATCGGCCTCAAACCGGATCCGGAAATTTCACTCGAAACCTCGCCCGAAGCCCATCTGCTGGGGTTGAACAGTGTATTCCTGGCCCGGTTGGAGATCCAGCTCGAGGATTCGCTGGCCTTTTCCCGGCAGGAATGACAGCCCCGGGCTGGCTAACCGAAAAAAAAATTATGGCGCGTCATGACTGCAACACGTGCACTCCGAGCCATACCATAAATCGAAATCATGCCCGACGGTATATTCTTCGATGTCAGTCCGGTTTTTAAACCATTCCGAAACGAATTCTTTATCCGCGGCATCCGGACTGGCATACCGCTTGTTTTTCACAACAACGCCCTCCCAGCTCTTGTCCTCAGCGGATCCTCCCCCGAAAGCAAGTCCTTTCGACGTAATGGCAGCAAGAAATTCCTCCAGAAATTTATCGAGATCCGCTTCGGATTGTTCCTTGGGTTTCCATGTAATTTCGAAACCCGTTTCCTGGAATTCTCCGAAGTTCAGTTTTTTTCTCAAACGTTTTTTCATACATAGCTCCTTTTTTTAGTTTTTTTCACGAAAATACACTTGTCAGGAATCCGCCAAAATCGAGGACGATCCATGGGCGATCCATTTTTGAAATCGATAAGCGGCACGCACAGCCATTTCTCTGGCGTTCCACAGACTGACGGATTGAAAGCGCACCGTCGATCCCGGCGTGAGCTGGGCCAGCAGCGGATGATCCACGGAAATGACCGCGGCCGGTTTGATATATCCGCCGATGGTCTGGCGATCGGCCAGAAGAATGATCGGCAGGCCGTTTCCGGGAACCTGAACGGCACCGAACACCGTTCCGTCGGA
>CAZBUL010000008.1:26541-29103 GCA_964495045.1 uncultured Desulfobacterales bacterium | reverse complement strand
GGATGCCAGAAACTCCGCACAAAATCCGCCCCAGGTGATTTCGATACCGGCTTCGGTGCCACCGTTGCCGACCAGTGCATTGGCAATACGCAGGGCTTGAATGTCCATGGCGCCGGAAATTGGCACGCCGCGATCCTGATACCCGAACCGACCGCCGTCCTGGATGGTCGCCAGCAATCCGGGCTCAATGATGCGAATAGCGTTCAAATGCTGCTTCCGGGATGGGAACGAACCGAAGGGAGTCTCCAGGATTGAGCAGAAACGGTTCCGGCTGGTCGATATCAAACAGCTTCAGCGGCGTTCTGCCGATGAGCTGCCAGCCGCCGGGGCTGTCGATGGAATAAATGCCGGTCTGACGATCGGCAATTCCCACAGTGCCGGCGGCAACCTTTTGGCGGGGCTGGATTTTCCGCGGGGTGAAAAGTCTTTCATCCAGCCCGCCAAGATAGGGAAAACCGGGAGTGAAACCGATCATATACACATAATATTCCGGCGTTGAATGAAGACAAACGACATCATCTTTGCTCAGGCCATGAAAGTCGGCCACGGCTTCCAGATCCGGCCCATGCACACCGCCGTAACAGACGGGAATCTCCACCGGTGCCGTCTGCCGAGCGGCATCAGAATCATGGGTCTTCAAACCCTCTTCGACCAGAAGCACCAGGTTTTCGAACGAGCATAATCCTGGTTGATACTGGATGAACAGCGACCGATATGTCGGATTCACATCCTGAATTCCCGGATGGCTCTGCTGCCGGAAATATCGAAAAAGGCGCTGCACCTGGTCATTGACCGAACGGTCGATGCCATCCGCAAATTCCACGCTGAGGCCCGTATCTCCGCACGGCAAAAACCGGGGGGGATCGTAAATGACCATCATTCAGGATTTCTGCCAGTACGGATTGATGATGTCCTCAAAAATGGACATGGCGGCTTCTGCCCCCTGACCGGCAGCCGTGACGATCTGCTTGTATCCGCCTTCGACATCCCCGGCGGAATAAATCCCGGCGATACTCGTTCGATGTTTGGCGTCCTTCTGAATATAGCCGTCTGCGGTGAGCGCCACCCCGATTTTTTTGGCCAGTTCAACCGCCGGTTCATAGCCGATGGAAAGAAAAACACCATCCACCGCCATCGATGTGATTTCACCCGTTTGGATGTTGTTGAGGGTAATGGATTCGACCCGATCCCTGCCGACGATTTCCGTAATCTCCGTGTTCCAGAGAATGGGAATTCCGCTCGACGTGAGCTGCCGGACCAGAAACTCCTGGGCCCGAAGGCTGTCTTTGCGATGGACAAGGGTGACATCCACCCCCATGTGCTGCAAATGAAGGGCTTCGGTAACCGCGCTGTTTCCGCCGCCCACCATGACGACTTTCCGGCCTTTGAACAGCGGGCCGTCGCAGGTGCTGCAATAACTGACCCCTCTGCCGGACAGACGCGATTCGCCCGGCACATTCAAATGCTTGTGGCTGGCACCGGTGGCCAGCAGCAGGGTTTTGGCCCGAAACCGGCGTTTTGGCGTCGTCACTTCAAAGGGATTGCCCGGGATGACGTCGATCACTGCTTCTCCGGGAAAAATCTGAACATATTCCAGGGCATGGGTCACCATGATATCGACAAGGGTTTTGCCGCCAACCTGGTTGAATCCCGGATAATTCTCGACAACGGGGGTGGTGGCCACCTGTCCGCCCAACACATTTCGCTCGACGATAGCCGCCTTCAGACCGCTTCGCACCGCATAGATGCCGGCCGTCAGCCCCGCGGGTCCGCCGCCGACGATCAATAAATCAACATCCACCTGTTCGGCATCGCTGTCGGGAATGAAGACGGTCTGGGGCTCCAGACGGCTAAGAGACAACGCGAAAAGTTCCTCGGCCTGAGCCCCGATGCCGATCAGCACATCGTTGGCGAATGCCTGCGGAACACTGTGAGCACCATACTGATGGGCAATTTCCGGCTGAGACTGAATATCGATGATTTCAAGGGTTATCAGATCGGGTTTTTCGATGACGGCTTTGACGGCATTGACGGCCTGCTGCGGGCAGTAGGGGCAGCTCGGACTGACAAACACCTTGAGGTGACGCGGCGAATCGATTTTCGAAACGACTTTCCGGGACGGGTCGCTCAGACCGCTCTGTCCGGTTCCCACCAACACCATGGCTTCAAGAAACGTTCGGGCCTCTTCCCCCAGCGGTGCACCGAGCCAGCGGATCCCGTATCGATCCGGTGCGATCAGCAGCGTCGGCGAATGTTCGATCTGATATGTCATGACCATTTCATGGTCGAGATCATATTCCCGGAGCCGGATGCGCGGTGTCAGTTCGCGAAACGCCCGAACGACCTGACGGGTGCCTTCGGCAAAGGCATCTTCCTGGCCTTTTTTCGTAAACAGCAGCAAATCGATGTCTTGAGACATTCCTTCAAAAGTCGTTTGAAGCTGTTTGATGAATTCATCCGGTTGTCGGCTGCCGGGTTCGGGATGAGAGTGATCCATAAAAACCTCCAAAATCTAAAGTCAGAAATCAGTATGAATTAGGAAGTATGAAGTATGAAGTATGA
>CAZBUL010000008.1:5420-26441 GCA_964495045.1 uncultured Desulfobacterales bacterium | reverse complement strand
GAAGTATGAAGTATGAAGTATGATAACTCCAGTTTGATTCATACTTCGTACTTCTGGATGGTACATTCATTAATGTAAATCACCGAAAACCGGAGGGCATGAGATGAATGATCCCCTCGGCCAGCACCACGTCTTCCGGCGTGGTGATCTTGATGTTCAGCCGGGAACCGGGCAGAATGCGGACCGTTCGTTTCAGCCGCTCCACCAGCATGGCATCGTCTGTGCCGACGAAGCGATCCCGCCGAGCTTTTTCATGGGCCGTCCGGATCAAATCGGCGGCAAATGCTTGGGGTGTCTGCGCCATCCAGATGGTGCTGCGATCCAGCGTGGCTCCGATATCACCCGATATCACCCGTTTGGCCGTTTCCATCATCGGCATCCCGATGATGCAGGCACCCGAAACACGGGCTTCCGCCACACAGGATTCGATCATCAGATGGGTAACAAATGGTCGGACAGCATCATGAATCACCACGATGTCGCAACCGCTGCCAACAGCCTGAATTCCCTGATACACCGAATCCTGCCGTTCGGCACCCCCCGCAACGAGGCGAATGCTTTTTTGCACAGACATGCCGGTAATCCACTTTTCGAAACAGATTTCGAGATCATCGGCCGGCACCACCAGAATAATTTCATCGATACAGGCACAGGCATCGAAAACAGCCACCGTCTGGCACACGATCGGCTTGCCAGCAAGCAGCATATACTGCTTGCGGACATCGGCCCCCATGCGAATTCCTTTTCCCCCGGCAACGATTATGGCTGAAACAGACATCCACGACTCTCTATCTCAAATATTTCAATTCTTTCGGCAGCGGCACCCCTTTCCCCATGGTGTCTTCCCCATAGTTGACACCTGCCAGAATCTGGATATCCGCCAGCGCCCGCGTATCGCCTTCGAAGACCACTTCCGTGACATTTTCCTTGTGGATTTTGCCGCCGGCCCACTGGATATCCAGCACACTGCTGGCATCGAACCGGTCCGCGCCGACGCAAAGCTCGACCTGACCGCCGTAATACTGAACGATTTTAGCCACCAGCAGACTGGGGCGGCTGTGAAAACCCAATGCCACCGGTATGCCGACTTTGATCGAAGACCGTTCGATATTCTCGTTCAGGATTTCCCGCGCCAGTTTTTTACCTTTGTTCAGAAAATGACACGCATAATACAAACCGTAATTGATGGTTCGATCCAGCAGCGCTTCCGGATCCACCAGGGCAGAGAGCTGCTCCTGAACGGTTTGATAGGTGTTTTTATAACCCGCTTCGTGCAGATGGCGTTCATACAGATGCAGCAGGCGTCCGGTCATCTGTAACAGATGAAAAACAACGGAAAAATGCCCCCGCAAATCCGTCAGTTTCTGTTTGGAAAATCGATATCCTCCGTGAATGACATACGTGTCGAAGGATGACTGTAGATTGTGCACCAGCATCTCGAATCGGCGGATCTCGACTTCATTGACTTTCTGCGGAACAATGGTATGAATTTCCTGCATGTCATAGGGTTCATAAAAACCGAGTTGATCGAAATTGCCGGCAATGCTGAGAAATTCGCTGGCAATTTTAACGATATGCTGCTTCTGGAGGTCTTTATCGATATCGTCGATATCGGCTTCCAGCATTTCACAGATGGTTGCCGTGGGAAAATCTGAAGGGGCATACCCTTGTTCGGGAATGGGAATATGCAGTCTGCCGGCTTCTTCAAGGATAGCCGGCCCCAGTTTGGCCAACGACGAATTTAAAAATGTCTGGGTCAACTGACCCTGAGCATCGAATTCCGTCGTATTCCCCAATCCATAGAAACAGAGGCGGTTGGAAATGTGTTTCTGGGAATAGCTGGCGATGCTCAAATGAATGATGGCCGCTGTAAGCTCTCTGAAATAGTACCAATTTTTGTTGTTCTTGGCACCGTGGAAATCCAGAAAATCTTCAAGGAGCTTGGTGGCGGCTGTTAACTTGGAATACAGCACCTTGGTGAACAGATTTTGCTGATTCTGGTATCGGGAAATGTACAGGCAGCATTTGAAAAGATCATGGGCAAAAAATTGTGTGTTTTCGATGAATGAAACGTCGGATTCAGTTGAAACAGCCAAACCGGTACTCTCCTTTGTCATGACTACATCATATCTTTCTGGGTTTCTGAAATGGTTTGATCCAGTTTCTGCTTCAAGGCAGGCGGCAGCCCTTCGATATCCACGTTCAGAAACCCCCGGACAATCGTGGAAACAGCGGATTCTTCATCAAGCCCACGGGCCATCAGATATTCGATTTCCCGCCTGTCGATTTTTCCCACTGCCGCTTCATGAGACATTTCCACGCCCGGCACATGGCCGGACAGTTCCGGAATGGCATGCATGATGCCGTTGTTCAGAATGAGCCCTTTGCATTCCAGATGGGCCCGAATACCAGCGACCTTTCCGATGAGATCGCCTCTGGCAATAATGGTGCCGCCGGTCGTGATGCCGCGGGAAATGATTTCGGCACGGGTTTCCGGAGCACTCAGCACCACCCGTGATCCCACATCCAGATGGCTTCCCCGGCTGGCCACCAGAATGCTGTTGAACCGGGCCACCGCCCCCCGGCCTTCCAGATAGGTAGTGGGAAACATCTGAAGCGAGCCGACGGGCCTCAGCGAAATGTAATTGGAAATGAAGACACCGCCTTCGGCCACCCGGGTGACGGTTCTCGGGCGGACATTGATCTTTTCTCCCCAGTCATGAATCATGGTAAACGTGAGCGTCGCCCCTTTTTTGACATAGAATTCCGACACGCCCACATGGAGCCCCGAAACCAGATGCGGCGCCGTGGCACAACCGGTGATGATGTGCAGTTCGGAATCTTCTTCGGCAATGACGATGTTGTGAACGTGCTGGGAAAATTTTTCACTGGCGATATACAGACAGGCCTGCACCGGATGAAGGGACTTCACCCCGGGCAGGGATCGGATAAAATAACCTTCGTGGGGTTTTTCCTTGACCCGGTTGGTGAACTGATCGCTCTGCGGATCGACATTTTTCCAGATATAGTCTTCCAGCCAGGAATGCTGAGCCTGTGCCTGCGAGATGCCCATGATCTCGACACCCGGCTGACAGGTTTTGCAGTGAACCACAGAGCGATCCATCTGGATGAAAGATCCGCTCCGGCCGCTTTCGGAAGGATCGACCCCGACATTCAGCAACTGCTGGGCATCTTCGGCATCCATCCGGTTCAGTTCGGAAAGATATTCATGGGGATCGGCATCCTCCCGATAGATACCGAGATTCACCTGTTCTTTTTCTACATCTGACATCTTACACACTCCTCGTACCCGTATTCCCGAATCCATTTCAGAATTTCCCGGGCATTTCGCGAACAGCAAAGAACCCCGTTATAAAGCACCTGCCCTTTGTCGGCATTGATGTAATCCAGAATGTGACCGGTATGGGTGATAACCAGTGCAGACTTGGAGCGGTCTTCGACGATTTCCCGATGAGGCTTCACGTTCGGACGTTTGATTCCCCTTCGCAGCAGGTTGTTGATGGTGTCTCCAAGCAAGACGATGCTTTCGAGGTCCACACCGGATTCCGGCTCATCCAACAGCACCAGATCCGGCTGCTGGGCCATGAGCTGAAGCAGTTCGGAACGTTTGATTTCACCGCCGGAAAAATTGTGATTGACGTCTCTTTCCAGAAAATCCTCAAAATGCAATTGGGCTGAGAGCGCCGGTACATCCACGGATTCTTCACCGGCACAGAGTTCGACCATGGCACGAGTTTTCAGGCCTCTGATGGTCGGCGGTCTTTGGAAAGATATGCCGATTCCCATGCGGGCCCGCTCGTAAATAGGCAGATGGGTGATATCCTGGTCTTTGAAAGTGATTTTTCCGTGAGTGACGACATAGCCGGAAAAGCCCATGAGCGTCATCATCAGACTGGTTTTACCGGAACCGTTGGGGCCGAAAAGAATGTGGGTCTCGCCTTCTGGAATGTGCATGTTCACATTCTTCAGAATGGGTTTCCCGCCGACTTCCACCCGGAGTTCTTCAATCAACAGCATAAATTTCTCCCGTCTGTCGAGATAAAAAAAATGGCCGAAGCGGCCCGTAAGCCGAATCCTGTATCCGCATCCGGTTGCCCGGATACGGATGACGATCATTCCTCTTCGGACGCCTGTTGCCAGGCGCCTCGTGCAACCTACCCGGGAGCTCGGACGGGCCGCCCTCGAACGCTCCTCTATTTGGTCTTGCACCGGGTGGGGTTTACCGAGCTTCTTCGGTCGCCCGAAGAACTGGTGCGCTCTTACCGCACCATTTCACCCTTACCCGGCGGGGGTCACCTTTCATGAGAAAGATGAAACCGCCGGGCGGTATCCTTTCTGTTGCACTTTCCTTCGCGTTGCCACGACTCCACGTTATGGAGCACCCTGCCCTGTGGTGTTCGGACTTTCCTCCGGATCATGAAATCATCCGGCGATCGCCTGGACCGCTTCGGCCATATCGATTAATTATGTTTCCAGTAAATGATCCGCTGACAGTTCGGACACATTCTCAACTGGTCGCACCGCTGGAGCTCGTTGTACATCTGCGGCGGGATGTTGACGTAACAACCATGGCAGACGGCATCCTGGACCGGTACGACGGCATTGCCGCGGGTCTGACTGGATTGGACTTTTTGAAAGAGCTTGAGCACATCCGCCTCGATTCGCGAAGAAAGCTTCTGCCGTTCCTGATCCAGTTCCTGGAGCTTCGCTTCGACGGTTTCCGATTCCGCACCGACAAGCTGCTGCTCCCTGACAATGTCGTTTTCGACTTGTTCGAGCTCTGTTTTCATGACCGCCGTTTTATTCTCATGATCATCGATCTGATTCAGCAGGTCGATCATCCGCTCTTCCGTGGCGGAATTGGTGCGCTTAAGCTCTTCGATTTCTTTCTGCAGGGCCTGATATTCCCGATTGTTCTTGATGGAATTGAGGCGATCCTGACTTCTTTTGATCATAACCTGATTCTGTTTGATATCGGTTTCGTAAGACCGATACTGTTTTCTGAATTCTTCGATTTTTTCGGTTTCATCGGTGATGGTGCGGTTCAGTGTGCTTTGGCTGGCGGTGAGCTCTTCAAGGTTTTTTGTCAAGACAATCAGGTGGGATTTGACCGTGGAAGATTCTATTTCGATCTGTTGCAGTGAGACAAGAATATCTATCTGATCTTTCATATCGTTACCCGCAAGGTTGGGGTTAATAAATTGATATTGTATCGTAAGGTGCGTGATATATCGTGGGAAACCGATCATCCTTCACGGAACTCCCAGGATGCAAGCCGTATTATAACACGGTAAACGGGTCCTTTTCAAGTTGATAGGCTGTAACGGAAATTTCCCACGATGCTGCCGAGAACTGACGGCGCAGATAATCGCAGACCGGGCCGATCATTAGATGCTCGGATGGAAAATGCCCGATATCGATGAGCATTTTGCCGGCAGATTCCACATCTCTGGCATCATGATAACGGAGGTCTCCGCTGATGAACACATCGGCCGGAGAGGCCAAAAATGATTTCAGAAGACTGGAACCGCTTCCTGAACAAACCGCCGCGTACTGAACCATCTGGTTCGGATCACCGGAAATTTTCAGGAACGACAACCCGAGCTTTTCCTTGATGTTTTGGGCCAACCGAAGCAGCGTCACGGGCTCCGGCAACTGACCGATCCGGCCGAAACCCATCGGGCCGGGAGCCGGCAGCAGGGGATAAACGTCAAAGGCCATGGTTTGATAGGGATGATGTGTTCGAACATGGGATATCACCGCCGGGATATCCCGTTTCTGTACCCGCGTTTCAATCCGGATTTCATCCAGATGAGAGATTTCACCGGTTTTTCCGATAAACGGCCTGGCCCCGCTACCCGGCAAAAAGGACCCGGTTCCGGAATTTCTGAACGAACAGCAGGAATACGCCCCGATAACCCCGGCCGGTGTCTCGAAAAGAGCACGCAGCACTTCCTGCTCGTGATCCGCCGGTACGAAGAGAACCAGCTTGCAGGCATCGGCATCCATTTCCGGCGCCAGAGTCGTTACCGAATCGAGTCCGATCCGTTCGGCCAGCATATCGTTCAATCCGCCGGATACTTTATCCAAATTGGTGTGGGCGGAGTAAACGGCAAGCCGGGACACCGCCGCCTGATAGAGACTGGCGCCTAAAGGAGTGTTGAATTCCAATTTTTTCAATGGCTTGAACAGAAGCGGATGATGGGTGATCAGCATATCCACATGCTGATCGCAGGCCGCGGCAATCACTTCCGGCAGAGGGTCCAGCGCAACCCAGATGGCGCGCACCGGCCAATCATTCTTGCCGATCTGAAGACCAACCGCATCCCAGGATTCCGCCAGGCATGACGGCACCCACATTTCCATGATGTCGATGATCTCCTGAACACAGGGCATTTTGTCATCTCCTGTAAATGAAAAAAAGGCGTGGAACGACTCCACGCCTTTTTGAGCGATGTGGTGGGCCCACCTGGGTTCGAACCAGGGACCGACCGGTTATGAGCCGGTGGCTCTTCCAACTGAGCTATGGGCCCGATTGCGTTTTCTTTTAACCGCCGGGAGCATTTTTGTCAAGCCTTACATGTCGATAAAGCTTTTCAATTTCTTGCTGCGTGTGGGATGCCTTAGTTTTCGGAGCGCTTTGGCCTCGATCTGGCGAATGCGCTCTCGGGTGACGGCAAAGTCTTGACCGACTTCTTCGAGGGTGTGATCGGCCTTTTCTCCGATGCCAAAACGCATCCGCAGCACTTTTTCTTCACGGGGGGTAAGCGTGGCCAATACTTTTCGTGTCTGCTCTGCCAGATTCAGACTGACGGCGGCATCCGAAGGCAGCATGAATTTTTTGTCTTCGATGAAGTCTCCGAGATGACTGTCTTCCTCTTCACCGATAGGAGTTTCCAGCGAAATCGGTTCCCGGGCGATTTTCAGCACTTTTCGAACCTTGTCGAGAGGAATTTCCATTTTCTCGGCAATTTCTTCGGGTCGGGGTTCTCGTCCCAATTCCTGAACCAGATACCGGGATGTGCGAATGAGTTTATTGATGGTTTCGATCATGTGCACCGGTATCCGGATCGTTCTGGCCTGATCGGCAATAGCCCGTGTAATGGCCTGACGAATCCACCAGGTGGCATACGTGCTGAATTTATAGCCCCGCCGGTATTCGAATTTATCCACGGCTTTCATCAGGCCGATGTTGCCTTCCTGAATCAAATCCAAAAACTGCAGGCCGCGGTTGGTATATTTCTTGGCAATACTGACCACAAGTCTCAGATTGGCCTTGGTCAGCTCGCTTTTGGCCATTTTGGCCTTGTGGCGTCCTTCATCGACATCCGACAGTATCCGCTTCAGCGCATGAGACTTCGACTTGACGGTCAGCTCTTTTTCGGAGATTTCCGAATGAAACCGGGATAAATCGGCAAAAAGCACACCGGTTTCTTCTGCACTCAGGCGACAGTGCGGCACGGCCCAGGCACAGAAATCATCCACCGAGGACAAGTGGGCAGACAGTTCAGAAACAGGCGCCCCCAATGAGTCAGAAGTCAGAGACAACATTTTGTTCATGGCATCGAACCAGTCGATCTGGTCGCGAATGATGTGCTCTATTTTGTCAACGACATTCCCCTCAAGGCGCCAGTCCTTCAACAAATCGAATATTTTGGTATTTTTCCGGGCGATCCCGCGGCGGATACGGCGGGCCTCGTCCGCATCCATATCGGATACAAAGAGTTTTTCACGAAAGAGTTTGTTTTCTTCGTGCAGGTTTTTGATCTGACGAATCGTATCCAAAAACTTATCTGTCTGAAACACTTCTTCGGAATAGGCATCACCTTCATCAATGTCTTTCAGAACATATTTGGGACGCAACGAACCGTTTTCGATATCGATGCACAAATTCAAAAGGCACTCGATACCGGTAGTGGTATCGATCAAGGCTTTCAGCACTTCCTGTTCACCGGCTTCGATTTTTTTGGCGATCTCCACCTCTCCTTCACGGCTGAGAAGTGTAACCAGCCCCATTTCCCGCAGATACATTTTTACCGGATCGGTAACCGCCCCGAAATCTGTCATGGCGGTTTCTTTTCTGGCTCGTTTGACCGCTTCTTTGGCTTCATTTTCACTGGCAGATGCCTTTTCATCCAGAATATCGATATCGAGTTCATCGAATATCATCAGCGTTTCATCCAATTGTTCTGAAGTAATCATATCCTCCGGGAGCGCCCGGTTGATGTCATCATAGGTCAGAGACCCTTTTTCCTTTCCCTTGAATATGAGTTCCGTTATGGTCTTCGATGTATGTTTTTTATCGAGCTTCCGTTTGATAACGGATGGTTTTGCCATAATTATCTGCCTCCTGCGGACATCTGACCGTCCAAACATTCCTGTGTGAGTTGTCGAAGCAGTTCCTGCTCTCCGTTTTCCTCGGCCGCCTTCATTTTCTGCCGCAACAACCGGAGATTTTCCCTTTTTTGATTTCTTTCGATTTGACCGATCAACTTTCGACAGCCCTCGATTTCCCATTCCTCTTTCTGAATGGAACATGCCGCAACCAAACGTTTTTTTTCATCGCTGTCAACAGCCATCGATACGATAGACGGCAAATCGGATATCTGCGCCGATGAATCGTTTAGATTGTGAAAACAGAGAATGATATCATTTCCTGTCGATTTTAGCAAAGGATCCGAAATGGTTTCGATAATATTTTTTTCAATCAGATCCGGAATGATATCCGGAAACTGAAGCATCATGGCAATCAGGTGCCTGTCGAATCTGTTTTCGGCCGCCGGCCGCTTTTCAACAGCCGCCGATCGGGTTGGACTTTGTAGTTTTCGAAGCCTTTCCTGGATGGCACCGGCATCGATGCCGGTTCTTTCGGCCAGTTCACGAATCGCGGAAATCCGTGCCAGACGATCGGTCAACACCAAAATGGACGCCTGCATCTCTTCGATGATCCGCAGCTTGCCTTCAAGGGAAAGTCCATGTTTTTTCACGGCCGCATCCATCAGAAACGAAAACACACCGGATGCACTCCGGGCGGCATTTTTGAAAGATTCGGGCCCGTTTTGCCGAAGATAGGTGTCGGGATCATGGCCTTCGGGCAATATCAATATGCGGATATCTTCGAGCTGATGATGGGCCTTGAAAAGTTCGATACATCGATGCGCGGCCTTGATACCGGCCTGATCCGAATCATAGACCAGGGTGATTTTCCGACAGACACCTTTCAGCAGACGGATATGCTCTTCGGTCATGGCCGTGCCCAGGGTGGCAACTGCATTCCGGATGCCGTTGAGATGAAGCGAAATGAGATCGAGGTAACCTTCGGCAATGAAAACATCATCCGTCTGCCGACAAAACGATTTTGCCTGAAACAGACCGTACAGCGAGCGGCTTTTGCTGTAAACCAACGTTTCCGGAGAGTTGAGATATTTGGGCAGGGAATCATCCAGAACTCTGCCGCCGAAACCGGCCACCTGACGATGCATATTGAAAATCGGGAAGATGACACGATCCCGGAAACGGTCATAAAATCCATGGCCGCTCTGACGCCTGCTGATGAGACCGGCCTTTTCCACAAGAGAAAGCGCCACCCCTTTCCGTGAAAAATAATACGTCAGATGGCTCCAGCCCGGCGGCGCATATCCGATATTGAATTCGGTGATGATGGCAGGGGTCACGCCGCGACGGGTCAGATACGACATTGCAGAAGCCCCTGTTTGCGGATCCATCAGCGCCTGATGAAAAAAATCCATAGCCTGATGGTTGATCTGGAACAGCACCTCCCGATCGTCTGTCTGCATTTTTGCCGCAGCCCCCGCTGACCGATCCGGAATGAGAACACCATACCGTTTGGCCAGAAAGCGGACGGCTTCAGGGAATGCAATCCCCTCCTGCTTCATGACAAAGGTGAAGACATTACCCCCTTCTCCGCAGCCGAAACAGTAAAACATCTGCTTGTCGGGGCTGACAGTGAACGATGGGGTTTTTTCGGTATGAAAAGGACACAGACCCAGAAAATTTCTGCCCGATTTTTTCAGTACAACGACATCGGAAACAATTTCAATGATATCCGCACAATGTTTGATTTCCGTAATTTTTTCCGCCGGGATGGAATAAGACAAGGACAGGCCTCCCACGTGTTTCTTTCGAAAAGGCAATCCGAAGGAGAAAAGATTTTTGAATCTCCGAGAATAATTCAGATCACGTCGATTGTCAAATAAAAGCCGTTGAGCCGCCATTCTTGACAACCCCTCGAAAGGAGCTTATTAATTTCAGTTGAACAATCATGAATCATGCTGGGCTTCACCCCAAGGCATGAAAATTTAACGAACTTTTTTTTTCGTAAGGAAACCATCATGAAATTAGCTGTCAGTGGCAAAGGCGGTGTGGGAAAAACCACATTTTCTGCCTTGCTGATTCGAACCTTCGATGCTCTGGGAAAACACGTTCTGGCCATCGATGCCGATCCGGATGCCAACCTGGCCGGTGCGTTGGGAATCGCCGACGCCAATAAAATCGTACCGATTTCTGAAATGAAAGATCTGGCTTATGAGCGCACCGAGGCTCAGCCGGGCAGCATCGGCGGTTTTTTCAAACTCAATCCCCGCGTGGATGACCTTCCGGATGCCTTGTCCGCCAGGCTCGGCAACATCAAGATGATGCGGCTCGGCGGCATCAAAAAAGGCGGATCGGGCTGCATCTGCCCGGAAAGCACCCTGCTGCGGGCGCTGATCACCCATATCGTGCTGGCCCGAAACGAAGTGGTGGTGATGGATATGGAAGCCGGGATCGAGCACCTGGGCAGGGCCACGGCAAGGGCTGTGGACAAACTGATCGTGGTGGTGGAACCCGGCCGGCGCAGCATCGACACGGCCGAGCATATCCAGCATCTGGCGGGTGAGATCGGGCTCAAACGAATCGCCGTGGTCGGCAACAAAATCCGCGGGGACGCCGATATCGCCTATTTGCGAAACAATCTGCCCCAATTCGACTTTCTGGGCTTTCTGCCTTATGACAACACCTTGATCGAAGCCGATTTGAAAGGCATATCCCCCTACGACACCGATGCTGTCGCCAAAACCCAGATGGATGCCATCATTCAACAGTTGATGACATGAAGCATCGAAATGGCGTCCTGCCGTTCAGACACCGAACCCGGCCCGGAAAATCCCGGCCGCCGGCGCCTGTCGTCCGCATGAAACCCGGTGCTGACGCCAGCCTGAAGGCTGTTTTCAAAACCATCGGTATTCCCGAAAAACAACCGTTTTCTCCGGATCCGTTTCAACTTCAGGCACTCGATGCCATTGCATCCGCCGACTGCCTGGTCACCGCCCCGACAGGTGCCGGTAAAACCTGGATTGCTGTGCAGGCCATTTCCAGAATTCGTGAAAATGGCGGCCGATCCTGGTATGCCACTCCTCTCAAAGCCCTTTCCAATGCGAAATTTCATGAATTTTCAGATATCTTCGGTGCGGATCAGGTTGGCATCCTGACCGGAGACCGCAAAGAACGGCCCGATGCGCCGATCATTGTCGGAACGACCGAGATTCTGCGCAACCAGCTCTACGATGCCATGCATCGGGGGGAGACGCTGGATACAGACTTTGTGGTCTTAGACGAAGCCCATTTTCTGGGCGATGAAGATCGGGGCGTAGTGTGGGAAGAAACCATGATCTATCTGCCGTCCCGCATCCCCTTGCTGCTGCTGTCGGCAACCATCGGCAATGCCCGACAGATCGCCGAATGGCTGACGGCCATTCGATCCAAGGAATGCCGGGTCATCGAAGAAACCAACAGGCCCGTTCCCCTTCATCCGCTTTTTCTTCACCCTTCCGGCACCCTTCTGCCACTGCTCGCAGCAGACCCCCGTGGAAAAAGCCGAATTTCCAAAAAAGTCCGGGAATATCTTCTATCGGAAAAACCTCAGCGACTTACATCCTTTGGCAGACAGTTGCCGCCGATGGGAGACATCATCAGCATTTTAGACAAGTTCAATCTGCTGCCGGCCATATTTTTTTTGAAATCACGGGCAGACTGCGACTTTGCGCTCGACCTGTGCAAAGATATACGGGTGGATGACAAAGACCAAAGGCTGACGCTTCAGCGGCGCATTGACGATATTCTTTCCAAAAATCCGCATTTAGCCAGACATCGTCAGATCCACCATCTCGAAGATCGGGCCATGGGAGCCCATCACAGCGGGCAGTTGCCTGCGTGGAAACAGGTGATCGAAACATTGATGACCGAAGGCCTGCTTCAGGCCGTATTTGCCACATCCACAGTGGCGGCAGGCGTCAATTTCCCGGCCAGAACCGTGGTATTTTTGAATACCGACCGTTTCAACGGACGTGAATTCATGCCCCTCACCCCGACGGAATTCCATCAGATGACCGGCCGGGCCGGACGCCGGGGCATGGATCATATCGGATTTGCCATCGCCGTCCCCGGCAAATATCTCGATATTCCGCTCTGCATCAAGCTGGTCGTGTCCTCTCCGTCGGATGTCGTCAGTCAGATACGGATCAATTTTTCGATGGTTCTGAATCTGCTGCTTTCCCATGCCCCGGAGCAGATCGAAGAGTTGCTGATACGCTCGTTCGCCACCTTTTTGCTGATGCGTTCCGGCGATAAAAGAACCGAAGCCCGTGCACGCTCCGGCACCCGGCACAAAGTGCTGATCCATGCATTCAACAACCATCTGACTTTTTTGAAGCATACGGGATTTGTCTTCCCGGACGGCAGTCTCACCGCAGATGGACAGTGGGCATCCCAGTTGCGCGTGGATCAACCGTTACTGATTGCCGAAGGCTTTCGGAAAGGGGTTTTTCCCGATTCCGATCCGGCGCTGATGGCGGCCCTGATTTCGCTTTTCGTGTCGGATCGGGAGATGGATGAACAGGTGGATCGGCGATCCGTCGAACCGGCGCTGTTTGAAGCGTTCATTGCCGTCAACACCGCATTGAAACCTTTGATGCGCGATTTATATGATCATGATTTCGATGTCCGCCCCCTTTATCTGCGGCCGGCCATGGCGGTTTATGCATGGGCGGGCGGCATGCCCTGGGAAGACGTGGTCGAAATTTCCGAAAGTGCGGAAGGCGATCTGGTAATGCTGATGCTTCGAACCGCCGATCACCTGCGTCATGTTATCGGTCTTTCCCGAACGTTTCCCGAAGCGGCTGAAACCGCCAGGCAGGCGGTCGAGTTGATTCTGAAAGCCCCTGTTTTGATGGATCTCGATGAATAATGCTTGACACAGCCTCAGAGTCCAGGTATCGGTAAGCGATGAAACAGATAAATGGATATTCCTGCAAACAAGCTTTTTTTTGGCGATGGTGGCGTAGTTTCATCGTGAGAGGTGATCCATAAGTCTTTTTATATCCATATAATATTTCATAAAATCATTATGATAAGGACTGTGGCACCCTGAGAGCCACAGTCCTTTTTTTATTTCCTGAAGGCTGTGGAATTTCCACAGCCTTTTTATTTTCAACAGGATGCATTTCCGGATCATGTCCGGTTCACACAACACACCGAATAAAAGGAGAAAACCCATGCTAATCGTCATGAGCAGACAGGCAACCCCGGAACAGACAGACGCCGTGATGGCGGAGATTGAAAAACGAGACTATGTGGCCCGCCCGATCCCTGGCGGAGAACGGATCACCATCGGTATCCTTCACAACAAAGGCCCCGTGGACCCCTCTCCTTTTCTCGTCATGCCCGGTGTATCGGATGCCATCCCCGTCACCAAACCCTATAAACTTGTCAGCCGGGAATGCAAGTCGGAAGATACCATTATCCGCGTCGGCAACACGACCATCGGCAACGGAAATCTCGTGATCATGGCCGGTCCATGCGCCATTGAAAGCGAGCTGCAGGCACTGACCATTGCCCGGCACGTGCAGGCATCAGGTGCCCATATCTTTCGAGGAGGCGCTTTCAAACCCAGAACTTCGCCCTATTCATTTCAGGGGCTCGGGAAGGAAGGTCTTGAAATATTGGCAAAAGTGCGGGAGACTACCGGGATGCCCGTGGTAACGGAAGTCATGGATGAAGAAACATTTCACCTGGTTGAAATGTATGCGGATATCATTCAGATCGGCACCCGGAACATGCAGAATTTCAGCCTTCTCAAACGGGCCGGGCGGGCAGCCAAGCCGGTTTTGTTGAAACGCGGCATGGCTGCCACTGTCGAAGAATGGCTGATGGCAGCCGAATACATTCTTGAAGGCGGCAATTCCGAAGTGATTCTGTGTGAAAGAGGTGTTCGCACCTTTGCCGATCATAGCCGAAACACCCTCGATCTATCCTCCGTTCCCGTCGTTCGAAAATTGAGTCATCTTCCCATCATCGTCGATCCGAGTCATGCCGCCGGCCGCAGAGATCAGGTCATTCCCCTCAGTCGGGCGGCGGTCGCCGCCGAAGCTCATGGATTGATGATCGAAGTGCACCACGAACCCGAAAAGGCCATGAGTGACGGGCCTCAATCGCTCTATCCCGAACAGTTCTCCCAATTGTGCCGTCAGGTAAATGCCATATTCGATGTTTTTCATCCCCGGAACATTTGATTAGAAAACAGAATTCCTTGTTTTTAGCTTGATTTTTTTCAGTCAACCATATAAGGATTTTAAATGATATGCTTTTAAAGAATCGGCATGATGGAAAATTCTACAGAGAGGAGTTTTGTTTAAATGACTGAATTGGTTGATAAAATTAAAAACATTGCACTGGTTGGCCATGGAAATTCCGGAAAAACTTCTTTGGCTGAAATCATGCTGTTCCAAACAGGCGTCATCAGCCGCGTTGGACGTGTCGAAGACGGCAATACGGCCATGGATTTCGAGCCTGAAGAACTCAAGCGCCACATCAGTATCAGCAGTGGGTTTCACCAGTTTAATTGGAAAAAACATTCCGTTACCGTAATCGACACACCCGGAGACCAGAATTTTTTTACAGACACCAAATTCTGTATGCAGGCGGTCGATGGTGCGGTTGTACTGGTGGATGCCGTTGATGGCGTCAAGGTTCAGACCGACCAGGCCTGGAATTTTGCCCAAAGTCTGAAAATTCCCTGTTTGATTGTAATCAATAAACTGGACAGAGAACGGGCGGATTTCCCCAGAGCTTTTCAGGATGCCGTTCAGTCTTTCGACCCCAAACCTGTCATGCTGCAACTGCCTATCGGATCGGAAGCCAATTTCAAGGGTGTTGTCGATTTGGTATCCTTGAAAGCCTATACCTACGATGCCGCCGGCAAGGCAACCGGCATCGACATTCCGGCCGACATGCAATCCCAGGTCGAAGAAGAACGGGAAAAATTGGTCGAGCACATCGCCGAAGCCGATGATTCCCTGTTGGAACGCTACCTGGAAGGGGGTTCAATCTCAGACGATGAACTGAGGGCAGCTCTCAAAAAAGGCACCATTTCACGCATCTTTTCTCCGGTTCTGTGTGTTTCCGCCGTGAAAGCTGTCGGGATCGATTTATTGATGGATTTCATTGCCAACTGCATGCCTTCCCCCTTAGACCGTCCTGCCAAAATCGGAACCGATCCGGTCGTTGGGAATGAAATCGAAAGAGCACCCGACCCGGATGGCCCCTTTTCGGCTTTCGTTTTCAAAACGGTTGCCGATCCATACGCCGGAAGGCTTTCGATATTCCGGGTCGTATCCGGAAAATTGGGTGCCGACGGGGGTTTTTACAATGTCAACAAAGATGCCCGCGAACGATACAATCAGCTTCTGACCATTGGCGGAAAAGAACAGAAACAGGCCAAGTCGGCACTCACCGGGTCGATCGTCGCCGTCGCCAAGCTCAAGGAAACCTTCACCGGAGACACGCTGTGTGATGAAGCGAGCAAAATCAAATTTCCGTTCCCGGAACCGCTGCCTACCTTGATCACGTTCGCTATCACCTCCAAGGCAACGGGTGATGAAGACAAAATCTACATCTCTCTAACCAAGATGCTCGAAGAAGACTCTGCTCTGAAACTCGAAAGAACCGCTGAGACCAAAGAGATTCTTCTGTCTGGACGGGGACAGATCCACATTGAAGCTGCCGTTGAAAAGCTCAAGCGCAAATACAATGTGGAAGTCAATTTGAAAACGCCGAAAGTGCCTTATCGCGAAACCATCAAGAAAAAGGTCCGCGTGCAGGGCAGACATAAAAAACAGTCCGGCGGGCACGGCCAGTTCGGTGATTGCTGGATTCAAATTGAACCGATGCCGAGAGGCTCCGGATTCGAATTTGTGGATGCCATTGTCGGTGGCTCCATTCCCAGATCGTATATTCCGGCTGTTGAAAAAGGCGTTGTCGAAGCCGCCCAGAAAGGGATTTTGGCAGGATATCCCTGTGTGGATTTCAAAGTGACGCTCGACGATGGGTCTTACCATGCTGTTGATTCATCGGAAATGGCGTTCAAAATCGCCGGTTCGCTGGCTTTCAAGAAGGCTGTCACCGAAGCCAAACCGGTTCTTTTAGAACCGATTCTGAATGTGGAAATCACCACGCCCGAAGAGTTCATGGGAGATATCATGGGAGACATGAACAGCCGCCGCGGCAGAGTACTGGGCATGGATTCCGAAGGCAAATATCAGGTAATCAAGGCCAACGTACCGATGTCGGAATTTTTGACGTATGCCCCTGATCTCACCTCCATGACCGGTGGCCGGGGGGTTTACAGCATGTCATTTTCCCATTACGACGAAGTGCCGGCTCAGATCTCCGAAAAACTGCTGGTAGAACTCAATAAAGATAAGGAATAATTTAAGAAAGTCTATGCACCGCAACGGCCCAGAAGACCAAAGATAATCCTGTTTTCTTTGCGATCTTTGCGCCTTTGCGGTGATATATTTTCCCATTTATTTTACTCGATCACCCCCTGCCCCAGACATTTCTTGCAAGGGGCATACCCTTCCCAAAATGCATCCCATTTCCGGTTGAACTGTACCCGGTTCTGAGGTGATATCCGCTGACCCATGGCGCATGTTTTCAGATGAAACCGCCGGGAGCTTCGGTTCCCGCTATAGGTGGTGTTTTTTTCCTTCCAGTTTCCCCACATCCCCCTTTTCGATTGCATGGCTTCCTGCTGCGTTTTCAGAAGAACCTGGTCATAAGTCGTATTGGGAACACTGTACAGAACGTAGGCCAATCCGTTGCGCACCATCTCCTGATTGACAAACGTTCCGTCCTTTAAAAATACATACGCCAGCATCCGTTGAAATTGGTCCGATCTGTCCGTATCGGTCTGCAATCGAACCGGTTTAGATAAGACCATTTTTTCATTGAAAACCATGGCTTCCAGGGCATAAGGCTCATCCGGTCTGTTTTCATGGGAGATTTCAGGAGCATTGATGCCGATATAACGGACATGCACGCCATTGGCCATCTCGATGGTATCGCCGTCATAGACTTTTTTCACCGATATGAATTCATCCGCAAAAATAGGCTGAACGCACGAAAAAGCCACCCATACAGCCAACCATTTCCCGATATTTCTCATCATCCTCGTCATTCGATCCCCTTTGTTTCATGAACTATTCGACAAGACCGCAATGTTTTTGAGCACTCACATCCAGCATTCTGGACAACCCACCGAATTTTTCCGGGGTAAATCCCATGGTTTTTTCCCAGATTTCCCCACTCTCCATGCAAAAATAAACCAGAACATCCGGCGCCAGCTCACGTATCCAGGAAACCATCTTTTGATAGAAGGCCACGCGAAGCGGCTTGAAATATCGCATCTTGCCGTCCAAGCCCGAGATGAACTCCCCATAAACGATGGTGGAATCCGAAAAACGACGCTGAATGACAGACTTCAGCTCCGGAATGAAACGAAATGTACCGATGCTGATCCAGACGATGTTGTCCGCAGAGATTCGGGTAAAGATTTGCTGGATGACATGACGGTATTCCGCCTCACACCCGTCGTAGAGAACAATCGGATCGAAATGAAAAGCCACCGGATATCCCCAGGATTGGCATTTCTCCGCAGCCAGAAGCCGTGCGTTCAAGGATGTTGTGTGACGCTCCTGTTCCCAAATGACCCGCTCGGTATTCAGAGACCAGGCACAGATGGTCTTACGGTTGTGGGATAGATGTTTCAATCGCTGAATGTGGGTTGTCTTGGTTTTCAGTTCCAGCACGGCTCGGGTCTGCCCGGCAAAAAGTGGAACCAGCAGTGATGACAGCGCTGTACTGTGTTCCCAGATCATGCTGTCGGTGAATTCACCGGTGCCGATACGGCTGATTCCAGGCTTGGCAAACTCTTGTTGCAATTCATGAATCATATCCGGATGATTGACGAAGAACTGAAGCACCGGCGGATGAAAATAGACCTGTAAAATACAATAAGAGCAGTCCATGGTACAGAACGTACCGATATGAAGGATTTTATACCCGCAGCAGATATACGAACGGGTTCCCGGGCATTCCCGAATGAAAGAGCCCTTGTTCTTCGTCAGATACAAGACTTCCTTGCCTTTCTGAATCGGATCGGCCGCTTGCGACACGAATTGAAACACGGTGCCGGCATCGCTGACCACCCTGCCAGAAATTCCCAAACGAGACTCCAGTTCAGCAACAAGCGGAGAATCGAGAACCTTTTCGTCGATAAAAAGATCGGTGATTTTCACGAAGCGGATTACATCCCTTTGACCAGAACAGTCAGGATTTCACAGGCTTTCTGAAGGGTGAGCTTGCTCATATTCAGTACCAAATGATACATATCGGGTTGATCGTAGTCCAATTTTCCCAAGAAACGGTAGAAATTCTGTCTTCGTTTATCCTGATGATTCACCACATGAAGCGCTTTTTTCAGAGACAAGTGATACCGCTCTTCCATGAATTGAACGCGGTCTTCAAGGTCGGCCACCATCAGAACATGAAAGACGTCTTTTTGATCTTGAAGCAGGTATTGCCCTCCCCTGCCGACGATGACAGCATTGCCTTGCTCGGCGATCTGCACCATCACCCGTTGCAGAATATCGATGGAACAGGCTTCACCGGCATCCTCTTTTTTTTCGAAAATCGATTTGACAGGGTCTTCGGGTGGAAGATTCGAAATCCATTGAAGTAGATTCCCCCCCAATTCCTTTTCAAGCACCGTCTTCCATTCGGTGGACAAGGACTTGTTGACGATCGACTGGATGATGTCGTCATCGATATAGAAATACCCCAGTTTTTTCGCCAACAGTTTTCCAAGGGTTTTTCCGCCTGCGCCAAAATGTCTGGATAATGTGATCACTGCCATATTGCCTCCTGCTGAAATTAGGAAGTCATGCGTTATCACGATAAATTCAAAATACTATAGACGCTGCGGATTACACAATAAAAAAACGTTGAGATCACCCGGCGGATCCCCGCAAAAAAACAGCCGGCACGAAACAATGTTCGGCCGGCCGATCAGGAAAGCAGATGATGAAAGTGTTTATTTAACCTGCTTTCCATGCAACCCCACAATTTCAAAATGAAAAAGCCGGAAGAATCCTCTCATTCTTCCGGCTTCGGTAATTTACTTACAGGCTGGCTACTGTCTTGATATCATCAGCCAACCATTTTCGCGATGGCCTCTACGATTTCCGGATTGGCCAGTGTCATGACATCGCCGACATCCGACTTATTGGAGAGCGCACCCAGTACCCGTCGCATGATCTTGCCCGAGCGTGTTTTGGGCATGTCCGGCACAATCCAGACCTTTCTGGGTTTGGCAATGGGGCCGATCTCAACAACAAGGGCCTTAATGATTTTGTCTTCAAGCTCCTTACTTGGCGTAAAACCAGGTTTCAAGGACACATAAAGATCCGGAACCTTACCCTTGATTTCATCGGCAACCGGCACGACCGCGGCTTCCGCGACTTCATTCACCGTCATGGCCGCGGATTCAAGTTCCTTGGTTCCCAGACGATGGCCGGAAACATTGATAACGTCGTCGATTCTGCCCAGGATTCGATAATAGCCATCCGGCGCCTGAACCGCTGCATCTCCGGTCAGATACGGCCAATCCCTCCAGTCCTTGCTGTTCGGGTCTTTGCAATACCGCTGATAATACTGACGGACAAAGCGCTCGCGATCTCCCCAGATGGTCTGGAATCCGCCCGGCCAGGGGTTCTGAATGCAGATGTTGCCGGCCTTGCCGCATCCGGATGGCAGTTCATTGCCATCCTCATCATAGATGATGGGGTGAATGCCGGGCATACCCGGTCCGGCGCTTCCCGGTTTCATGGGTCTCAGGGCCGGCAGGGTGCTGCAGAGAAATCCGCCGGTTTCCGTCTGCCACCAGGTGTCCACGATGATGGCCTCGCCTTTTCCGACTTCTTTATGATACCATTTCCAAACAGCCGGTTCGATTGGCTCGCCGACGGTCGTCATGTGTTTGAAATGATAGTTATACTTTGCAGGTTCATCCGGACCGACTTTTCTTAATGCACGAATCGTCGTGGGGGCCGTGTGGAAAATATTGACGTCCAGGTTCTGGGCGATTCTCCAGGTCCTGCCGGCATCCGGATAGGTGGGAATGCCTTCATAGATGACCGATGAAGCGCAAAGCGCCAGCGGGCCGTAAACAATGTAGGAATGTCCGGTGATCCAGCCGATGTCGGCCATGCACCAGTAAACATCTTCCGGATGGATGTCCTGAACATACTTGGAGGTTCCGGTGACATAGGCCAGATACCCGCCGGTGCTGTGCTGGCAGCCCTTGGGTTTTCCGGTGGTGCCGCTGGTGTACATCAAAAAGAGCGGCGCTTCCGCGGGCATGGGCACCGGGTCGATGCGAACGCCGTAATACTTTTTCAACAGATCATTGACGATAAAATCCCTGCCTTCGACCAGCGGGGTGGGGCTGGAATATTTGCCGGGATACCGCTGCCAGACCAGAATTTTTTTCAAGGTCTGGCCTTGTTTCTTGGCCTCATCAAAAGCGATATCAGCCTTTTCCTTGTGGTCGATCAGGCCGCCGCCACGATAATAACTGTCGATGGTGATCAAAACTTCACTTTGCGA